>NZ_CP076103.1:3909575-4210312 GCF_018732085.1 Lysobacter capsici | reverse complement strand
AGCGAGAACGCGTCGTGCGCGGCGCCTTCGACGAAACCGGCGGCCTGGCGCGAGGACAGGCGTTCCTTGGTCTGGCCGCTGAACTGCGGGTCGGTCATCTTGATGCTGAGCACGAAGGCGACCCGGTCCCACACGTCTTCCGGCGCCAGCTTGACGCCGCGCGGCAGCAGGTTGCGGAAGTCGCAGAACTCGCGCAGCGCGTCGGTGAAGCCGGTGCGCAGGCCGTTGACGTGGGTGCCGTGCTGGGCGGTCGGGATCAGGTTGACGTAGCTTTCCTGGGTCAGCTCGCCGTCCGGCACCCAGGCCACGGCCCAGTCGGCCACTTCGTTTTCTTTCTTGAGCTGGCCGACGAACAGGTCCGGCGGCAGCAGTTCGCGTTGTGGCTGGCCGTCGCGCAATTCGCTCGACAGGTAGTCGCGCAGGCCGTCCTCGTAATACCACTCGGTGCGTTCGCCGGTGGCTTCGTCGAACAGCTTGACGTTGAGGCCGGGGCACAGCACCGCCTTGGCGCGCAGGATGTGCTTGATCGAGCGCAGGTTGAACTTGTTCGTGTCGAAGTACTTGCCGTCGGGCCAGAAGCGCACGCGGGTGCCGGTGTTCTTCTTGCCGACGCTGCCGACCACTTCCAACGGGGTGGCGCGGTCGCCGTTGTTGAAGGTCATGCGGTATTCGTTGCCGTCGCGCTTGATGTGCACTTCGACCAGCTTGGACAGCGCGTTGACCACGCTGACGCCGACGCCGTGCAGGCCGCCGGAGAAGGTGTAGTTCTTGTTGCTGAACTTACCGCCGGCGTGCAGGCGGGTCAGGATCAGCTCCACGCCGGGGACTTTCTCCTCCGGGTGGATGTCGACCGGCATGCCGCGGCCGTCGTCGGAGACCTCGCAGCTGCCGTCGGCGTGCAGGATCACCTCGATGCTGCGGGCGTGGCCGGCCAGGGCCTCGTCGACCGAGTTGTCGATGACTTCCTGGGCCAGGTGGTTCGGCCGGCTGGTGTCGGTGTACATGCCCGGGCGGCGTTTGACCGGGTCCAGGCCGGAAAGGACTTCGATGTCGGCGGCGTTATAGCGACTGCTCATTAACTGTTGGGTCTGGCCGTGGGGTTCGGAGCGGCGAGGATGAAGACGGCGGGCTAGGTGGTCAAGCCGGCCGGGGCGATGGGCGAAGGAAAAGCGTGCCGGGTCGGCGTCTCGCCGGCTGCGACCCTTGCGCCGGCGGGCGTCGCGGGTGCCGCGGCGCGCGGTGCTCGTCGTGCTGAGGGCCGCCCAGTGGGCCTGGCCGGGCTGCGTCCGATCGTCGCACGGGTTTCGGCGACGCGGCCGGGCTCTTGCGGCGATCGTCGTTCAGGCAGGTCGAAATCGGCGGCGCACGGCGCGAACGTGGCGCCAACGCGCCGCCCGGCCGGTCGCGGCGAGGCCCACGCGTGCGATCCAACGGCGGTTTTCGGCATGCCCGGACCTGATCCGGCGCAGGCATCCTGCGCGCCGTTTACCCATGCAGGAGGCACCGTGCCGGTCCAGGATACCTACGACGATTTGCAGCAAAGCTACGGACGCTGTCTGGTCCGCAAGGGCTTCATCGAACGGTTCTACGAGATTTTCATGGCCAGCCACCCGGACGTGGCGCCGCTGTTCGAACGCACCGATTTCCAGAAACAGCGGCTGGCGCTGCGCCGCGGCATCAGCGTGGCGATCTTCCACGCCGCCGGCAGCGCGGTGGTGCGGCGGACCTGCGAGGAAATGGCCGACGCGCACTGCCGGCGCGGCCGTACCCCGGTCGCACCGGGGCTGTACCCGTACTGGATCAACAGCCTGCTGCTGGCGGTGCGCGAATACGACGAGCAGGCCGACGACGCCCTGCTGGGACGCTGGCGGACTGCCATGCAGTCGGTGACGGGGATGTTCGGCGCGCGCTATTGAGGCGCGGCCCTTGCGGCGCCGGCATCGTTGAAGTCGCGCGCACTCAGCCTCATATCCCAGCAGGTCCGCGGCGCCCCGGCCGACCGGACCCCCTCGTTCAGGCCGCAGCGAGGGTGGCGGGGCTAGGGTTCGCGGCGTCGATGCAGGCGCTGCCTGTCCCGACCGCCCCACCAGGGCCAGGCGCGTCCCGCGCCGGCCCGGCGCCGGTTTCACTTGTCAGGAGTCCACCATGAAGATTCGCTCGCTGTTGCTGCCCGCCGTCGTTGCCGCCGCCCTGACCGTGCTGATCGCGCCCGCCGCGTTCGCCCAGCAGGACCCGCAGGCCGACAAGAAGGCCGAAGACGCCAAGAAGGCCGAGGACGCGAAGAAGGCCGAGGCCAAGAAGAAGGCCGACGCGGAAAAGAAGAAGTCCGGCGACCGCGGCGTGGAGCCGGAGGAAGAAGGCGATAAGTAAGCCTTCGCCGGCGTCGTCTCGCATATTCGCAAGTGCCCCGGTTCGCCGGGGCATTTTTATGGGCGCGATTTAACCGGCGCCTTTCGCCATCGCCGCCGCTAACCCACTGGCGCTCGGGCGGGTCGGCGGGTGTCGCGACCTGCTACGTTTGCCCCGAGCAAGGCGGGCTGCCGCATCGGCCGCCGCCAATCGGACAGGAGTCTGCCTGTGAGCCATCGCCTCGGACCCGCGCTGTGCCTGTTGCTGGGGTGGCTGATCGGCGCATCGGCGCTGGCGCGCGAGCCGCGCTATACCGTGGTGCGGGTCGATCCGCGCACGCAGGCCTTGGCGCTGTATCTGCGCGACGAACACGATCGGCCGCTGCACAGTGCCGCGCGCCTGCAAAGTTGGCTGGCCGCGCGCGGCCAACGCCTGCGTTACGCGATGAATGCCGGCATGTACGAGCCCGATTATTCGCCGGTCGGCCTGTTCGTCGCCGACGGCAGGCAGCTGGCGCCGCTCAATCTGCGCGACGGCGAAGGCAATTTCTATCTCAAGCCCAACGGCGTGTTCCTGCTGTCCGACAGCGGTGCGCGGGTGGTGGAATCCTCGCGTTATCCCGCGCTGTCCAAGGGCGTGCGCCTGGCAACCCAGTCCGGCCCGTTGCTGTTGCAGGACGGCCGCATCCACCCCGGTTTCGATCCGCAATCGAAATCGCGGCATATCCGCAACGGCATCGCGGTCAAAGACGGGATCGTGTTGCTGGTGATCAGCGACACGGCGGTCAATCTGTACGAATTCGCCGCTTATTTTCGCGACACCCTGCATTGCGCCGATGCCTTGTACCTGGATGGCACCGTGTCGAGCCTGTATGCGCCCGAGCTGAAGCGGTACGACGCCCGCTCCAGGCTCGGGCCCATCCTCGGGGTGATCGAGTAGGCATCGGCGGCCGCGCGATCACTGCCGACGGGGGACATCGCTCGGGTATCCGCAATCGTTCGCGTCGCCGCGGATTGCCTCGTCCGGATGGCGATTCGCGCCCAGTCGCCGGCATTGGAAGTTCGCGTGGCGGCGATAAACTGTGACCTGCGGCCGCACCATGACGTGCGGAGCGTCGCGCGGGGGGCGCGGCGCTCTAGCCGGACGCATTCGACGAATTCACTTTTCAGGGGGCGGTATGGCAGCGTGCGGCACGTGTGGAAGCACGGTCCTGTTCGGGGGCAAGCAGGTCGGCAATCTGCGTTTTTGCAGCGATCGCTGCGCCCAGAACGGACGCATCTTTTCGCAGGCGGCCCAGGTGCCCGATTCGGAGGCGATGATGTTCGCCGCGAAGATCCATGGCGGCCCGTGTCCCCAATGCAACGGCGGCGGGCCGGTGGATATCCACGTCTCGCATCAGGTGTGGTCGGCGCTGGTGTTCTCGAGCTGGAGGAGTTCGCCGAGAATTTCCTGCCGCAAGTGCGGCATCAAGGCGCAGGCGGGCGATTTCACCATCAGCCTGCTGGCGGGATGGTGGGGGATCCCGTGGGGACTGATCATCACGCCGGTGCAACTGGGCCGCAACCTGTTCGGCATGATCAAGGCGCCCGATCCGGCGCGTCCGTCGGCGCGATTGCTGGAACAGGCGCGGGTGATTCTGGCTCGGCGGATGTAGCAGTCACGCGTCCGAGGCGCCGGTGTCGCCAATGAGTTCGCCATCCGGTACGCGGATAGGGCAGGGTTCTACTGACATCCCAAGGGTCCGCGACATGACGATCTGGAAGCGGCTGCTATCGATTTTCTCGCATCCGTCGGCCGAGTCCGCGCTGGACGAACCGGTGCCGGCCGGGTTGAAGCCTTCGCCCGGTGAAGTCGGCACGCAGGTGTCCGGCGAAGAGGTGCTCGCGTTGACTCAAGCGCGGATCGACGCCCTGGTCTGGGGTGGCTTCGAGAAAAAAAGCGAGATCTTCGAACATATCGTCGAAGCATGGGATTGGGAGCACGACCTCGACCGCGACTGGCTGCGTGCGCGGATCGGCGAGCAGATGCGGCGCAAGCGCGACGCCGAGCGGCAATGGCCGGCCACCACCGACAACGATCGCCTCGCGATGGCGTTCGTCGCCTTGACCGGGCGCGGTGTGATCGCCCTGCACAATGCCGGCTACACGATGCAGGACGGGCTTTGCGATGTAAGCCAAGCCCTCCACGACGCCGAGATCGATGCGCCTGAGTTCGTGGGCTGGTGTTTTTATCATCAGCAAGACGTGGAGGCGGTGTTGGAAACGCAGCGGCTGTATCTGGCGTTCGGCGCTTTCGACGGTGAAGCTGCGCAGTCGCTTGCCGTGGCCGAGATCGTCCAGCGCTCGCTTCGGGAAGCGGGACTGCAGACGCAGTGGTCCGGCGATATCGACACCCGCCTTGCGATCGAACCGTTTCACTGGCAGCGTCGCGGCAACGCCTGACGCGGCCTGACTTGCTGGCCGTATGTATCGTCCATCGTTCGCGCCGACCTCAAGGAGTCATGCCATGGCCATTCGCATCGTCAGACTCGGCAGCCCGCGCGCCGCCGGCGAAGGCATCCGCATCGGTACCGTACGGCGGCCGCCGCGCGGCGTGCCGAAGGCCGAGTTCGCTTCGCGGGACTGGTACGACGTGTGGTTTCCCAACCTCGCGCCGAGCCTGGAAACGATGAAGCAGGCGCAGGCCGCGCAGACGCCGGCGCAGTGGAACGCATTCGCGCGCAAGTACAGGGCCGAGATGGCCGCGCCCGACGCCAGTCATGCGATCGAACTGCTGGCGACGCTGTCGCATCACAGCGATTTCTCGGTCGGCTGCTATTGCCAGGACGAATCGCATTGCCACCGTTCGATCCTGCGCGAACTGCTGCAGGGCCGGGGCGCACAATTCGCGGCCTGCGCGAGCGAGGATTAAGCCGATGCGAAAAACAATCCGGGCAGGTCGATTCGCGAATGTCCTGTGGGCCATGGTCGCCGCCGGGGCCGTATGCCTGTTGGCGGCCTGTGCGTCGAATCCGAAGGCCGCCGACAAGGCCTGGCTGGCGGGTTGCTCGGGTGTTCCGGGCGATCCGGCGACCCCGGCCGCCCTGGATACGGCCGGTCCCGCGACGCATGGTCCGGGCGCCCCGGGACGCGCTGTCAGGCTGGTGGCGTCGTTATCGCCCGGCAAGGACCGGTCGGTACCCCCCACCCCCGGACCACCCCTTTTGGGTTTAAATTTTTCTGTCGGGGGGGGGTGGGGTGGGCCCGGGGGGGCCAGGGGCGGCGGGAGCACATCACTCCGAGCCAGGGTTGCAGAAAATACGTGGTGGTCGGACGACCCCTACGCTGTCAGGCTGGTGGCGTCGTTATCGCCCGGCAAGGACCGGTCGGTACCGCCCCTGTATATTTTCGGGGCCGGCGGCGAGCACATCACCGAGCCGGTTGCAGAAAATACGTGGTGGTCGGACGACCCCACCTTCGAGCGCCTGCGCGATGAGGCGTATTGGGGCGAGGTGGTCGATCGGCAGTTTTACCGAGTTCCATGGCTGGGTCAGTGCGAAATAGGCCGGCTGCTTCCGCACGCCGAGCCCATGCGCGCGCCGCCCGGAGGGCTGCTGTTTTTGCAGTTCCTGACACCCGGTTGCGCGCAGTGCGGCGATGCCACCGCCGCGATCCAGCGACTGGTCGCGGCGCACCCCGAACTGCCTGTGCGTTGGGTCCAGATCGAAGTCCCGGCTCGTTGAAGCGACCGGCCCTGGCCTGATCGGGCCGCTTGCGCCGCACGCATGGGCGAATGGGCCGCAACCGTCGGGCCCGCGGCCGGGGCCCGGCGAGAAAAATCGGGCCGAATCCATCAGTTCGGCGCCGCCGCCGGCTCATTCATGCGCGGTGGCGTCCGTCAAGCAGTCGCGGCTTCACCTTCGGCCCTGTAAACTACGGCTTTCCAGCGGCAGCAAAATCCATGACTCCCCTGATTTTCGTCACCGGCGGCGTGGTGTCCTCCTTGGGCAAGGGCATCGCAGCGGCCTCGTTGGCGGCCATCCTCGAAGCGCGCGGGCTGCGCGTGACGATGATGAAGCTCGACCCCTACATCAACGTCGACCCGGGCACCATGAGCCCGTTCCAGCACGGCGAGGTCTACGTCACCGACGACGGCGCCGAGACCGACCTGGACCTGGGCCATTACGAGCGCTACCTGCGCACGCGCCTGAGCCGCAAGAACTCGATCACCACCGGCCGGATCTACGAGAACGTGATCCGCAAGGAACGCCGCGGCGATTACCTCGGCGGCACCGTGCAGGTGATCCCGCACATCACCGACGAGATCAAGCGCTGCATCGTGGAGGCCACCGAAGGCTTCGACGTGGCCCTGGTCGAGGTCGGCGGCACGGTCGGCGACATCGAGTCGCTGCCGTTCCTGGAAGCGATCCGCCAACTGCGCACCGAGCGCGGCCCCGAGCACGCCTTGTTCATGCACCTCACCCTGGTGCCGTTCATCGCCGCGGCCGGCGAGCTCAAGACCAAGCCGACCCAGCACTCGGTGAAGGAACTGCGCTCGATCGGTATCCAGCCCGATGTGCTGCTGTGCCGCAGCGAGCAGCCGCTGCCCGACAGCGACCGCCGCAAGATCGCCTTGTTCACCAACGTGCCGGAAAAAGCCGTCATCTCGGCGGTCGACCTGGACAATATCTACAAGCTGCCGCAGTGGTTCCACGAGCAGGGACTCGACGCCATCGTGCTCGATCGCCTGCGGCTGCAGCCCGGCCCGGCCAATCTGGCCGAATGGAACGAAGTCGTCGACGCCAGCGAGCATCCGGTCGACGAGGTCACCATCGCCGTGGTCGGCAAGTACATCGACCATCAGGACGCGTACAAGTCGCTGTCCGAGGCGCTCAAGCACGGCGGCCTGCGCCAGCGCACCAAGGTCAAGCTGAAGTGGCTCGAATCCAGCGAGATCGAGCGCGACGGGGTGGAATCGCTCAAGGGCGTCGACGGCATCCTGGTGCCGGGCGGCTTCGGCGACCGCGGCTTCGAAGGCAAGGTCTCGACCGCGAAATACGCGCGCGAAAACAAGATCCCGTACTTCGGCATCTGCTACGGCATGCAGGCGGCGGTGGTCGATTACGCACGCCACGTGGTCGGCCTGGACAACGCCAACAGCTCCGAAAACGACAAGCACAGCCCGCACCCGGTGATCGGCCTGATCACCGAATGGCGCACCGCGACCGGCGAAGTCGAGCGCCGCACCGAAACCAGCGACCTCGGCGGCACCATGCGCCTGGGCCTGCAGGACCAGCGGATCAAGCCCGGCACCCTGGCGCGCGAGCTGTACGGCAAGGACGTGGTCGGCGAACGTCACCGCCACCGCTACGAATTCAACAACCGCTACCGCACCCAGTTGGAAGACGCCGGCCTGATCATCTCGGCCAAGTCGATGGACGATCTGCTGGTGGAAATGGTCGAGCTGCCGCGCGCCGCGCATCCGTGGTACCTGGCCTGCCAGGCGCACCCGGAATTCCTGTCCACGCCGCGCGACGGCCACCCGTTGTTCATCGGCTTCGTGCGCGCCGCGCGCGAGGCCAAGGCCGGCGGCAAGCTGTTGAAGGAAGTGCGGGGATGACCCCGGCCGCGCAGGCCGCGCCCGTCCGGTCCACGGCGCTGAAGCTCGGCGCCTGGCTGGCGGCGGCCTGCCTGGCCGTGCCGCTGTTGAGCGCGGCGCTGTATCACCAGTGGCAGCAAACCACCGGCGCGGGCGACGCCTACGCGATGATGGCGACGTGGTTCGTGCTCGGCACGCTGGTGATCGAAGTGCCCTTGTTGCTGATCACCGTGGTCGTGCTGGTGATCGCAGCGGTAAACCATCGACGCAGTCGCCGGGTCGCCACGTCGGCGCCCGGAGCGGCATCGTGATCCAGCTCCCTGAGCGGCCCCCTGTTCAATTGGAAACACACCATGAAACTCTGCGGTTTTGACGTCGGCCTGGATCAACCGTTCTTCCTGATCGCCGGCCCATGCGTGATCGAATCGATGCAGTTGCAGCTCGATGTCGCCGGCCAGCTCAAGGAGATCACCTCCGCGCTCGGCATTCCCTTCATCTTCAAGTCCAGCTTCGACAAGGCCAACCGCACCTCGGCGACGAGTTTTCGCGGCCCGGGCGTGGAGGAGGGGCTCAAGGTGCTGGCCGAGGTCAAGCGCCAGATCGGCGTGCCGGTGCTGACCGACGTGCATGAATACACGCCGCTGGCCGAGGTCGCCTCGGTGGTGGACGTGCTGCAGACTCCGGCGTTCCTGTGCCGGCAGACCGACTTCATCCAGAACGTGGCGCGCGCCGGCAAGCCGGTGAACATCAAGAAGGGCCAGTTCCTGTCGCCGTGGGAGATGAAGCACGTCACCGCCAAGGCGCAGGCGGTCGGCAACGAGCAGATCATGGCCTGCGAACGCGGCGCCAGCTTCGGCTACAACAACCTCGTCAGCGACATGCGCTCGCTGTCGGTGATGCGCGACACCGGTTGCCCGGTGGTGTTCGACGCGACCCATTCGGTGCAATTGCCCGGCGGCATGGACGGCAAGTCCGGCGGCCAGCGCGAGTTCGTGCCGGTGCTGGCGCGCGCGGCGATCGCGGTCGGTGTCTCGGGCGTGTTCATGGAAACCCACCCGCGCCCCGAGGAAGCCCTGTCCGACGGCCCCAACGCGGTGCCGCTGCCGAAGATGCGCGGCTTGCTGGAGACGTTGGTCGAGCTTGACCGGATCACCAAGAAGAACGGGTTCCTGGAACAGGATTTCTGATGCGATTGGACGGCGGCAAGACGTTCAACCCGATTCGACGGCCGAGCGATGCGCGCAAGCGCAGGCCGTTCGCGTGGCTCGTCTTCGCTTTGATGCTGGCATTGGCCGCGCTGCCCGCATTGGCCCAGAAACTAGATTTCAGCGAAGCCGAACTGGCCAAGCTCGATCCCGAGGGTCGTCGGTATCTGGTGACGGCGATGGAGTCGCAACGACTGCATGAATGCGTTTCGCCCTGGATCAAGCGGGTGGGGCCGGATCGTGCATTGGCCGATCTGGTCTCCAGCGGCGGTTATCCGCGGCTGGTGAGCGAGGCAGCCAGCGTGCTCGGCTCGTCCGATCCCAGGGTGGTCGCCGCGCGCGCCAAAGACGCCGATCGACAGGCGCAGGCGCAGGCGCGGGCCTTGGTCGTCGCATTGGGCATGTACGGCAGTGGCGCCGACGGCGACTCCATGCGCGAGCGGGAGTTGCGGCTCAAGGCCGTGGCGATCTTCGATGTCGAGTTCTCCAAGCTGACCGCCGGTTCATGCGTGGCTTCGGCGAAGCTGCAGGAAGCGTTGGAGCAGATCGCGGATGAACCCTGAACTGTGATCCGGTCCGGCCCAGGAGGCGGCATCGCGCCGCCGTCGGCTGTACGCTTGCGCCCAACCCAAGAATTTTCTCCATAACCGACTCCCCTCTGACTGGCCGCCCATGACCACGATCACCCAGATCCACGCCCGCGAAATCCTCGACAGCCGAGGCAACCCGACCCTGGAAGCCGAGGTCACCCTGGCCGACGGCAGCTTCGGCCGGGCCCTGGTCCCGTCCGGCGCGTCCACCGGCAGCAAGGAAGCCGTGGAACTGCGCGACGGCGACAAGACCCGCTACCTCGGCAAGGGCGTGCGCAAGGCGGTGGAGAACGTCAACACCACCATCGCCCAGGCGCTCAAGGGCCTGGACGCGACCGATCAGGCGGGCCTGGACCGCCGCATGATCGACCTGGACGGTACCGAGAACAAAGGCCGCCTGGGCGCCAACGCGCTGCTGGGGGTTTCGCTGGCCAACGCGCATGCGGTGGCCGCGTCGAAGAAGCTGCCGCTGTGGAAGTATCTGGCCGGCGACCGCCAGGCCCTGCTGCCGGTGCCGATGATGAACATCATCAACGGCGGCGCGCATGCCGACAACAATGTCGACCTGCAGGAATTCATGATCCTGCCGGTCGGCGTGCCGAACTTCGCCGAAGCGCTGCGCGCCGGCGCCGAGGTGTTCCATGCGCTCAAGTCGGTGCTCAAGGGCCGCGGCCTGAGCACCGCGGTCGGCGACGAAGGCGGCTTCGCGCCGGACCTGCGCAGCAACGAAGAAGCGCTGGAAACCATCCTCGAAGCGATCGGCAAGGCCGGTTACAAGGCCGGCGAGGACATCCTGCTGGGCCTGGACGTCGCCTCCACCGAGTTCTTCGACAACGGCAAGTACCATCTGGTCGGCGAAGGCAAGCGGCTGACCAGCGAGCAGTTCGTCGATTTCCTCGCCAACTGGGCCGCGCAGTACCCGATCATCACCATCGAAGACGGCATGGCCGAGGACGACTGGAACGGCTGGAAGCTGCTCACCGACAAGCTCGGCGGCAAGGTGCAGCTGGTCGGCGACGATCTGTTCGTGACCAACCCGAAGATTTTCGCCGAAGGCATCGACAAGCACGTGGCCAACGCGATCCTGATCAAGGTCAACCAGATCGGCACCCTGACCGAAACCCTGGAAGCCATCGCGATGGCCGACCGCGCCAAGTACGCGGCGGTGGTCTCGCACCGTTCCGGCGAAACCGAGGACACCACCATCGCCGACATCTCGGTCGCCACCACCGCGACCCAGATCAAGACCGGCTCGCTGTGCCGCAGCGACCGCGTGGCCAAGTACAACCAGTTGCTGCGCATCGAGGAAGCGCTGGGTTCGTCGGCACGCTACGCCGGCCGCGACGCGTTCGTGTCGCTGCGTCGCTGAGCGCGATCGGGTCCGCCACGATGAGCGAGAAGACGGGCAGGGGCTGGCTGGGCGTGCTGGTACTGGCGCTGCTGGGCCTGCTCGCCTTCCTGCAGTACCGCTTGTGGTGGGCCGGCGGCAACGGCGGCGGCGTGTCGGCCTTGCAGGCCCAGGTCGACGGGCAGGTGCGCGAAAACCAGGGATTGCAGCAGCGCAACGACGCGCTCGCGGCCGAAGTCGAGGACCTCAAGTCCGGCGAAGCCGCGGTCGAGGAACGCGCGCGCAGCGAGTTGGGCATGATCAAGCCGGGCGAGACGTTCTACCGCGTGGTCGAAGCGCGGCCGTCGGCGCCCGGTCCCAACGCGGCCGCGGCGGTCAGCGCGGTGCAGAACGGCCCGGTGCAGGACGTGCCCGACGCGGACGCCGAGCCGGGCCTGGAAGAACAGGTCGACGAGCCGCCGGTCGAACTGCCGCCGGCCGCGCCCGAACCTCACCCCGCGCCGGCTCCCGCGCATTGATCCGATCGGCGTCGCCTGCGCAGGCGAGCCGGTCCGGTCGAGGCGGGTCGCGCATGATCGTCTGGAGCGCCGCATGATCTGGGCCGTGATTCCCGCCGCCGGCAGCGGCCGGCGCTTCGGCGGGCCAACCCCGAAGCAATACCTGCAGGCGGCCGGCAAGCCGCTGATCGAACACGCGCTGGTTGCGTTGCTGTCGCATCCGCGCATCGCCGGGGCGATGGTGGCGTTGTCGGCCGACGACGAGCGCTGGCCGGGCTGGACCGAACTGTGCGGCAAACCGGTGCTGCGCTGCGTCGGCGGCGGCGAACGCGCCGATTCGGTGCTGGCCGCGTTGCGCGCCTTGCCTGCGCGGGTCGGCGACGATGCGCTGGTGCTGGTGCATGACGCGGCGCGGCCCAACCTGCGCGGCGACGACATCGACCGGCTGATCGCCGCGGCCGAGTCCGGCGCCGACGGCGCGATCCTCGGCGCCCCGCTGCGCGACACCCTCAAGCGCGCCGACGCCGGCCGCATCGCGAGGACCGAACCGCGCGACGGCCTGTGGCGCGCGTTCACCCCGCAGGCGTTCGCGCGCGGCGCGCTGACCGCGGCGCTGAGCGATGCGGCGGCGCAGGGCGTGATCGTGACCGACGAGGCCTCGGCGATGGAGCGCGTCGGCGCGAAGCCGCTGTTGGTGGAGGGACGCGAGGATAATTTGAAGGTGACTACGCCGGCGGATCTGGTGTTGGCGGAGTTTTTGTTGAGGGCGGGGCGCGGGTGACTGGCGCTAGTTTGGTTGCCGATCGATCAGACGGGTGCCGCGCCATTGCGCTCTCCTATACCGAGACTTCAGCGCGTTCCAACCAGTTCCTCATTCCAGCGAACACGGGCTCCGCTTTACTTTGGCGAAGCTGAACATACAAAGGCTTCAGCGCCATCCTTCCAGGCCGTCATTCCCGCGTTCGCGGGAATGACGGTCTTGAAGGATGACTCCAAAGACTCTGGATGTTCGGCTTCGCCGAAGTAAAGCAGGGCCCGCCTTCGCGGGAATGACGATAGGTGAGTACGCTGTTCCCGATTCCCGATTCCCGATTCCCGATTCCCGATTCCCGATTCCCCATTCCCATCTCCACCCCCAGAGACCCCAACCCATGCGCATAGGCCAAGGCTACGACGTCCACGCATTCGGCGACGGCGACCACGTCATGCTCGGTGGCGTGCGGGTGCCGCACGACCGCGGCGTGCTCGCGCATTCCGACGGTGACGTGGTCCTGCACGCACTGTGCGATGCGATGCTCGGCGCGCTGGCGCTCGGCGACATCGGTCAGCACTTTCCGCCCAGCGACGAACGCTGGCGCGGCGCCGACAGCCGCACGTTCCTGCGCCACTGCAACAGCCTGATCGGCGAACGCGGCTATCGCCTCGGCAACGCCGACATCACCGTGGTCTGCGAGCGGCCGAAGGTCGGCCCGCACGCGCTGGCGATGCGCGAAGCGATCGCCGCCGATCTGGGCGTCGAGGTCGACGCGATCAGCGTCAAGGCCACCACCTCGGAACAACTGGGATTCACCGGCCGCCGCGAAGGCATCGCGGCGATGGCCGTGTGCCTGCTGCTGCGCGCCTGAGCGCGCCGCGTCCCGGACACGACTCGATCACACCGCTCGATCACGCCACCTCACCGCGACACCTCTTTACGGATCGGCACGACTTGAATTCCCCTGACCCCACCTCGCACGATCCCTCGCACGACGCTTCGGGCACCGGCACCGAGCCGACCTCGTCGCCCGAGCACAGCCTGCCGCGCGCCCACGGCGCACCCGCGCTGCGCGCGCGCATCCGCAATGCGCCCGAGGATTTCCGGGTCGAGGAACTGCCCGGTTTCGCCGCCAGCGGCAGCGGCGAGCATCTGCTGCTGACCATCGAGAAGCGCGGCATGAACACCGCCTTCGCGGCCAAGCGATTGGCGGCCTGGGCCGGCATCGGCGAAGTCGGTATCGGCTATGCCGGGATGAAGGACCGCCACGCGGTCACCATGCAGCGCTTCAGCGTGCATCTGCCCAAGCGCGTCGCGCCCGATCTGGCCTTGCTGGAAAGCGACGACCTGCGCGTGCTCGAACACCAGTGGCACGCCAAGAAACTGCCGCGCGGCGCGCTGGCCGGCAATCGCTTCGTGTTGACCTTGCGCAACGTCGAAGGCGAGCGTGCGGCGATCGAGGCGCGGCTGGCGCAGATCGCCGCGCACGGCGTGCCCAACTATTTCGGCGAACAACGCTTCGGCCGCGACGGCGACAACCTCGCCAATGCCTTGGCGATGTTCGCCGGCCGCCGCATGGGCCGCGAGCAGCGCAGCATGCTGCTGTCGGCAGCGCGTTCGGAATTGTTCAATCGGGTGCTCGCCGCGCGCGTCGCCGACCGCAGTTGGAGCGGTCTGCGCGAGGGCGCGCCGCTGGCGGGCGAGGTCTGGGCGCTGGCCGGCAGCCGCAGCGTGTTCGGTCCGGAGCCGTGGAACGACACCCTGGCCCAGCGCCTGGCCGAATTCGACCTGCACCCCAGCGGCCCGTTGTGGGGCCGCGGCGAGCTGCGCAGCCAGGACGAAGTGCGCGCGCTGGAGCTGTCGGCCTTGCAGGGCGAGCAGGCGGCGGCGTTGCGCGCGGGCCTGGAAATGGCCGGCCTGGATCAGGAACGCCGCGCGCTGCGGCTGCGCCCGGACGCGCCGGCGTGGCGCTGGCTCGAGGACGACGTGCTGGAAGTCGGCTTCGCCTTGCCCGCGGGCGCCTACGCAACCGTGGTGCTGGCCGAACTGGGCGAGATCGAATCGGGCGCCCACGGCTGACCGAATCCCCACTCCCTAATCCCCAATCCCGGCCTTCAAACGACCGCTCGTCGGGTGGTATCGGCCGGCACTGGATCACGGTTTCAGCGGGCGTATAAGCCAAGTAACAGTCGGCAGGGGCCGGCTGCCGCCCGGCTCCGGTTTCGGGACCGGGTTCCATGCACGTCAGGGAGCCCAGGTCATGAACGCTCTATCGCGTATTGCCGTCCTGTCGTTGTCCGTTCTGGGGTTGGCCGCCTGTGCCGGCACCCAGGCTCGCAGCAGCTATGTCGAACCCGCCAGCGTCGCGCCGCAGGCCGCGCCGACACTCAATCGCGACGATCGCTACATCGCCACGGTCGAGCGCATCGCCCGTCGCCGCGGGATCGGCGTGGTGTGGGTCAATCCGCCCAATCGCGAACGCGCGGTAGCCCAGCAGAGCCAGTAATCGCAAGCCTCGCGCCGCTCAGCGCCGCCGTTGCGGCGGCGCGAGCAACACCAGCACCGCGCCGGTGCCGCCCTGCGCGGGCGGCGCGGAGTGGAAGGCGAGGATGTCCGCGCGCTGGCGCAGCATCCGGTCGACCAGATTCTTGAGCACCGGCGAACCGCGGCTGTCGACATAGTCGCTGCCGCCGTTGCGGCCCTTGCCGTGGATCACCCGCACGCAGCCCAGGCCGTGTTCGCGCGCGTCGTTGAGGAAGGCGCGCAGCAGCGCTTCGGCTTCGCGCGCCGGGCTGCCGTGCAGGTCCAGTTCCTCCTGCGCCGAGATTTCGCCGCGGCGCAGGCGCGCGAACACCCGCGGCGGCAGTTCGTCGCGGCGATAACTCAACGCATCGCCGGCTTCGAGCAGGCTCTCGTCCAGGGCGTGGCGGAATTCCTCGCGCGCCAGCGCTTCGTCGCGTTCGGCCATGCGCGCGCGCGGCCGCGGCTTGGGCGCGGTCGGCGGCAATGCGGCATCGGGCAGGCGGCGGACCTCGCCGATCGCGGCGTGGAACAGGGCCGCGTCGTCGCTGTCGTCATCGGGGCGGTCGGGCGGGGGCGTCATGGCCACAGGATAATCGGCGCGGGGCCGCGGTGCAGGCGGCGGTCGCGCCGTCGAAGCCGTGACGTCAAAAAACCTGCATTGAAGTTGCGCCGTCAAAAGTCGCGCCATTAAAAGCCCCGGCCCTTCCTTGGGACTTGCGGACCGTCGGTATCGGGCCGGCACCGGGGAAAGCTTGCTGCCGCGGTGTCGGTCGGCAAGTCCCCTCGCGCAGGCGCGCATGCCTCGACGTGTACCGCGGCGCGAAGTTGAGCATGCGAAGGCATGGCACCGATGCGGCGCCTGTAAGAACTGACAGGCGCATGCTCGATGTGGGCGTCGCGGCGGCGGGGCGGCGGGGCGGCAGGGCGGCAGGGTCGAGAGAGGATGGGTATCGAATACGCGGGTGTGCGGCGAAACACGCGGCGTCCGCTATCGCCGCATTGGTCGGCCGATTCGGTTGGACGGACCGCTTTTCATCGCCAATGGTCATCGAAGCGACAGATTCGGCAAAGTGGCGAGTGCGCTGTTGATTGCGGGTGGGCCGGCAGGCCCGACGCACTTGCTTGAGATCGCGGTGATCTGAGCGAAAAGCGTCGGGGCTGAAGCTCCCTCCCACAAAAGATTCCGAAGCCGCAAGGTCTGTTGTGGGAGGGCTTTCAAGCCCGACGCTGTTGTTTCAGATCGCGGTGACCTGAGTGAAAAGCGTCGGGGCTGAAGCTCCCTCCCACAAAAGATTCCGAAGCCGCGAGGTTTGTTGTGGGAGGGCTTTCAAGCCCGACGCTGTTGTTTCAGATCGCGGTGACCTGAGTGAAAAGCGTCGGGGCTGAAGCTCCCTCCCACAAAAGATTCCGAAGCCGCGAGGTTTGTTGTGGGAGGGCTTTCAAGCCCGACGCTGTTGTTTCAGATCGCGGTGACCTGAGCGAAAAGCGTCGGGGCTGAAGCTCCCTCCCACAAAAGGTTCCGAAGCTGCGAGGTCTGTTGTGGGAGGGCTTTCAAGCCCGACGCTGTTGTTTCAGATCGCGGTGATCTGAGTGAAAAGCGTCGGGGCTGAAGCTCCCTCCCACAAAAGATTTCGAAGCCGCGAGGCCTGTTGTGGGAGGGCTTTCAAGCCCGACGCTCTTGTTTCAGATCGCGATGATTTGAGCGAAAAGCGCCGGGCGGCTCGCATAACCCCCCGCCGCGCGCGCCGTCACCGACTCAAAGCAGGATCAACCCCAACGCCACCGCCCGCGCGCAGGCCGCGCGCCGGCCCTTGACGCCCAGCTTGCGCGAGACCTGCTGCAGGTGGAAATTCACCGTGCGCTCGCTGATGCGCAGGATCATCGAGATCTCCCACGAGGTCTTGCCGACCGCCGACCAGCGCAGCACTTCGCACTCGCGCTCGCTCAGGCGCGGCGCGCTGCGCGGCGGACGCAACAGGCGATCGATCGCGGCATGCATGCAACTGACGAAATACACCGACTCGCCGATCAGCGGGATCAGCTCGCGCGGATCGAGCACGGCCTTGTGGGTGAAGGTGGTGAAGGCCCAGTTGGTGGACGGCGACCAGCTCGGCACGGTGATGCCGCCGTGCAGGCCGAACTCGCCGGCCTGGATCAAGGTCTTGCGCGTGCGCTGGGCCAACGAGGCGCCCGGGGGCTCGTAGTTGGTGCGGCCGCGCGAATTCCAGGCCGCCGCCGGATAGCCTTCGCGCGACATCACGATACGCGGATCGGTCTGCTCGGCCTGCGGCGTGAACAGGCGCGGATAGGTTTTCGACCAGTCGCTGTCGAAATCCTCGAAGAACAGGAAATCGGCGCCACCGCTCAACGGTTCGCGTAGTTTCGTCGCGTAGCCATGATGCTGAAACCCGATGGCCTTGGTGTAGGCCGCCGTGAACGACTTCACCTCGTCCAGCGTATTGGCGCGCATCACGCGATCGATATGATCCCAATACTCCATGCCGTGCTGTGTACCTGCGTCCCGGCGGTCGTGGGTCATCATAACGCCGCTCGGCCGCCGCGTGCGGCGCGGGGGCGCCGGCCATATCGGGTATCATCCGGGGCTGGTTTGCCAGCTTTTTACTTGCGGAGTCTCATGCGCGTATTGGTCTCCAACGACGACGGTGTCGACGCCCCCGGCATTCGCATCCTCGCCCAGGGCCTGCGCGACGCCGGTCACGAGGTGCTGGTGGTCGCGCCCGACCGCGACCGTTCCGGCGCGAGCAATTCGCTGACCCTGGACATGCCGGTGCGCGTGAGCAAGCTCGACGACAGCACCTGGCGCGTCTACGGCACGCCGACCGACTGCGTGCATGTGGCGATCACCGGCATGCTCGAGGTCGAACCCGACATCGTCGTGTCCGGCATCAACAACACCGCCAACATGGGCGACGACGTGATCTATTCGGGCACCGTCGCCGCGGCGATGGAAGGCCGCTTCCTCGGTCTGCCCGCGGTCGCGGTGTCGCTGGCGACCGCCGACCACGTCGGCCATCACTACGAAAGCGCCGCGCGCGCGGCGGTCGAGATCATCGCCCGCCTGCGCACCGACCCGCTGCCGGCCGACACCATTCTCAACGTCAACGTGCCCGATCTGCCGTGGAGCCAGATCGCCGGGTTCGAAGTCAGCCGCCTGGGCAATCGCCATCGCGCCGAAGCCTGCGTGCAGCAGCAAGATCCGCGCGGCCGGCAGTGGTGGTGGATCGGCGCGGCCGGCGCCGAGGCCGATGCCGGCCCGGGCACCGATTTCAACGCGGTGCGCACCGGCAATATCTCGATCACCCCGATCCATGTCGATCTGACCCGTTATCAAGCCCTGGAGCAGGTCGCCAGCTGGGTCGGCGGCCTGGCCAGCGCGCTCGATGGCGCGGCGGCGGACGCGGAGCGGTCGCGATGATCCAGCGCATGCGTCTGCAGCCCGAGGCGATCGGCAGCGGGCTGACCTCGCAGCGGGTCCGCGACCGCCTGGTCGAGCGCCTGCGCGAATCGGGCCTGCGCGACGAGCGCGTGCTCAACGCGATCCGCACCGTGCCGCGCCATCTGTTCGTCGACGAAGCGCTGGCGATGCGCGCCTACGAAGACACCGCCTTGCCGATCGGCCACGGCCAGACCATTTCCCAGCCGTGGGTGGTGGCCAAGATGACCGAGGCCCTGCTCGAGGACGGCGTTCCCGGCCGGGTGCTCGAAATCGGCACCGGCTCGGGCTACCAGGCCGCGATCCTGGCCGCGCTGGGCCTGGACGTGCATACCGTCGAACGCATCGGCGAACTGCTGCGCACCGCGCGCAAGCGCTTTCGCCAATTGGGCTTGAACGTGCGCAGCAAGCACGACGACGGCCGCATCGGCTGGCCCGAAAACGGCCCGTTCGACGCGATCATCGTCACCGCCGCCGCGCCGGCGCTGGTCGACGCGCTCACCGACCAGCTCGCGCCCAACGGTACGTTGATCGCGCCGGTCGGCGCGGCTTCGTCGCAGTCGCTGCTCAAGCTGCGCAAGGACGCCGACGGCAACGTCAGCCAACACACGCTCGCGCCGGTGGTGTTCGTGCCGCTGCTGTCGGGCATGATCGACTGAACACGATTCGCGACAGAGGCACGATTTGAAGATCTTCGGACCGCTCTACGAGCGCACCATCATCTGGGCCCGGCACAAGCACGCGCCGGCCTACCTCACCGGCCTGAGCTTCATCGAGGCGATCATCTTTCCGGTGATGCCGGAGGTGATGCTCGCGCCGATGTGCGTCGCCCAGCCGCGGCGCGCGTTCTGGTTCGCGACCTTGAGCCTGATCGGCTCGATGGCCGGCGCGCTGGTCGGGTATGCGCTGGGCCACTACGCGTTCGAAGCGCTCAAGCCGCTGTTCGCCTCGCTGGGCATGCTGACCAGCATCGAGGCGGGCATCGCCACGGTCCAGGCCAAGATGGTCGAGTCGCCGTGGGCGGTGTTCACCTTCCTGGTGGTCGGCGGCTTAATGCCGATTCCGATGAAGGTGTTCACCTGGGCGTCGGGCATCGTCGGCGTGCCTATGCTGCAATACATCCCGAGCATGTTGATCGGCCGCGGCAAGCGCGTGTACGCGCTTGCGTTGGCGATCCGCATCGGCGGCGAACGCGCCGAGCAGGCGCTGCGGCGCTATATCGAGCCGATCGGCTGGATCGCCACGTTGATCGTGGCCGGCGCGATCGCCTGGCTGGTGTGGCGTTCACAGCAATAAGCCGCGCCTGCCGCCAGACTGTTCGCGACGGCTGCACCTAATTCAGGATTTAACCCGCGGCGATCGGCGCGACGATCGACGCGGCACGAGGACAGGCATGACCCACACGACCCGAACCCCGACCCTGGCGATGGCCGCTTGCGTGCTGGCCGCGCTCGCCCTGATCGGTTGTTCGAGCACGGTCGTGCGCGAGCCCTCGCGCGGCGGCCACAGCCGTCCTGGCTCGTCGGCGCGTCCTGGCGGCTCGCGTCCGTCCACCCCGTCGCAGCCGGCGTCCAAGCCCAAGTACGGCGCCACCTACACCGTGCAGCGCGGCGAAGGCCTGTACCGCATCGCCGCCAACAACGGCATCCAGCTCGCCGATCTGGCCGCCTGGAACAACCTGTCGCCGCCGTACAACCTGTATCCGGGTCAGCGCCTGCGCCTGTATCCGTCCAACGGCAGCCGCCCGCCGGCGTCTTCGGGTTCGTCCTCGGCCGGCACCACGCCGCCGCGCACCACCACGCCCGCGCCGACCCCGGCCGCGCCGATCAACAGCGGCATCCGCTGGCGCTGGCCGGCCGACGGCCCGCTGCTGGGCCGCTACGTCGCCAACGAACCGACCAAGCAGGGCGTCGACATCGGCGGCGCCAGCGGCACCCCGGTGCGCGCCGCGGCCGATGGCGTGGTGGTGTATTCGGGCACCGGCCTGGTCGGTTACGGCGAGCTGATCATCGTCAAGCACAACGAACAATGGCTGTCGGCCTACGGCCACAACCGCAAGCGCCTGGTCAACGAAGGCCAGCTGGTCAAGGCCGGCGAGCAGATCGCCGAAATGGGCCGCAGCGGCGCCGCGCGCGACATGCTGCATTTCGAAGTGCGCTACAACGCCAAGCCGGTCGATCCGTTGTTGTACCTGCCGGCGAAATAATCGACCGCGCACCCGTCGTCGCGGCGGGGCGCCGAGCGAAGCCATGGATTTCGCGACCTTGAAAGCGGCGTGGCCGTGGACCGACATTGCCGATTGTCCGGGCCGGTTCGTGCTCAAGCAGGCCGATCCCGCCTTGATGCCGGCGGACCTGCTCGGTTCCGATATCCCCTTGTCCGAACACCGCAGCGCCTTGGCGCGCGACGCGATTCTCGTCGCGTGGCTGGTCGATGGCGGCCTGATTTCCTATCGGCGGGCCGACGGCGGCTGCCTGCATACGCTCAATACGCTCGAAGGCATGGCGCGAAAACTGTCGCAGTTGGGTCTGGCGCCGCCCTAAGTGCCGCTGCGTATCGCCGCTGCGCCTGCCGTTTGCCGGTACGCCGCGGCTCGGTGTTCGAACGCGGACGCACCTCTCGCGAGCCGCGCCGCTTCATCGAACGATCTTTTCTCGTCGCCCGCGAGCGACGGGCCGGATCGGTGCAGAATAAGCCGGCGAAAAAGCAGCCTGAAGGATCAGCATGTCGACACCGCCGGATGAAGCCTCGTCCCAGACCCAGCCGATGCCGGACTGGTTCGACGATGTCGACGATCTTCAATGGCAAGCCGCGGACGGCGGCGACGCCGCGCCGGGGTCGATGGGTGCGGTCCGGACCCGGCCGCTCAACCCGAACGACCTGGCGGTATTGGCCAGCATGCGCGACGGCTGCAGCGGAATCATCGGTTTTCTGGGCGCGATGGCCCTGATCATCGCGATCGTATGTGGCGTGGTCGGGATATACCGCGACATGCGCATGGTCGCGATCTTCGCGTTGTGCGTCGTCCCGGTTCTGGCCGCGGTGGGTTTCATGATGCTGAAAGTGGATGGCAAGCTGCAGTCCGATCTGGATGCGGGCATCAAGCTGATCGCCTCGGGCCGCATCATCCGCATGGACTCCGAAGAAACCGCCGGTCCAGGCTTCCTCACCGTGGCCATCGACGAAACGCCCTCGCGCGAGCTCAAGTTTTTCGTGGAAAAACGCCTGTATCTGCAGGTCAAGCAGGACGACCTCGTGCGCATCGCCTACGTCCCGCTCAGCAAGACGATCCTTCAGTTGAGGACCGAACACGGCCGCTATTGCCGGCGTCCGGATCCAGACAAGGTCGGGGCGGGCGCCTCGCCATGACGGCATCGTCCGACGAAAACAAGACGCAGCCGCTGAGCCAGGACGAGATCGCTCGCCTGGATGCGCTCAAGTCGCACGGCGCGTTGGGTGCGGTAGCGATCGTCGCGATCACGCTGTTGATGGTATGGACGACGTGGGAGCGTTACGGCGCTTTCTTGATCGCGGTGGCCGTAGTCGCTGGCCTCGCACTGGCGGCATTGACGGCGCTGGTCAGCTGGGCCACCAACGCGAACCTTCAGGCCGACATGGACGGCGGCATCAAGCGGCTCGCCGTGGCCAAGGTGGCGAAAGTAACTCACGACGGCGAACAATCGCGCTACCGCATCGAGCTGCGGACCGAGGAAACGCCGCCATGCACGCTCGAATTCGACCCGCCGGCCCTCGTGTTTTTCGAGGTTGAATACGGCGAGCAAGTCCGGGTCGCCTATGCGCCGGCCAGCAAGACCGTCATCAGCGTCGTCGCGGTGGGATGCGAGTACGATTTCGCCGCGCCGGACTTGGCTCTGCGGGCCGCGCTGGAGCCCAACAGTTCAGCCGATTCGCGTTTGCAGCTGCGCAGGGCGCAGCGTGATGCGGCGCGGGCGTTGCGGCGGAAAACCTTGTCCGCGCCATCGGAGCCCGATCTCCAGCAGGCGTCAGAAGCGCTTCGCCCGGAAGCCGCTGCGAGCATCGAAGACACGCCGCAGCGCCAAACCGGAACGCTCAACAAACACGAGCGCGATACCTTGGCCGCGAGGCGGACGGGCGGCTGCGGAATGGTCGCTTTGCTGGGCGTAGGCCTGATTTTCGTGGCGGTACTGATGTTGGCCGACGTGAAGGACATGGGCGCAGGAGCGATCGCGGTCGTGGTCGCCGCCGCTGTGCTGGCGGCGGCCCTGATTGTTTTCGTCGTGTCGAACGAAGACGACAAATTGCAGGCCGATCTCGATACGGGGGTCAAGCTCAGCATCCGCGGCCGCATCAGTCACATGCGTACCGAGAGTTCCGAAGGCGGTAGTCCTTCTTGCTTCATCACGGTGACGGTCGATGAATCGCCACCGCGGACGATCGTATTCCTGGTGGAAGCCCGCTTGTTCCATGCGCTGCTGCCAGAAGACGCGGTGCGCATCGTCTACGTCCCGACCAGCAAGACCATCCTGCATCTGCGTACCGACTCGTACAGCTACTCGCTGCGGCGGGAAGCGGATTGAGCGCTATCGGCGGCGCGCGCTTGTTTGCGGCGATGGATGCGTGCGTCGAGTGAATACTTTCATCGAGCATCGCAGTTGGCGCGACCCGGGCGCCGAGATCGTGAATACCTGCGACGCGCTACGGCGACGGCGGGATGGCCGGTTTGCATCCGGCGACGCTGACGCATTCGCGATTGCCGTTGACCAAGTTCAACAGCGCGACCTGATGCGGCGTGTAGGCGATACGGACGCAGTCGCCTTGCGCGATCGAGTGATAACAATTTGAGTCAACGGCGAAGCTCAGCGGCGACGGTGGATCGGTATCGATATCGGAGTCGGGGGCCGGATCGATAGCGATTTCGACGCGGTAGTTAGATCGCCCGGAGTCGCTGTCCTCGCTCACCGTCATCGCGTGCACGCGGCCATCGCGCCAAAGCTTGATGCCGCCGGCCACATCCGCGCGCAGCGCGCGCTGGTCGTTGTAGATCGACAGCGTGAACGCCAGCCCGATCAAAAACAGCGCGCCGAAGGCGAACAGCGACCAGCCCTCATGCAGTTCCGGCGCGGCAATCACCATCGCCGCGCCGGTGGCGACCGCCAGCAGGCCACCGGTCAGGATGATTCGTGGCGGGATCGTCGACATTTGCGCACGCAGATAATCCAGCTCGCACGCATCCAGCGGCGCGCTGTCGACGGGAGCGATGCTGCCGGTTGCGGTCATGTCGAACCTTCGATGTCCATTGCCAGCATTAAGGAAAACAGCTTTGCGCAACCAAGAGTAGGCACTCGCGTCGATAGAACCGGGCGGACGATTCGGGCGCAGCGGCAACGGTCGTGCAAAACCTTCGCCATGGTAGCGGCTGGCGCGACGTCACTCGTTATGTTGCGTCGGGCCGGTTCGCCTAATGTTTCAGGCGCGCGCCGGGCATGCACTGCGATGTCCGGTACGTGTAGTCGTAGCCCCAGGTGCGGAACCCAGCGGTGTCGATGTGCAGATGGTGCGCGTCGTAGAACCCGAGCCCGAAGCCGCTCGTCGGCCCGCGACGGCGCCAGTAGGCGCACAGCGCTTTCGTATCCGCGTCGCGGGCGAGGTCGAAGTCATAGGCGCCGCCGCTCATGTGGCGGCTGCGCGAACTGCCGCCTTCGCAACGATTCAAGGCCGCATCGCGATACCCGGAGGTGATTTCGACGCCCTCGAGCAAGCCCGCGGCGCGCAAGTCGGCGATCAAGCGCAGCGTGCGCGCCGTATCCGGCCACATCGGTTTCGGCGGCAGCGCAAACTCGGCCGCGCCGCATTGCCGCCAGCGCCGGCCGGAACGCAGCATCTGCGGCATCGGCGGTAGATCGGCAAGGCCTTGAGCGCGCAAGTAACCGCGGTATTCGTCCACGTGCTCGCGTTGGCCGCCCGCGAGCCAGCGTTCGTAGCGTTCGGCCGGCGAGGGCGCGCGACAACCGGCGATCGCAATCGCCGCGAGCAGCAACAAAAGCCGCATCGCGGCAAAGCGAGTGTTCAAGCCTCGCGTGTTGTTCCAGTAGCCCCCTGTAGGAGCGACGCGAGTCGCGACCGCGACCTCAGGGTTTCGACGCAGCCGAGAGGCCGCGGTCGCGACTCGCGTCGCTCCTACAGTCGGAACCGTCGGGTACGGATCGGGCGCGGCATGGGTGGTTCGCCTCGAACGGGCACCACGCCAGCTCACGCGCCCAGCACGAACCCCGCGACCACTTTGCGGCCTTCGCCGGCCAGCACGTTGAAGGTGCGCGCGGCGGCCGAATTGGTCATGGTTTCCAGGCCGACGCCGCGGCGCAGGCAGGCGGCGAGGGTCGCGGCGGGCGGAAAGACCTGGGTGGCGCCGCCGCCGAGCACGATCAGCTCCGGCTCCAGCGCGAACAGCGGTTCCAGGTCGTCGATGGTCAGGGCGCGCACGTCGCTCACCGCCCAGTCTTCGATCAGCCGGTTCGGGGCGAGGACGAAACTGCGCTGCAGCCGCCGGTCGTTGACCAGCGCGACCTGGCCGTCGGCCCCGCGCAGGAAGAATTCGTGGTCGGGGCGTTCAAGGGTCAGTTGCATGGGGGCGGGAATCGGGAATGGGGAATCGGGAATCGGCAAAACCGGAGCGGAGCAGGGGCGGGGGGCGTTCCGATTCCCTATTCCCGATTCCCCATTCCCGGCTTCATCAAGACCGCGGCAACACGATCTGGCGCTTTTCCTTGCTCGGGCGGTACAGCACGGCGGTGTGGCCGATCCGCTGGACCAGGGCCGAGCCGGTCCGTTCAGCTATGTCGGCGATCATGGCGTCGCGGACCTCGCGGTCGTCGGCGCCGACCTTGACCTTGATCAGCTCGTGGTGCTCGAGCGCATGGTCGATTTCGGCCAGCAGCGCATCGGTAATGCCCTTGCCGCCGACCTGCAGCATGGCCTTGAGGTCGTGGGCCTGTCCGCGCAGGAAACGGGTCTGGGCGGAGGTCAACAGGGTGGGCATCGGGTCACACGTACTAAGCGTAAAGGGCGCTCAGGGTATCATGGCGTCCCTAACCCCCACCGGGACGGCCGCCCGCTCATGGCGACCCGAAGCAAATCCAGCCAGCGCTGGCTCAAGGAACACTTCTCCGACCCCTTCGTAAAGAAGGCCAAGGCCGAAGGCTTGCGCTCGCGCGCGGCCTACAAACTCGAGGAACTGGTCGAACGCGACCGCCTGCTCAAGCCCGGGATGATCGTGGTCGACCTGGGCGCCGCCCCGGGCGGCTGGTCGCAATGGCTGCGCAGCGAGCTGGACCGGCTGAACCCGCGCCAGCCCGGCCGGGTCATCGCCCTGGACATCCTCGACATGCCCGGCCTGGCCGGGGTCGAGTTCATCCTGGGCGATTTCCGTGAAGACGAGGTCCTGGCCCAGCTGGAGACCAGCGTCGGCGGGCAGCCGGTGGACCTTGTTCTGTCCGACATGGCCCCCAATATGAGCGGTGTGGACGCGGTGGACCTGCCGCGAGCGATGCACCTTTCGGAGCTGGCGATGGATTTCGCCGACCGGCACCTGAAGGTCGACGGCACGTTCCTGATCAAGCTGTTCCAGGGCGTGGGCTTCGACGATTACGTGCGCGAACTGCGCCGTCGCTACGCCAAGGTCTCGATCCGCAAGCCGGCGGCGTCGCGCAAGCGATCGCCGGAGGTGTACGCGCTGGCGCAGGGCAAGAAGGCGGCGATGACCTGATCCATGACGATCGGGCGATTGCGCCGACGGTCTGACCGGCCGAATCTCGGCAGGTGCGCGGCGTGGCTGTATGGCAATCTGGGCGTTACCGCCGGCGCACAAGGCGCCGGAGGACACGAGACCCCCACTTCCCGTGGGGTTCGCAGGGTAGGAAATACATGAACGATTTGGCCAAGAATCTGCTGCTCTGGGTGATCGTCGCCGTCGTGCTGATGGTGGTGTTCCAGGCGTTCGGTCCGCGTACCGCGGGCTCGGAAGTGCTCGCCTACGACCAGTTCATCAACCAGGTCCAGACCGACCGCATCAAGGAGGTCAAGATCTCCGATGACGGCACGACGATCACCGGCAAGCGCAAGGACGACAGCACGTTCACGACCTACAGCACGCGCGATCCGTACCTGATCAACGACCTGATCAACCACAAGGTGATCACCGAGCAGACCCCGCCGTCGAGCAGCCCCTCGCTGATCATGATCCTGATCAACGTGCTGCCGTGGCTGCTGTTCATCGGTATCTGGGTCTATTTCATGCGCCAGATGCAGCAGGGCGGCAGCAAGGGCGCGATGAGCTTCGGCCGCTCGCGGGCCAAGCTGCAGGGCGAGGACCAGGTCAAGGTGACCCTGGCCGACGTCGCCGGCTGCGACGAGGCCAAGGAAGAAGTCGGCGAGCTCGTCGAGTTCCTGCGCGACCCGTCCAAGTTCCAGAAGCTCGGCGGCAAGATCCCGCGCGGCGTGCTGATGGTCGGCCCGCCCGGCACCGGCAAGACCTTGCTGGCCCGCGCCATCGCCGGCGAGGCCAAGGTGCCGTTCTTCTCGATCTCCGGTTCGGACTTCGTCGAAATGTTCGTCGGCGTCGGCGCCAGCCGCGTGCGCGACATGTTCGAGCAGGCCAAGAAGCACGCGCCGTGCATCATCTTCATCGACGAAATCGACGCGGTCGGCCGTCATCGCGGCGCCGGCCTGGGCGGCGGTCACGACGAGCGCGAGCAGACCCTCAACCAGTTGCTGGTCGAGATGGACGGTTTCGAGGGCGGCGAAGGCGTGATCGTGATCGCCGCGACCAACCGTCCCGACGTGCTCGATCCGGCGCTGCTGCGTCCGGGCCGTTTCGACCGCCAGGTCGTGGTCGGCCTGCCCGACGTCAAGGGCCGCGAGCAGATCCTGCGCGTGCACATGCGCAAGCTGCCGCTGGCCGACGACGTCGAGCCGATGACGATCGCCCGCGGCACTCCGGGTTTCTCTGGCGCCGACCTGGCCAACTTGTGCAACGAGGCGGCCTTGTTCGCCGCGCGCGAGAACGGCAAGGAAGTGCGCATGGAGCACTTCGACAAGGCGCGCGACAAGATCCTGATGGGCGCCGAGCGCCGTTCGATGGCGATGAGCGAGGACGAAAAGAAGCTCACCGCGTATCACGAAGCCGGCCACGCCATCGTCGGCCGCGTCGTGCCCGAGCACGATCCGGTCTACAAGGTCACCATCATCCCGCGTGGCCGCGCCCTGGGCGTGACGATGTACCTGCCCGAAGGCGACAAGTACTCGATGAACCGCGTGGCGATCGAATCGCAGCTGTGCTCGCTGTACGGCGGCCGCGTCGCCGAGGAGCTGATCTTCGGCGTCGACAAGGTCACCACCGGCGCGTCCAACGACATCGAACGCGCGACCAAGATGGCCCGCAACATGGTTACCAAGTGGGGCCTGAGCGACGAGATGGGCCCGATCGCCTACGGCGAAGAAGAAGACGAAGTCTTCCTCGGCCGTTCGGTCACCCAGCACAAGAACGTGTCCAACGAGACCGCGCGCAAGATCGACGAAGTGGTGCGCGGCATCCTCGACAAGGCCTACGGCCGCACCTCGGAAATCCTCAAGGACAACCTGGACAAGCTGCACGTGATGGCCGAGGCGCTGCTGCAGTACGAGACCATCGACGCGACCCAGATCGACGCGATCATGGCCGGCCGCGAGCCGGGCCCGCCGGCCGACTGGGCCAAGTCGGGCCGGGTGTCCAAGGACGACAACCGTCCGGGCGCGATCGGTGGGCCTGCGGCGCAGACTTGATCGGTTCGACATCGCTGATTGAATAAAAACGCCGGGGCTTTGCTCCGGCGTTTTTGTTTGTTCGCCGGTCGGGGCTGAGGAAGGCGTCGGCAGTGGTGCGGTGATGCGGGGGCGTGGCGTCTGGGCGGAAAGCGTCGGGGCTGAAGCCCCTCCCACAAAAGACCTCGTAGATCGCCTCGTTATCAAGACCAGGTGAGAAGCACGAAGTCTCTTGTGGGAGGGGCCTCAGCCCCGACGTTCTTCGTTCAGCCACCGCACACCCACAAGCCAAGCCGGCAAGCGTTAGCATCCCAATCATCGCCATCCGCACGGAATCGCCATGTTCGACCTAGCCCCGACCCTGGACTGCAACGGCCGCCGCCTGGTGCTCGATCGCCCGCGCGTGCTCGGCATCGTCAACGTCACGCCCGATTCGTTCTCCGACGGCGGCGCCCACGACACCACCGACGCGGCGATCGCCCACGGCCTCAAGCTCGCCGAACAAGGCGCCGACGCGCTCGACATCGGCGGCGAATCCACCCGCCCCGGCGCCGACGAGGTTCCGCTCGAGGAAGAACTGCGCCGCACGATCCCGGTGATCGAACGCCTGGCGCGCGAAACCACGCTGCCGATCAGCATCGACACCTCCAAGCCCGAGGTCATGCGCGCCGCGGTCGAAGCCGGCGCCGGCCTGATCAACGACGTCTACGCGCTGCGCCGCGACGGTGCGCTCGACATGGCCGCCTCGCTCGGCGTCCCGGTGGTGCTCATGCACATGCAGGGCGAGCCGCGCTCGATGCAGCACGAGCCGAGCTACGACGACGTGGTGTCCGAAGTGCATCGCTTCCTGGCCGAGCGCATCTTCGCCGCCGAGATGGCCGGCATCGACAAGAAACGCATCGTGGTCGATCCCGGATTCGGTTTCGGCAAGACGCTTGAGCACAATCTGACGTTGCTCGCGCAGCTCGAACGCTATGCCGAACTCGGCGTGCCGGTGCTGGCCGGATTCTCGCGCAAACGCAGCATCGGCCAGATCACCGGCCGCGACGATCCGCGCGATCGCGTATCGGGCTCGGTGGCCGCGCACCTGATCGCGGCCCAGCGCGGCGCCAGGCTGCTGCGGGTACACGATGTCGCCGCGACCGTCGACGCCCTCAAGGTGTGGGAGGCCGTGACGGCGCAACAAGCGCCCAGACGCGCCGCGTCGCCGTCGATGCCGAAGTGGCCGGACGACGAATGAGTCGACGTCGCGGACGCGTTGGGCCTGTCATCCCCGTCGCCGATGAGGCCGTCCAGAGACGGTCGATCCATCAGCGCAGGCACGCGTTGACGTGCGTGGCCAAAAAATAGCCAATCTTGCGTATGCCTTGCGGGGTAACGCGTGGAACCCAATTCAAGGCGTGTGTCCGCAGGCTTGTCCACAGGCGTTGTGGACATAGTGCCGGTCTGATGATGGAAGATGACCGTGCTCGATCAGCGCTTGCCGCGCGTCCACTTGTGAAAACCCGATCGCCTCCTGTAGGAGCGGCGCAAGCCGCGACCGCGAACCATGGTTGCGCGAGGTCGCGGTCGCGGCTTGCGCCGCTCCTGCAAGGGAACACAAGACGCTTGACTGTTCGCGCGGTATTTGCGCCGAAGCCTCATGTCAGCGAATGATCAAAATATAGCCAAACTCGGTTAGGCCTTGTCGCATAAGGCGTGAAACCCGATTGCAGCGCGTGTATCCGCAGGTTTGCCCACAGGCGTTGTGGACATTGATGCAGCCCGATAGCGGTTGTCAGATGAGCGTTCGACCAACGCTTTCCGCACACACACGCGAAAATCCGAGTGCCTCCTGTAGGAGCGGCGCGAGCCGCGACCTCGACATCGCGCTTACGTCGCAGCCATGGTTCGCGGTCGCGGCTTGCGCCGCTCCTACAAGGCGACACGAAACGCTTGACTGTGCGGGGGGGATTTGAGCTGAGCCCTAATATCGAGGGTTGATCAAAATTTAGCCAAACTTGCCTGGGCCTTGTCGTGCAAGGCGTGAAACCCGATTGCAATGCGTGTATCCGCAGGTTTGCCCACAGGCGTTGTGGACATTGATGCAGCCCGATAGCGGTTGTCAGATGAGCGTTCGACCAACGCTTTCCGCACACACACGAAAATCCGAGTGCTCCCTGTAGGAGCGGCGCGAGCCGCGACTGCGACCTCGCGCCTACGTCGCAGCTATGGTTCGCGGTCGCGGCTTGCGCCGCTCCTACAGGGCGAAACGAAACGCTTGACTGTGCGGTGGGATTTGAGCTGAGCCCTAATATCGAGGGCTGATCAAAATTTAGCCAAACTTGCTCAGGCCTTGTCACGCAAGGCGTGAAACCCGATTGCAGCGCGTGTATCCGCAGGTTTGCCCACAGGCGTTGTGGACATTGATGCAGCCCGATAGCGGTTGTCAGATGAGCGTTCGACCAACGCTTTCCACACACACACACACACACGAAAATCCGAGCGCCTCCTGTAGGAGCGGCGCAAGCCGCGACCGCGAACCATGGCTGCGACGTAGGCGCGAGGTCGCGGTCGCGGCTCGCGCCGCTCCTACAGGGCGACACGAAACGCTTGACTGTGCGGGTGGAATTTGAGCCGACACCCCATATCGGCGAATGGTCAAAATATAGCCAAACTTGCCCAGCCATTGCCGCGCAAGGCGTGAAACCCGATTGCAATGCGTGTATCCGCAGGTTTGCCCACAGGCGTTGTGGACATTGATGCGCCCCCGATAGCCGTTGTCAGATGAGCGTTCGACCAACGCTTTCCACACACACACACACGAAAATCCGAGTGCTCCCTGTAGGAGCGGCGCGAGCCGCGACTGCGACCTCGCGCCTACGTCGCAGCCATGGTTCGCGGTCGCGGCTTGCGCCGCTCCTACAGGGGGATACGAAACGCTTGACGGTGCGGGCGGGATTTGAATTGAGGCCGCATTTCGAGGGCTGATCAAAATTTAGCCAAACTTGCCCAGGCCTTGTCGCGCAAGGCGTGAAACCCGATTGCAATGCGTGTGTCCGCAGGCTTGTCCACAGGCGTTGTGGACATTGAGTTAGCTCGGCGGGTGTGGTTGGGCGAAGGGCCGATCACCGCCTGCATCGCGCGCGCTCGGGGAGTACTGACTGCTCCCTGCAGGAGCGGCGCGCGCCGCGACCGCGACCTCGCGCTTGCGTCGCAGCCATGGTTCGCGGTCGCGGCTTACGCCGCTCCTGCAGGGGATACAAAACGCTTGACTGTGCGGGCGATGTTTGAGTCGAGGCCGCATATCGAAGGCTGATCAAAATTTAGCCAAACTTACCCGGCCCTTGCCACGCAAGGCGTGAAACCCGATTGCAATGCGTGTGTCCGCAGGTTTGTCCACAGGCATTGTGGACAGGCGTCCGCTGCCGCGGGCGTCGGCGAATCGCCGGCTGCGGAACGTTCAAAATGCTTGCATTCGCCGAGGGCTTCTGCGTCGCCGTCCGTCGCCGCGGCGATGCCGATTCGCGCGCGCACGTCAAGCGAAAATCGCTGGCGAAATTTTCGCCAAACCTCTTGCAATGCTTGTACCGCAACGCTTCGCAGGGGGTGATCTGGAAACTGTCCGCAGGCTTGTCCACAGGCTGTGTGGACAACCGTAACGGCTTGGTCAAAAAACCGACAAACAGTCTCTAAGCGTTGCGCCGCAAGGGCCGGATAGGCTTATCAACAGGCTTGCCCCAGCGGTTCTCCACAGCTTTTGTGGGGAAGCGCGGTGTTCGTCCGCCGCGGTTGTCCACCGCTCGCGCCGCGGGCGCGGCGCTTTCGCCCTGCACCGGGCTGTGCGAGTCTGCCGGCTGTTCCGCCGCCGACCCGCCCGCATCGCGAATGACCCCGCACTGCACATGAACGTTTCCGCCGATCCACGCCCGCTCGCCATCGCCGTGATGGGGCCGACCGCCTCGGGCAAGACCGCGCTCGCGCTGGAATGGGCGCAGCGGCTGGATGCGGAGATCGTCAGCGTCGACTCGGCGCTGGTCTACCGCGGGCTCGACATCGGCGCGGCCAAACCCTCGGCGCAGGAGCGCGCGGCGGTGCCGCATCACCTGATCGACGTGCGCGAGCCGTGGCAGCCGTATTCGGCCGCCGAGTTCGCGCTCGACGCGCGCCGCGCCATGGACGCGATCGCCGCGCGCGGACGGATGCCGATCCTGGCCGGCGGCACCGGGCTGTACTTCCACGCCCTGTTGCAGGGGCTGTCGGAGATGCCGCAGGCCGATCCGGCGCTGCGCGCGCAACTGGGCATCGAGGCCGAGCAACGCGGCTGGGCCGCGCTGCACGCCGAACTGGCCCGGATCGACCCACGGGCCGCCGCCCGCATCCACGCCACCGATGCCCAGCGCATCCAGCGCGCGCTCGAGGTCTATCGCCTGTCCGGCCGCAGCATCAGCCACTGGCGCGAGCAGGCGCCGCCGCCGCGATTGCCGTATCGGGTGCTCAAGCTGGTACTGGCGCCGGCCGAGCGCGCGGTGCTGCACGGCCGCATCGAGCAGCGCTTCGACGCGATGCTGGCGCAGGGTTTCCTCGATGAAGTCCGCGGCCTGCGTGCGCTGCCGCAGCTGCAGGCGCATCCGCAGCCGCTGGACCTGCCGGCGATCCGCGCGGTCGGCTATCGCCAGGCCTGGGAGCATCTGGACGGCGCGTACCCGGAGGCCGAGTTCCGCGATCGCGGCATCTACGCCACCCGCCAGCTGGCCAAGCGCCAGCTGACCTGGCTGCGCGGCGAACTTGACGCGCGCTGGTTCGATCCTTTGCGCGACGCGGCCGAACTGGAGCATGCCTTGAGGCTGTTCGCCGGCGCCCGGCTGCGTGGGGCGGGGCACGCCGCTTAGAATGGAGCGCGCAAACCCGGAACCGGGTCGCAATGTTTGCTTGGACTTGCGTTAACATCGGGCGGTCGCCCCTGTGGGGACAACAGCCGGCGATACGGAAGCACCTGCCTTCGGGCCACCGCAAGGGCAGGGCGCGCCGTTCCTAATAACTAGAACATGCTGGGGAACTAGAAGATGTCTAAGGGGCAATCCCTGCAGGATCCTTTCCTGAATGCGCTGCGTCGCGAACGCGTACCGGTGTCGGTCTACCTGGTCAACGGCATCAAGCTGCAGGGCACGATCGAATCGTTCGACCAGTTCGTGGTGCTGTTGCGCAACACCGTCAGTCAGATGGTCTACAAACACGCCATTTCCACCGTCGTCCCCGCGCGCAACGTCCGCGTCGGTCCGGGCGGCGGCTATGTCCAGTCGGCCGACGGCAGCGACGGCGGCGACGAAGCGGAATGATGCAAGCCGCGGGCGGGGAGAATTGAGAAACCGGTGCGTCGCCTCCATCTGCATTAGTTCTCACTCTCCACTCGTTGCCCATACCCGATGTTCGAGCGTTCCAAGAAGGGCGAACACGCCCTGCTGATCCAGCCTCATGCCGGCGGTGCGCCGGATGAGGACCTTCTGGAAGAATTCGCCGATCTGGCGCGGTCGGCGGGCGCCACGGTGGCCGCGGTCATCACCGCGCGCATCGACAAGCCCAATGCGGCGATCCTGATCGGCAGCGGCAAGCTCGACGAGGTCAAGGCCGCGGCCGACGCCAGCGGCGCCGACCTGATCCTGGTCAACCATCGGCTGTCGCCGGGCCAGGAGCGCAACCTGGAGAAGCTGCTGGAGCGGCGGGTGGTCGACCGCACCGGCCTGATCCTCGACATTTTCTCCCAGCGCGCGCACAGCGCCGAGGGCAAGCTGCAGGTCGAGCTGGCCCAGCTCAAGCACATGTCGACCCGGCTGATCCGCGGCTGGACCCACCTGGAGCGCCAGCGCGGCGGTTCGATCGGCCTGCGCGGCCCGGGTGAAACCCAGCTCGAAACCGATCGCCGGCTGCTGCAAAAACGCCTGGAGCAGTTGCAAAAGCGCCTGGACAAGGTCGAAGTGCAGCGCACCCAGATGCGCCGCGCGCGCATGCGCAGCGAGCTGCCGCGGGTGGCGCTGGTCGGCTACACCAACGCCGGCAAGTCGACCTTGTTCAATGCGATGACCGGCGCCGACGCGTATGCCGCCGACCAGTTGTTCGCGACCTTGGACCCGACCGTGCGCCGGATCGATCTGCCCGGCGGCGGCGCGGTGCTGGCCGATACGGTGGGGTTCGTGCGCGATCTGCCTCATGACCTGGTCGCCGCGTTCCGCTCGACCCTGTCGGAGGCGCGCGAGGCCGATCTGCTGCTGCACGTGATCGACGCTGCCGACCCGCTGCGCGACGAGCGCATCGCCCAGGTCGACGAGGTGCTGGCCGATATCGGCGCCGGCGATTTGCCGCAGTTGCTGGTATTCAACAAGATCGACCGGCTCGACGAGGTCGCCCCGCGCATCGACCGCCCGGGCGAAGGCAAGAACCGGGTATGGGTGTCGGCCCGCGACGGCAAGGGCCTGGACCTGCTGCGCGAGGCGCTGGGCGAGGCCCTGCAACTGCGCCACGTCACCGGCAGCGTGCGGATCGCCTCGCAGGACGCGCGTCTGCGCGCGCGCCTGCACGAACTCGGCGCGGTGCGGTCCGAACAGGCCGACGAGCACGGCTGGCTGGTCGACGTCGACCTCGCGGTGACCGACGCCGAGCGCCTGTTCGCCCAGCCTAATGGCGAGGCATTGCGCCCCTTGCTTGAGACCGTTCAGGCCCCCACCTAGAATCGACAGGTTCGCGCGCGGTAACCCGCGCGCGTATCTCCGTGGCGCCCCACGCCACGGTCCGGTGCCGGCCCCGCCGCGGGCCGGTGCAGCAGGCGGAACATCGGATGTTCCGCCTGGCGTCCACTTCTTTAGGAGCAGGCATGGCCTGGAACACCCCCGGCAGTGACAATTCCGGCGACAACCGACCGTCGCGGCAACGCAAACCCCAAGGCCGCGGCCTCGACGCGCTGATCGATCCGCTGCGCGGACTGTTCGGCGGCGGAGGCGGCGGCATCCTGCGCTGGGTCGCGTTGCTGGTCGGCCTGTGGCTGGTGTTCAACTGCTTCGTGCTGGTGACCGAGCAGGAGCGCGGCGTGGTCCTGCGCTTCGGCGTGTTCTCGCGCGTGCTCCAGCCCGGCCCGCACTTCAAGGCGCCGTGGCCGGTGGAGAGCGTGCGCAAGGTCAATGCGACCCAGAGCAAGGCCTACAGCGAGACCGTGCCGGTGCTGACCCGCGACGGCAACATGGTCAACGTCGAGATCAATGTCCAGTACCGGATCGAGTCGCCGTACCAGTACCTGTTCGGTTCGCGCGAACCCGAGGAAGTGCTCAAGCAGGCCGCGCAGAGCGCGGTGCGCGAGCAGATCGGCCGTTCCGACCTGGACACCGTGCTCGGCGCGCGCAGCGTGCTGACCACCCAGGTGCGCCAGCGCCTGCAGGGTTCGCTCAAGGATTACGAGACCGGCCTGACCGTCACCGAGCTCAACCTGCCCAACGCGCGCCCGCCCGACGAGGTCAAGGACGCGTTCGACGAAGCCCAGCGCGCCAACGCCGACAAGACCACCTCGATCAACGAGGCCCAGGCCTACGCCAAGAAGATCGTCCCGGAAGCGCGCGGCAACGCCCAGCGCATCCGCACCACCGCCGAGGGCTACAAGACCTCGACCGTGGCCCGCGCCGAAGGCGAGGCGACCCACTTCTCGCTGCTGGTCGACCAGTACAAGAACGCGCCCGACGTGACCCGCAAGCGGCTGTGGCTGGACACCGTGCAGGAAGTGCTGAGCCAGAACCGCAAGATCGTCGGCGGCGATTCGCGCCAGGTGCTGTACGTGCCCATGGCCGATCGCAACGGCACGGCGGTCACGCCCGGCCCGGTCAGCGTGCCGCTGACACAACCTGAGCTGCTCAACCCGGTGACCGCGACCGAAAGCACCGTGCCCTACGTCGGCCGACCGACGCGCCCGAAGACCCGTGACGAGGTGATGCGATGAGAGTTCCCGCCCTGATTGCCGCGGGCGTCGCCCTGCTGTTGGCCCTGATGGGGTCGATGTTCGTGGTCAACGCCGGTCACAGCGCGATCATCTTCCGCCTGGGCACCGTGGTGCGCAGCGACCTCGGCCCCGGCCTGCACTTCAAGTGGCCGCTGATCGAAAGCCAGCGCGTGTTCGACCTGCGCCTGAAGATCCTGCCGGCCGAGCCGGAGCGTTACCTGACCGCCGACAAGCTCGACGTCAGCGTCGACTTCTTCGCCTTGGGCCAGATCGAAGACATGCGCCGCTTCTTCCAGGCCACTGGCGGCGACGAAAGCGTCGCGGCCGAGCGTCTGGCGCCGATCATCCGCGACTCGCTGCGCAACGAGATCAACTCGCTCAAGCTGCTCGACGTGGTCAAGGGCGATCGCGAAGCGGTGATCGGCAAGCAGCTGGCCGCGATCAACAAGGGCGCGGCGACCCTGGGCGTCAAGATCAAGGACATCCGGATCAAGCGCATCGACCTGCCGCAGGACAGCAACGTGCTGGCGTCGGTGTACAACCAGATGAAGTCGCAGCGTCTGCAGGTCGCCAGCCAGTTGCGCGCCGAAGGCTTCGAGTTGGCGCAAGCGATCCGCGCCACCGCCGACCGCGACAAGACCGTGATCCTGGCCGAAGCCGAGCGCGACGCCCAGCGTTCGCGCGGCGAGGGCGATGCCGAGGCTACCCGCATCTACGGCATTGCCGCCAACAAGGACCCGGCGTTCTTCGCCTTCCAGCGCAGCCTGGAGAGCTACCGCAAGTCGTTCGCCGACGGCCAGAGCGTGATCGTGCTGGACCGCGACGATCCGTTCCTGCAATACCTCAAGTCCGATCGCTGATCGGACATGGCCGGTGAACTGATACGAGCGCTGTGCCTGGTCGCAGTGCTCGAAGGCCTGTTCCTGTTCGTCGCGCCCAATGGCTGGAAGCGCGCGGCCGAACAGTTGCAGGCGTTGCCCGACAAGCAACTGCGCATCGTCGGCGGCATCGTCGTCGCGGTCGGGGTGATCGCGTTGTGGGTGTTGCGCAGCAGCTGACGCCCGCCGCGCTGTTGCGATAGCCCACTGTAGGAGCGGCGCAAGCCGCGACCGCGACACCACAGGTATGACGCGAGTACCGCGAAGCAAGCGCTTGCGCCAGACGCGGCGATCCAAAGGTTACGACCCAAGCATGGTGTCGCGGTCGCGGCTCGCGCCGCTCCTACAGGGAGCATCGCGGCAGCGCGTATCGCTTGAATAGCTCGGCCAACAGCCTGGCGTCCGTCGCTTGGATCAATGCAGCAGCTGCCGCCGTTATTCGGATAGCCCACTGTAGGAGCGGCGCAAGCCGCGACCGCGACACCACGGCTGCGACGCGAGTACCGCGAAGCAAGCGCTTGCGCCAGGCGCGGCGATCCAAAGGTTACGACCCAAGCGCAGTATCGCGGTCGCGGCTTGCGCCGCTCCTACACGAAGCATCGCTGTAGCGCTTATCCCTTGAATATTTCGGCCATTGGCCAGACGGCTGTCGCTGTCGATCAGGCCAGCGGGTCGGTGCGTGCGCGCTCAATAGCCAGCCCAACTCGCTCACCGTGACTAACCAACCTTCGACGCCGGTCATGCCGCCGCCGCGACCGCCATCACCCTAATGCCTCGGTGAGCGCGAAACCTTCCCGCGCTGTCCCGGCTCGATCCCGGTTTCGCCCTGTCGCCGCGGCCCGCATGCGCCTAGAACCAGTCGCGGCAAGGATGCGTGCGGCGACGGCAACGGCTGTTCGCGACGCGCGCATCGCGCCGCTTCCGTCGCGAGCGGCGACGTCAGGCCATGCGACTCGCCGCGTCCGCGCGGCGCGTCCCGTCGTCGCGTCGCGACGCATACCCATGCAGCACCTACACGACCATGGAGTCGCGTCATGAAGGAATGCGTACCACTGCGCCGCACCGCGCTCGCGCTCGCCCTGCTGTCGCTGAGCGGATCGGCGCTCGCGGCGACCTGCCCGGCCTACAACCCGTCCAACAAAGCCAACAAGCTGTACCTGGTGTTTCCGACCGCGCCGATCACGTACCCGTCGTTCGGCTTCTCGGCCGGCTCGGTGACCAACCCGGCCGCGGCGTTCAGCGCCGCCGACCTGCCGAGCTACACCGGCACCACCGCGGCCCTGCGCGGCGCGGTCAAGCACGTGGTCGAACTCGACTACTGCGAATTCAACGTCCAGGTGCTCGACACCACGACCCTGCCGCCGGCGACCTTCCCGCGCCGCAATATCGTCGCGGTGACGACCAAGTCCGACATGGCCGACGGCCTGTTCGGCCTGGCCCAGGCGGTCAACACCAACGACACCACCGCGGTCGACTATTCCTATGTCTGGGGCAAGACCTACCAGGACTGGACCGGCGGACCCGGCGGCGCGCTCAACGGCGCCAACTCGACCCTGGACCGCTGGGCCAACGCGATCGGCGGCACCGCCGCGCACGAGGCCGGGCATAACTACGGCCTGGCCCACAACACCATCGTCGGACCGGGCGAGGACACCTACAAGCATCACGTGATGCCCGCCGGCGGCAGCCTCACCGCCGAGGACCGCGCCGGGTATCGGCGTCATTTCAGCGACAACGAATTCTCGATCCTGGCCGCCAACCTGGGCCTGTCGCTGCAGACCATGTGGAACTGGGACCTGGTCAACCCGAACGCGAATCCGGCCCACAGCCTGGAACTGCGCGTGCTGTATCCGCTCGCCACCGCGCCGACCATCGACTGGTTCTACGGCGGCTGCAACAGCCCGTGGATCACCCCGACGGTGACCGGCCCGGTCGGTCCGTCCGAGACCTTCCAGGGCGGCACCTATTACCCCTACATCGTCAAATGGAGCACGCCGAACCCGAACTGGGCCACCGGCAGCTGCGTCGGCCTGCCGGGTCCTCCGGGCCAGGCGCCCGGCGGCGTGCTGTTCCACATCGGCGCTTCGTTCGCCGGGGTGAACTTCAGCCTGTCGACCTTGAACCCGATCGTGATCAAGGACATCACCCTGCGCGACAGCGCGAGCAACCCGCTGGCCTTGAACCCGCGCCTGCACGCCTTCGATGCCGGCACCCTGGACACGATCAACGGCAACCTCAACCTGGGCGTGTTCAACGTCGCCGGCCCCGCCGCGGTGCCGCTGCAACTGCAGAACCTGGAAGTGCGCGAACTGCCGCGCGTGCTGGCGCTGGACCAGATGGTCGCCAACGGCCGCATCGCCGATTTCACCGGCGAACCGTTCGAACCGTGGCCCAACACCACCCGCACCCTGGTGCGCGAAAGCACCCTGTCGCCGGGCAAGGGCATCAGCGTGCCGATCGCCAAGCTCACCCAGGCGCGCCACGTGTACGAGGTGATCACCGCCGACGACTGCAAGCGCGCGCAGTCCGACAGCTTCCTCAACGGCCCCGACACCGCCGACTGCCGTCCGGGCACCAGCATCGACCTGTTCCCGTCGACCACGGTCTACTTCACCGCCAACACGGTCGAGCCGAACGCGACCTACTGGGATCCGGACAAGCGCGCCTACGTCAAGGGCCCGCTGACCTCGCGCACCTACTACCAGCTCAGCGGCCGTCGCCTGGACCAGAACAAGAACGGCGTGGACGACTACGTCGACGCGCGGGCGCAACCGCAGCCGGCGCCGCAGACGCAGGAGAAGTAAACCGCGGCATCGCTTGAGGTCGCCCGGCGCGTCGGACCGCCCGGCGACGGCGGGCCCGGCGCAAGGCCGGGCCCGCGTTTTGCTTTGTGGCCCGGAAGGGGCGTCGGCCGTCGATTACCGGGCCGGCCAGGGCTTTGCGTGGCCAGTGGATGAACAAAGCCACGCAGATGCCGCCGATCCGGCCAAGATCGGACCGTTTTGGGGTGGCCTTGGCCCCCCGAAGTCCGGATAATGCACAAAAGCCGGACGGGGCCATCCCCGCCGGCTTTTTTCCGTTCATGGCCCTGTGGCGCGGCATCGGCTGCGACTGGACCGGACGGACCTCGCGGCAACCGCCGCTTCAACAGCAAGCGCAGGAGTTTGGACTCATGGGTCAGTCAGTCGTCGTTCTCGGTGCCCAGTGGGGCGATGAAGGCAAGGGCAAGATCGTCGACCTGCTGACCGAGCGGATCGGTGCGGTGGTGCGTTTCCAGGGCGGCCACAACGCCGGTCACACCCTGGTGATCGGCGGCAAGAAGACCGTGTTGCACCTGATTCCCTCGGGCATCCTGCGCGAAGGCGCGCTGTGCCTGATCGGCAACGGCGTGGTGCTGAGCCCGGCCGCGCTCAAGAAGGAAATCGGCGAGCTCGAGGAAACCGGCGTGGAAGTGCGTTCGCGCCTGAAGATCAGCCCGGCCACGCCGCTGATCATGCCGTACCACATCGCCCTGGATCAGGCCCGCGAGAAGGCCGCCGGCGGCAAGGCCATCGGCACCACCGGCCGCGGCATCGGTCCGGCCTACGAAGACAAGGTGGCGCGTCGCGGCATCCGCGTCGCCGACCTGCATTACCCGACCCAGCTCGCCGAACTGCTGCGCAGCGCGCTGGACTATCACAACTTCGTGCTGACCAAGTACCTCGGCGTCGATGCGGTCGACTACCAGCAGACGCTCGACGAAGCGCTGGCGTTCGGCGAATACGTCGAGCCGATGAAGTCCGACGTCGCCGGCATCCTTCACGACCTGCGCAAGCAGGGCAAGCGCGTGCTGTTCGAAGGCGCGCAGGGTTCGCTGCTCGACATCGACCACGGCACCTATCCCTACGTCACATCAAGCAACACCACCGTCGGCGGCGCACTCGCCGGCACCGGCGTGGGCGCGGATTCGATCGACTACGTGCTCGGCATCGCCAAGGCCTACGCCACCCGCGTCGGCGGCGGTCCGTTCCCGACCGAACTCGACGACGAAGTCGGCCAGGGCATCCGCGATCGCGGCCAGGAATACGGCGCCACCACCGGCCGTCCGCGCCGCTGCGGCTGGATCGACATCGTCGCGCTCAAGCGCGCGGTCGCGATCAACGGCATCACCGGCCTGTGCATCACCAAGCTCGACGTGCTCGACGGCATGAAGACCCTGAAGATCTGCATCGCCTACGAATACCGCGGCAAGCGCACCGAATACGCGCCGCTGGACGCGGCCGGCTGGGACGAGTGCACGCCGGTGTACCTGGAATTCCCGGGCTGGGACGAAAACACCCACGGCATCACCGAGTGGGACAAGCTGCCGCCGGCCGCGCGCGCCTACCTGCGCGCGCTGGAAGAACTGGCCGGCTGCCAGCTGGCGATCGTCTCCACCGGCCCGGACCGCGACCACACCATGGTGCTGCGCGACCCGTGGGCCTGAGTTCGCCGCGATAGTGGATGCAAAAAGCCCCGCGAAAGCGGGGTTTTTTGTTGCCGAACGCATCGTCGGCCGCGATGCAGCTTCAGCGCGACATCGAAGCCTGCTGCGATGGCTCGGCCGGGCTCTGGCGCGCGTTTTCGTTCTGCAGCGCCAGAGTCTGGCGTTGCGATTCCTCGACCGGCGTCGCCATGGCTTCGGCGGTCGCGACGATGGCGCGATTGGCGTAAGGGTCCGGACTCGACGATCGTCCTTGCACGCAGATCAGCTCGCCGGCGGCGTGATCGGCGGTGGCGCGATTGGGCGCGACCGCGACGATGCCGTCGAAGCCTTGCTGATACGCCAGGCGCCCGACGCAGGCGGCCACGCGTTCGCTGTTGCCGGTCCAGGCCACGCCCAGTCCGGCCTCCATTTGGGCGACCGCTTCGTGCGCCTGGGTCTGCAAGCGCGTGGCGCGAGGGTCGGACAGCGAAACCGTGGCGTCGCCCAGGGCCGGCGTCGATGCGGGCGTCGGCGACGGCTCCGCCGGCTTCAGCGACGGCTGCATATCCATCTCCGGAGCAGGATGGAATGTCTTGCTGCCGCTTGCCGCCTCACGTCCGGTCGCCGGTTTCACTTCGTCGATCCAATGTTCGCGGTCGGCGTAGTCGTAGCGGCGCAGTTTGTCCTTGGGATCGAGCAGGTAATAGGCCACGTCCGTGCGATCGCCGAACTGCTTGCGCGCCACATCCCAGTCGGCGGGGTTGTCCTTGTCGTGGGGCCGCGACGACGGAAGCCGTTCCATCGCTTGCGCGGTGGATTTGTCGAACTGCATGTCGACATTTTTCTGCGTGTGGTTATGCACCACCGCGAGCACCTTGTCCTTGCCGCCGGCCGCCGCGATGGCGTCGCTCAGCGGCGCCGAGTTGTAGCTGCCCTTCGAGAACAATTGCGTGGTCTTCAATTCATCGCCGTCCTTGTACACCACGGCGACGTATTCGACCTTTTCATGATCCTTCTTGGCCTCGATCTGCCTGGCCAGATCCTTGGCGAGCTCCTCGGTCTGGGCCAGGTCCGGGTTGGTGTTGTTCTGTCCGATCTTCGCCATGGCGGGCTCCTTGCGTTCGATGGCTGGAATCAATCCAAAAACTCTACGGTTCCTTCGCGATGCACGATGAATTTCAGGCGCGGCGAGCGGGCGACGCTGCCGTCGTTGCGATCGACGAAACGCAGCTCGATCGACGCGCCGCCGCCGCTGCAGGTCAGCCAGGGACGCTCTTGATACGCCTCGGCGGGAATGCGGCGGTTGATCTCATCGATCCAGCGCTTGGCGAGCGGTTTGGCGCCGATGCGCAGCTCGCTGACTTGCGAGCGATAGCCGTGATCGTCCACCCATTGGGTCGTGCCGGCGATGCGGAACTTGCCCGAAGGCGGGCAATCGAATTCGAATTCGTAGCGGGTCGTGGTTGCCGCGGTGTCTTCGCTCGGATCGGCGCTCGACGATCGGGCGTCGACCGCGGCGCAGGCGCTGAGCGTTAGCAGCGAAAGCAGAAGTATCGATCTTGCTGGAATCGATCCGAGCATGGGCATGCGTCCTTGGCCGCGCCGCTCGAAGGTGCGGCGCCTTGAAGTGAACCCCGGCCGGCATGGCCTGTCAACGAGGCTTGGCCGGCCCGAGCCCGCGCCGGCGTTCTCCTCAAGGTCTGGGCACAAGGAGCGCGCCATGGCTGCGCATTCATCATTCGCCGTGAAACGCTGGCTGCCGCTCGCGGCATTGATCGGGATCTATCTGTTGGCGGTCGCGCCCGCGCGTGGCGCGCAGTGCGACATGCGCCTGTCGTTTCAGCAGGCCGACGGCAACGCGCGCGGCGGACGCACCGCGGTGTGGGCCGATGCGAACGCGTCGTCGCTGTTGTTCGTCGAAGGCTTGAACGTCAACACCGACGGCACCCGGCGTTCGTACAGCGTCGAGGATTTCTGGGGCGAGCGGCACGCGCTCAACAATCTGTGCAATGCGATGAGCGACGGTTGCGCCGGCTTGTCCAGCGCGCAATTGCGCGCGCGCCGCATCGCCACGCAGCAGGCGAGCGCCGCGGGTTGGCCGGCCGATCAATTGCGCGCCACCCGGATTTCGCCGTCGATCATTCCGTTCCGCAACGGCAAGCCGTGTCCGCCGGTGGACGGTTTCCTGGTATCGGCCACGGCCTTGCACGCGCCGGCTGTCGGCGATGCCTGCGACATCGCCAACTATGTCGATGCGCTGGTCACGCCGGCGCTGGTGATTCCGAAAAGCCCGTCGGCCTTCGCCGGCCGCGCCAAGATCGGCGACCTCGCGGTGGCGATGGTGCCGGGCAGCGGGCGGCCGGTGTTCGCGGTGATCGGCGACTCCGGCCCGTCCGGACAACTCGGCGAAGCCTCGATCGCCTTGAACGGCCGTCTGCTCGGGCGCGAGGCGGTGCCGCAGAATTATCTGGAAGTACGCGGCAAACCGCCGTTCGCGGGTCGCGGTTGGACCGTGCCGAAGGCGGTGGTGTTGATCTTTCCCGGCAGCGGCGATCGCGCTGCGCCGTTCATGACGCCCGAACGGATCGATCCGGCGGCGCAGCGGCGGTTCGAGGCATGGGGTGGGGTGGAACGTTTGTCGGCGTGTGTGGCCGACTATCAACGTTGATCATGTTCGGGATTCGGGATTCGGGATTCGGGATTCGGGATTCGGGAATCGAGATTCGGGAATCGAGATTCGAGATTCGAGATTCGAGCTGTTGCTTGAGCCCGAAGCCGCGCAGTTCATCCAGCGCCGCGAGGCATGTAACTCGCGTTAGCAACCGCACACCCGGAGGGCGGCGTGCAGGATGCACGCCGTGCGCCACCGGGACATGGATGTCCCGTGTGGCGCATGCCTGCGCAAGCTCTGCACTTGCGGGCCCTTGATTCAAAGAAAAGCGTTTTTCTTTGGTTACCTTTCTTTTGTCGCTTTAGACAAAAGAAAGTGACCCGCCGCTTTAGCGGCGGAAGCCTTTGATCCAGCTTCAGCTTTGAAGCTTCAAAGCTTTGAAGCTTCAAAGCTTTGAAGCTTCAAAGCCTTTGAGGCAAAGGCAACAGCTTCCGCCCGCAAGCGGGCGGGTTACTTTCTTTTGTCTAAAGCAACAAAAGAAAGGTAACCAAAGAAAAATGCTTTGTTGTGAATCAAGTGCCCGCAAGTGCGGAGCCGACGCGGGCACGCGCCACACGGGACATCCATGTCCCGGTGGCGCGCGACGCGCATCCCTGCGCGTCGCCCTCCGGGTGTGCTGTTGCTAACGCGAGTGAGTTGCCTCGCAGCGCTGGGTGAACTGCGCGACTTCAGGCTCAAGCAAAAGCCACATGGCCTGCCTGTAAGAGCGACGCAAGTCGCGACCGCGACATCTCGACAGCGTCGAAGCCTGCGCCGTAGGTGCGTTTTCGCGGTCGCGACTTGCGTCGCTCCTACAGGCAGGCCGTGTGGCCGCGCGCCCTCGTGCTTGAACAGATGCGGGTCCACGGCAAGCCGACCCGCTCAGCGAACCTCCGCCACACACCTGACCTGAACAGGGCAACCCCAACCGACAGCGAAATTTCCCAAGATGAATGCGGCTTCCCCTCTCCCGAAGCCCCATTCACGTTGCTTTTTTGCAACAAGACACTCACATCTTGGCTTATAAAATGCGACGTACGACACACTTTGTGTCGTCGACCACCGCATTAGCGTTCGGCGCCAGCCGTTCGACGGGAAGGGGGCGCGATCCGGGCACGCAGTCGCGGCCGGGGCGGCCACCGTCGCACGGGAGGAGGGCGGGCGATCGCTGCCTACAGGGGAGTACGTCGTTGATGATCCAGTCTTCCACCCAGCGCACGCCGCATGGGCGGCGCCGGTTCGGCCTGCTCGCGTTGATGACCCTGGCCGCGATGCCGGTGCAGGCACAGGTCCAGCGCACGTTCGTCAATCTGGGTTTCGAACAGCCCGACCTGGGCACCACCGCCTGCGTGGGGTTCTTCGCCGGACCGCAGCAGGTCACCGGTTGGAACACGACGCATCCGTCCGGCATTACCGGCGGTTGCGGAGTCGTCGGCAATCCGGCCACCGGCCCGCTGATCGAATTGTGGGGCAACAACTTCAGTTCGGTGCCGGCGCGCGCCGGCAAGCAGCACGCCGAACTCAACGCCAGCCAGGCCTCGCGCATCTTCCAGAACATCTGCCTGACCAATGGCGAGGTGATCAGCTGGCGGCTGAGCCATCGCGGCCGCAATTCGGCCACCACCCCGGACGTGATGAGTTTCGGCATCAACGCCATCGCCAGCACCGCGGTCGCGGTCGACAGCCAGATCGCGCGCATCGGCACCACCAACAACGGCAGTGATCGGGTCGACACAGCCGGCACCGCGTCCTCGGCCACGCAGGGCAGCTTGACCATCGGCGGCACCAGCAACGGCTGGCGCGATTACAGCGGCAGCTTCACTTACGCGGGCACCAGCGGCGTGCAGCAGGTCGGTTTCGCCGCCGACAGCAGCAGCGGCGGCATTTCGCTGGGAAATTTTCTCGACGAAATCCAGATCACCCTGCGGCCGTACATCGAATTCGTCGCCACCAACGTCACCACGCGCGAAGGCCAGGCCGCGGTGCTGCCGCAGTTGCGCATCATCGGCACCGTGCCGGCCGGCGGCATCGTCGTGCCGGTGCGGATCACCGGCGGCACCGCGACGCTCGGCAGCGATTTCACCGTCACCTCCGGCAGCGGCAACACGGTCAACGTGGCGATACCGGCCGGCACTTACGACAACAGCAGTTTCGCCTTGCCGATCGCGATCGTCGACGATGCGGTCATCGAGAACAACGAAACCGCAATCTTCACCGTGCAGCCCGATCCGACCAACTACACCCTGACCTCGACCACGACCTGCTCGGCGGCCGCGGGTCAGACCGTGGCGACGTTGACGATCAGCGACAACGACGTCGATCTGTCGACCACCAAATCGGTCGCCAACGCCACGCCCGCGCCGGGCGGCGCCACCCAGTTCACCGTGACCTATCGCAACAACACCGCGCGTCCGACCGTGGGCGACACCACCGCGCACGATGCGATCGCCGCGGTGTCCGACGCGGTGCCGGCCGGGCTGACGTTCAATTCGTGGACTTGCACCGCGAGCGGCGGCGCGACCTGTCCGGCCGCGAGCGGCACCGGCGCGATCAGCGGCAACGCGACGCTGCCGGCCGGCAACGGCATGGCCGGCGGCAGCCTGAGCTACACGATCAACGCCACGCTCGGCGCCGGGCAATGCGCGGCGATCGCCAACGTGTCGACCATCGCGGCGAATGCGCCTCTGGCCGAAGGCAGCTCGGCGCAGAGCGGTTTCGTCACGCCCGCGCCGGGCGGCGTCGCCGACAACCGCGCGAGCGCGTCGGTCGATGCGGTGTGCGTGTCGTTGTCGCTGAGCAAGAACGACAACAACGCGAGCTACACACCCGGCAGTCTGGCCACGTATCGCTTGCGCGCCTGCAATACCGACGGCCCGGACGCGGCCAACGGCGCAAGCGTCAGCGACAACCTGCCGCCGGGCGCGACCCTGAGCGCGCCGTGGACCTGCGCGAGCGCGGGTGGCGGCGGCACCTGTCCGGTCAGCGGCGGCGCGGTCGGCGGCAGCAGCGTGCAGGTCAGCGGTGCGGTGTTGCCGGTCGGCGCCTGCATCGAGGTCGACGTGCCGGTGCGTTTCAGCGCGAATCCCGCGGATTATTGAGGCATGGTCGTGGCTGCGATCGGCGCAGGCCGACGCAGCCGCGGCGCCTCGTGATCACTGTGTCGCGACGATCTGCGGCCCGGTCGAAAGCATCAGCACGCAGGCCGCGTTCGCCGGATCGGCCAGCCGCAGGCAGCCGTAGGCGATGCCCGCCAGGCCGACCATCAATCCCAGCGGCCGTTCGCGTGGCGAGCGGCCGCCGCAATGCCAGTGCGGATGCGCCTGTTCGATCAAAGCCGCGCCAAGTGCGCGGCATTCGGCGAGAGCGTCGCGATCGCCGCGCAAGGCGGCGTGCTGGATCAGCAGGTCGAGATTGCCCCACTGGCCGTGACACAGGCAGTGGCCGCCGTTGAGTCCCGACTCGCGTGTGCTGGCGATGCATTGGCGCAAATCCTCGCGCCAGGCCGCATCGCGCAACGATTCGGGCAGCAACAGTCGCGCGAAACCGACGCCGGGTGCGCCGTGACACCACGAGTGGATGTCGCTTGCAGCGTCGGGACAGCCATCCGATGGCGCAGCGTGTTCGAACAGGTCGTACCAGCGCTGTCCGCGCCGTCGGTAAGCATTGCGTTCGTAGCGCAGAGCCTCGCGCGCGAGTTGCAACGCAGCGTCATCGCCGGTGAGCGTCGCGTGGCCCGCCAGCGCGGCGCCGATGCCGGCATTGCCGTGAGCGAAGCCGCCTAGGCCGCGTTCGGGCGAGGCGGGGCAGCGCCACCACGCACCGTCGTCGCCGCGCTGCGCGTGTTCGATCAAGTGCGCTGCGCAAGCGTTGATAGCCGTCAGCGTCTGTGCGCTCGGGCGCAGGCGTTGCAGTTCCAGCAACACCCGCAGCGCGCCGGCGGCGCCGCTGATCAGGTCGAAATCTCGGTCCGCGGCGATGCGGTCGGCGATCCGCGGCACCATCGACGCGGCTTCGTCCAGCAGGTCCGCGCGCTGCCAGCGTCGCGCCACGACAAGCAGCGCATACATCCAGCCGCTGTATCCCGACCACGGCCCGATCGATGCGAGTGCGTGCGGGTCTTCGCGCAACTGACGCCGGCATGCGGTCAGCACGCTGTCGGCGGCGCGGGTGAAACGAAGCAGGCCGCTTTGCGCGCCCAGTTCGGCGAACATCAACAGCACCCCGGGCAGGCCTTCGTACAAGGTCAGGCCCATCGGCGCGAGCGAGGGCTCGGGACGGTTGCGGTATTCGGGCTGGAACCAGGCGCGTTCGCCGCGGCCGTTGAACGACAGGCGCAGCAGTTCGTCGCCCAGGGCGATGGCGGTGTCGAGCGCAAGCCTGCGGTGTGCGTCGTCGTCGGAGCTGCTTGCCGCATGCGTCTGCGCCGAATCGCGTTCGGTTTCGATCGCCGACCACGGCCGCAGGCTTTCCAGCGATTGCGTCAGCGTATACGTCTGTCGCTGGCGATCGCGCTCGGACAGGATGCGCAGCCGGCGCCGCGCTTCATCGCGACCGCTGCGCGCGAACACCGCATCAATGCGGCGGCCGTCGCCGTCCTCCACGCCGGTGCCGTCGACGGCGATGGTGAAGCGCGGCACGTCACCGCGCAGCAGCGCCTCGCGCTCGGCGGCCTGGGTACGGGCGAGGAAGGGCCACTCGCGTTGTCCGACCTCGAGCCGCGCCAGCACCGCGTCGCGTTGCTGCTGCGATTGCAGGTGCTGCGGATGCGACAAGGCGTCGAGCAGACGCGCATAGATGTGGGTCGAGCGCAGCAGCGCGCGCGTTCGCAATCTGGCGAACGGCGCCAGCAGTCCATCGTCGAAATCGAGCTTGGATTTGAGCCGCAACAGTCCGCGATAGGTTCGATCGAAGCCGTCGACGATCGCCTCGCTGTGCAGATGCGGCGCGATCCGGCGGCCGTCGGCGAGATGCGGCAGATTGCGTCCCGGCGGCGCGATCGACTCGATCGGCGCCAGGCGCAGCTGATCGCTGTCGGCATCGACCGCGCGGCGCGTGTCGAAGCGGTACTCGGCCCAGGCCAGGCCGCTGAGGTCCTGCGCGCCCGCTTCGTTGCGGCCGCCCGGCACCAGTCCGGAAAACACCACCGACGGTGCGTAGGGGCCGGTGGATCGGACGCCTGGTTGCGATGCGGCGGCGCGCGTCATCCAGGGCTGCAATACCGTTTCCAGATCGATCACGATCGGGTAGTCGCCGCAGGCGATCAGGTTTTCCAGATGCAGGTCGGTGCAGGCCAGGACATATGCGATCGCGGTCAGGCCGCCGTAGCGCTGGTAGTAACGTTGCGCGGCGTGTTCGTCGGCGAGCGGCCGGTGCTCGATCCAGGCCGCGTAGCCGTAGTCGCCGCGGTCCAGGGTCGTGGCCGCCGCTTGCACGGGTTCGATGCCGTGTTCGGCCAGGCGCGCGAGGAACGTCGCGTAGGCGCCGTCCATCGCCAGCGAACGCGGCTTGTACAAGACGCGGCCGTGTTCGAAGCGCAGATCGATGACGCTGCCGCCGTGATCGTGGCGGTCACCGAGGCCGCAATCGAAGTCGAGCAGGCGGCCGGGTTCGTCGGCATGCGCGAACAGCGGCGCGAGTTGCGCGCGGTCTTCACTCAGGCGCTGAGCGAACTGAGTAAGAAATGCTTCGGTGCGCGTCGCCTGCGCGGCGATGTCGGCGCTCAGCAGGCGATAGCGATCGTCGAGTTCGCGCCGGCCCGCGGCGCTGTCGATCCAGTCGAGAAAATACCCGTGGCGTTGTTGCGGCGTATCGCCGACCAAGCTGCCGCGATGGCGCGCGATCGCCAGTTCCAGCAGCACGCTGCGTTGGCTCCAGGCCAGCGCCGGCGCGGCGAAGGCATGCTCGATGCTCGCACGCAGACGGTCCAGATCGAAGGCGTGGCGGTCGCGCAACGCATGCCCGCGCCACTGCGCCAGGCAACGCTCGCGCGCCGGCGCGATGATCGGTTCGGCCCAGCGCAGCAACGGCCGCAGGGCCGGGTCGATGGAATCGTGTCGGTGCGGAAGGATCGGGGTATCGCCGAAGACCGGATGCCAAGCGGGCTGCGCCTTGCGGTGCAGCCCGCATCGATCACCGGAAGGCCGGGTTCACTCGCGGCAGTTGTGGCAGCTGGTGTAGACGCAGGACAGGCTGAGCAGGTTGCTGGACAGGTCGACCAGTTTGTCGTCGCTCAGATCGGGCGAGCCGATGCTTTCGGACAGCAGGCGGTTGAGGACGTCCTGTGAGATTTCCGCATTCATGGGCATGAAACTCTCCTAGCAGTGCGTGGTGCGAACCGTTCGCGACGACGCGGGCGGGTTCGCGTGGCGTGGTGGTGCGATGTGCTGGACGGTGAAGCTTGCGGCGTTTCGCGCATCCGTCCGTATGCGCGAAACGATCGACCGCGCGTTTTTATCACGTTGACACCGGGCATCCGCGCGCGGCATCACAGAACGTCACCGTGACCGTCTACGCATGACGGCAGTCATCTTCGTGGGCTGCGAAGCGCATGCGATGCCGATATCGCCGACGACAAAAAAGTCGCAGGCGGCATGGCGCGAATCAAAGCCGATGGCGACGACCGCGGCGCGCGATCGTTCGCCACAGGGGGGGGGTGGGGGGGGGGGAGGGGGGGGGGGGGGGGGGGGGGGGGGGGGGGGGGGGGGGGAAAAAAAAAAAAATCAAAAGCCGATGGCGACGACCGCGGCGCGCGATCGTTCGCCACATCGCCGCACGCCTGCCATATGCGCAGGCGATGCTGAGCTGCGGGCGGCGGCATCGGTCGCAGTGTCGGCTCGGCGAAACCCGCGAAGCGGTCGCGCATTCAGCTTGCCGTCCGTCCAATTTGACCGGCGGCGCAGCTGAACTGTGACCGCCGTCGACTTGTCAGCACGGCATGTCGCGGCGGGTTCTTGCTAGGCTCCCAACGCCACGGTACGTAACCGTATGTGCTCGTCACTACGGCAGGGGACAGTCACCGTGCGCGTCGCTCGATCTCCCGCCCATCGGCGGGGAAGTCGCTACACGTCCCGCCTGTCGGTGGGCGTAGGGGTAGTCCAGCAGGTGCTCAGGAGGAGTCCACAATGGCAGCGGTAGATATTCATGAAGTATTCGCCGATCCGGCGGTGGCCGATCTGGCCGAAGCCGTCGCCGACGGCGAAGTGGCCGACATTCGGCGTCTGGCGCAGGGCGTGGATTTACGCAGCCACGGCGACAAGAACGTCACCTTGCTCGAATGGGCGGTGCTCAACAAAAGTCTCGACGGCCTGAACGCCTTGCTCGACCTGGGCGCCGATCCGGCGCAGCCGGGCATCGACGGCAGCACCGTGGTGCATCTGGCGGCGATGGCCAACGATCCGGCCTATCTCGACGCCTTGCTCGCGCACGGCGCCGATCCGGACACCGTGCATGCGCATACCGGCGCGACGCCGTTGAGCGCGGCGCTGATGGGCGAGCGGCCGGCGCAGTTCCAGCGTTTGCTGGCCGCGGGCGCGCAGGTCAATCACGCCGACCGCATGGGCAACACCGCGTTGCACGTGGCCGGCAAGATCAATCAGCCCAATCACGCGCTGGCGCTGTTGCAGGCCGGCGCCGACGCGCGGGCGCGCAACGCCCAGAACGTCACCTTCCAGCGCTATCTGTTCATGACCCCGGCCTCGCTGTTGAACGCGACGACGCGGCGCGACCGCGATGCGCTGGTCGCCTGGCTGGGCGAACACGGTATAGCGGTGGAAGGCTGAAACCGCGCATGCGCCGCGGCGCGATCGCGCGGCCGGCGTCGGCGATATTTCGAAGCGAGCAGGAATTCCAAGGATTCAGGGAGATCGAAGCATGAGCCAGCAGTCCGTCCCACCCGCCAGTGGCGAGCCTTCGTTCGCCGACCAGGTCCGCGGCCTGGACGCCAAACCGATCGACAAGACGCTCGCCCGGATCATGGACGACCTCTACGATCAGGGCCCCGGCATCGACGGCTTCAAGCCGCTCAGCGCCGAACAGTTGCGCGGCGCGGGCATCGATCCGTCGACGCTGGAAAACAAGGACTCGGGTTTCCTCGCCCGCGTCTACGGCGACGACAAGGGCCACTACGTGCTGGCCTATTCGGGCACCGACGAAGGCAAGGACTGGCTGACCAATTTCCGCCAGGGCCTGGGCTTCGAGGATGCGCAGTACAACCAGGCCATCGCGCTGGCGCGCGAGGCCAAGGTCGCGTTCGGCAATGAGGTGGTGATCACCGGCCATTCGCTCGGCGGCGGCCTGGGCGGCGCGGCGTCGATCGCCAGCGGCATTCCGGCGGTGACCTTCAATTCCTCCGGCGTCCACGACAAGACCCTGGAGCGGCTCGGCATCGATGCCGACGCGGCCAAGGACGAGGTCAAGGACAACGGACAGATCCGCCGCTACTCGGTCAAGAACGAAATCCTGACCGAACTGCAGGAGCACAGCATCCCGTTGAAGTGGGCGATGCCCGATGCGGTCGGCCACAAGATCGAACTGCCCGATCCGGACCCGCAGTCGTTCTGGAAGCGCATGATCCCCGGCAACGGCATCAAGCACGGCATCGATATCCACTACATCGACGCGGTGATCAAGGCGCAGGAGATGGCTTCGCCGGAGGTCGCCCGCAACGGCGTGAGCGCGAGCGATCCGGCGCGCGCCGACGGCGATCGCAGCGTGCGCGGCAACGCCAACGCCGAGGTCGGCATCGCCGCGTCGGCCGGGTCGCGCGGCGAAGTGCAGGCAACGGCGCAGTTGTCGCATCCCTCGCACCCGAACCATGGCCTGTACGACCAGGCGCTGCGCGGCCTGCACGGCATGGATGCCAAGGCGATGGATTTCCGCGGCGAGCAGGGCTATCGCAACGCCGCCACGCATGCCGCGCTGGATGCGCGCGCCAACGGCATGGACCGGATCGATCACGTGGTGCCCGGCCGCGACGGCGGCGGTTTCTTCATCGTCCAGGGCGGGCTCGGCGATCCCGGCAGCCGCCGCGCGTTCGTCGAGGAAGCACGCGCCTTGTCGCCGCCGCCGCAGCTCGCCGCGCAGGCCCAGCCGGCAGCGGCCGAGACGCAGCAGCAACAGGAAACGCGGCGCGCGGTGATGAGTTGATCGGCATCGTTTGATGCGAAGCAGGTCGCGGCCCTTGGGTCGCGAGACTTTTGAAACACAGCGCACGGCGGCCCGACGGGGCCGCCGTTTTGCGTTTTTGTCGTTCAGGTTTTGGAACCGCGCATAAGTCGGCGGGTGCGGGATACGTGCTGTTGCTTCGTCTGGACTAGGACGTCCATCCCCCCGAAAGGACTCGTTCGCATGACGGACCGTGCCCGCATCGACCTGGCTGATCTCCAGGCCGAATTGCTGATTCCCGATTCCAGCAACCGCAACCGCCGCCGCGTCGCCGGCGAAAGCCTCAAGCGTTTTCCGCGCGATCCGGTCGTGCTCTACGCCTATATCGCCAGCCATATCCGCGACGCCACCCAGTGGAGCACGCCCGACGGCCATCGCACCCGTTATCCGTGGACCCTCGGCCGCGCCCTGGCCAGCGCATTCGATCTGCTCGCCCAGCCATCCGCCGCGACCGGTGCGATCCGCACGGCGCTGTCTCGGGTCGGCAATGTCGCCGCCGCCTTGCTGGCGCTGGAAGACCGGCCCGATGCGGCGAGCCTGGAACAGGCCGGTCGGCGCCTGGACGCGTACCGCGCGCTGGGCGATCGACCGCTTTGCGATCACGAGAAGGCCGACTGGTTTCCCGACAGCCAGTACCGCGCCGCGCGCGGCCGCCTGCGCGCATGGCAGGCGGTGCTCAAATCGCCGCGCGAGGCCGATGAGGATTTCGCGTTCCTGCCCGATTACCTGGAAGCGCGCGACCTGCGCTGGGCCTTCGATCCGCTGGTGCTGTTGCCCGAGTTCCAGCATTGGGCGCTGCAACGCATCCATCGCGAGCGCGAGGCGCAGGGCGCGCGGCCTGCGCGCGCGAGCGCGGCGATCGAATTCGATTGCGTGGAGTCGTATCGCAATCACGCCACCGTGTCGGACAAGCAGATGCCGGCATTGATCGTCGGACGCCTGCTGGCCGCGCTGGTGGTCGGCCGGCCGAACCTGCTGTCCAACGCCTGGCGCTTGAGCCAGTTCAAGCTGCCGTGCTCGGCCGCGTGCCTGCGGGCCTTGTTCGCGGCCGGGCTCGATCCGAACGCGAGCTTGAAGGACGGGCATACGCTGTTGCAGCACGCGATCGAGAAGAACGATCTGGCCGCGGTGCAGGCGTATCTCGATGCCGGTGCGGGGGCTGGGTCATCTGCTGCGCCGGTTGAGGTGGCTTCGGCGCGCGGGATTGGGTCTGCGATGGAGCTGTTGCGGTCCAGTTCGACTGCGTGAGGGTTTGTTCTTGTTTGCGTTACGCGGCGATCTGCTGGCGAAAAGCAAATTCCCCCTGGCCCCCTTTTTCAAAGGGGGAATCGCTTGGAGAGCGGCGATCTGCATTGCATTGCCGTCGCGTAAATCGTCGCCCACTTTGAAAAAGGGGGCGGGCGCCCGTCGATGCGGGGATACAAGTGAACCTGGCGGCGCGGGGATTTGCTTTTGCTCTGGCAGTTGCAGTCGCCCCGCAACGCTCAGATCTTCCACGACCCCACCGGCTGCCGCACCGCGACGTTCAACCGGTTCCACACGTTGATATTGGCGATCGCGACGATCAGCGCCGACAGCGCGGTGTCGCTGTAATGACGCGCGGCCTGCGCCCAGACCGCGTCGGATACCGGTTCGGGCCGGTCGCTGATCCGGGTCAGCGCTTCGGTCAGCGCCAGCGCGGCGCGCTCGGCGTCGCTGAAGTAGGGCGCTTCGCGCCAGGCCGCGACCGCGAACAGGCGTTCGTCGGTTTCGCCGTGTTGCTTGCCGATCTTCGCGTGCATGTCCACGCACACGCCGCAGCCGTTGATCTGGCTGGCGCGCAATTCGATCAGGATCAAGGTGGCGTCGGCCACGCCCTTGTTCTCGACCGAGGCCTTGAGCGCCCACAGTGCCTTCATGGTATCGGGCAGGATCACGGCGGGGTTGTGCATGCGCGGCGGCTGGTTCATGGCGATGGCTCCGGGGTGGTTGGCGTTTGCAACGCGGGTCGTTATCGGTTCGACGAACGACCTGGCGCGTGTGTGACATCGGCAAACGATCCCCGGCGCCCAGGCCACCGGCCGCGCCATCGAGCGATGGCGTGGCGCGATGGCGCGACCCGGCCGCGGCTTACTTGAGCCGTTGCAGCAACGCCTTCGCCACATCCACCGCCGACGCCGGATTCTGCCCGGTGATCAGTTCGCGATCGGTCACCACGTTCGAGGCCCACGGCTGGGTGTTGCTGCGATAGCGAACGCCGGCCTGTTCCAGCGCGGTCTGCGGATAGAACTTCATCTCGCCGCCCATGAGTTGCGGCTTGGCGATGGTTTCTTCCTGATTGCTGATGACGGTGACCTGGTAGCCGGCGTAGATCCAGTCCGGCGGCGCGCTCGCCTTGCCGGTCTGCGCCAGTCGCGCGCTGAACTGATGCGCCTGCGGCAAGGTCGACAGCAGCGCGATCGGGCCGTGGCAGACCAGCGCGGTGGTCTTGTTCTTGGAATGGAAATCGCTCAGCAGGCGGCCCAGCGCGGGACTGTCCAGCAGGTCCTGCATCGGCGCGTGGCCGCCGGGGACATAGACCGCGTCGAATCGGTCGTAGCCCAGTTGCTCGACCCGCGCCAGGCTCATGACCGGCGAGGTTTCCGGCGAGGTCAGCGCGAGTTTTTCCAGCAAGGCCCGATGCGTCTGCAACGCGGTCGCGTCGCCGCCGAAGTACATCGCATCGACCGAGCCGCGGTCCAGCGTCGGCGCGAGGCCGAGCGGGGTGGCGAAGCTGACTTGATGGCCGGCGTCGAGCAACAGCTTGACCGGCTGCATCAGTTCGTTGAGGTAGAAGCCGGTGGCGAAGGTCTTGCCGTGCTTGAGTTCGAGCTGGTCGGCATCGGACAGCACCACCAGCACGTGGCCGGCATGGGCGCCGCTGGCGGCGAGCAACAACGCGAGCGACACGGCGAGGGCATGAAAGGTTTTCATCGAAGTGTTCCTCAGTGCTATGCGCAGTTCATGCCGAAGCGCGCGCGAGCAGGCTGTCGCGCAGGGCCGCGCCGACGCCGGCGGCCGATTGCGGGTTCTGTCCGGTGATCAGGCGGCCGTCGACCACGACCTGCGCGGTCCAGTCCGGCGCCGGTTGATGCAGCGCGCCGCGCTGGCCGAGTTTGCTTGCGAGCAGGAACGGCACCTCGTCGGCCAGTCCGACCGCGCGTTCTTCCTCGTCGGTGAACGCACTCACGCGCTTGCCGGCGACCAGGTACTCGCCGTTGGATAACATCGCATTGACCAACGCCGCCGGCCCATGACACACCGCGGCGACTGTGCCGCCGTTCTCGTAGATCTCGCGCGTGACGCGTTGCGCCGCGGCGCTGCCCGGAAAGTCCCACATCGCGCCGTGGCCGCCGGCGAAGAAGATCGCCGAGTAGCGCGAGGCGTCGGCATCGTCCAGCTTCAAGGTAGTGCGCACGGCCTGACGGAAGTTGTCGTCGTTCCAGTAGCCCGCGTTGATCGCATCGTCCAGGTCCAGGCCGTCGACCGGCGGCTCGCCGCCCTGGATCGAGGCGAACTCCACCTTGATGCCGGCGGCGTCCAGTTCGGCCAGCGGGTGGGTGACCTCGCCGAGGTAGTAGCCGGTCGGCTGGCCGGTGGCGCCCTTGAGCGCGTGGCTGGTCAGCACGAACAGCACGGGTTTGAGCGAAGCGGCGGACGTCGGGTTCATGGTCTTGGCCTGCGGGAGGAGTGAGCGGGCACTGTATTGCGTCCATCGGCGGCGATAAACTCAGGTAAAGGCAAATAATTTGTTCTTTAGAGGCAAAGATGAGCCGTCGATTCGACCACCTCGGCGACGTGGAAGCCTTCAATGCGGTGATCGAGCACGGTTCGCTGACCGCCGCGGCGGTGGCGCTGGCGACCACCCCGTCGGTGATCAGCCGGGCGATCGTGCGGCTGGAAACCCGTCTGGGCACGCAGTTGCTGCGCCGCACGACCCGGCGCCAGGGCCTGACCGAGGCCGGGCGCCTGTACCTGGAACACACCCGCGCCGCGTTCGCCCTGATCGACGACGCCGAGCGCGCGATCCAGGGCCAGGACGGCGAACTCAGCGGGCGCGTGCGTCTGAGCGTGCCGACCACCTACGGCCACTACCGCTTGCCCGCGGTGTTGCAACGCTATCTGCAGCGCTATCCGGGCGTGCAGGTCGAACTCAACATCGCCAATCGCAATGTCGATCTGGTCGCCGAAGGCTTCGACCTGGCGATCCGGCTCGGCGCCTTGCCCGACAGCGGACTGGTCGCGCGCAAGCTCGAAGACGCGTCGCTGTGCGTGGTCGCCTCGCCGGCGTATCTCGAACGCGCCGGGTTGCCGCGCGATCTGGACGAGTTGTCGAAGCACGCCTGCCTGCCGTTCGAGATGCCGAGCACCGGCCGCATCGCGAACTGGTTGCTGCGCGACGGCGAACGCGACATCGACTGGGCGCCGCCGTCGTCGCTGCGCGTGTCCGAGGACGTGCTCGGCGTGGTCTCGCTGGCCGAGCACGGCGCGGGCATCTGCCAGAGCTACGACTTCATCGTCGAAGAACGCCTGCGCCGCGGCGTGCTGGTCGAACTGTTGCCGCAACTGCGCGGGCGCTCGCGGCCGTTCTCGCTGATCTACGCACCGCACCGGCGTCTGTCGGCCGCGTCGCGGGCCTTGATCGACATGCTGACCGGCGAGAGCTGAGCACGACACGTCGCCACGCGTCGCATCGATTCGATTGCATGCTGCGTCACAGATCAAGACCGTGCATCGCGACGCGTTCGCCTCGCAATGCCGCATGCGCATCGCGGATGGCGCGAGCGATACGCCACGGTGTGGTCGCGCGGCTGCGGCGTGGTTTCCACAACGGCCGCTAAACCCACGAGTCGTTGCCGGACTCATGGCCGTGCAACACGACCGTTTTTTAAAGAACTCTTAAACCCCGCTCGCTAGCTTCGCGGGAGTGCGCAGCCGCCGCGGTCGCACTGAATCATTCCCCCCCCCCCAAACTTCAGGACTTCCCCATGCGCCTCGTTCGCGTCGTAACGCCGTTCGTGCTTCTGCTTCCGTTTGCGGTATCGGCTCAGGTGCGGCAGGAGGGCGAGGAGCGCGCCGACGTTGCGCCGTCCAACTGGAGCATCGGCGTCGCCGGAGGAATGCGCACCGAGCTGTACGCGGGCGAGGGCAACCACACCCGCGCGATTCCGTTCTTCGGCTACGAAGGCGAGCGCTTCTATTTCCGCGGCATCACCGCCGGCTATCACCTGATCCAGAACGAGAGTTTCGTGCTCGACGGCTTCCTGTCCGGCCGTCTGGATGCGATGGACGCCGACGATTTCGGCCGGCGCGAACTGGCCCGCCGCGGCATCAACCGCGACCTGCTCGAAGATCGCGACGACAGTATCGATGCCGGTGTGTCGGCCAGCTGGCGCGGTTCGGCCGGCGAAGTGCAGCTCGAACTCAAGGGCGATATCGGCGATGTCAGCGGCGGCTACGAGGCCGATCTGAGCTACCGCTATCCGATGAAGGCCGCCGGCCTGCTGATCACGCCCACGGCCGGCGTCAGCCTGCTGTCCAAGGATCTGGCCAATTACTACTACGGCACCCTGGACGAAGAAGTCGCGCGCGGCGTGGTCAGCTATCGCCCCGGCAGCGTCACCATCCCGTATGTCGGCGTCAGCGTGGCCAAGCCGTTCGCGGAGAAATGGCGGTTCATCGCCAACCTGACCTATCAGGTGTTGCCCGACGAAATCACCGACAGCCCGTTGATCGCCGAGGACACCGACGGCGTGGGCCAGGTGTTCTTCGGCGTGTCGCGCAGTTTCTGACGCCGCCGTCGCGGCGAGTACCAGTTTGCTTCACCGGGTCGTTTCGGCGGCCTTTGTTTCGCGGCCGAGCGCGAGCCCCGGGCGGCGCGAATGCGCGCCGCCCATGCACGAGCGGCGCAGAGCACGCGCCGCCCACGCGCGATCGGTGCGCCAGCGCGCCGATCGTCACCGGCATCACCGAGCCAGGAGTGCATTGCGTATGCGACAAACCGCGGTTCCCCTGTCATTGCCGCAAGGCGCCGGCCTGATCGAACGCGCCTTCACCCGCCTGCTGATGCGCATGGTGCAGGTCACCGAAGTCCAGGCGCCGCAGCCGGATTTCCGATTCATCACCCTGCAGGGCGAGTCGCTCAAACAGTACGACTGGCTGCCCGGCGACAAGGTCCAGATCAAGCTCGACGGCGGTCTGCAGACCCGCACCTACACCCCGTTCGAATTCGATCCGCACAGCGGTCGCATGCGCATCGTCGGCTACTGCCACGGCCACGGCCACGGCCCGGGCGCCGACTGGGTGCGCGGCGCGCACGCCGGCGAGGCGAGGGCGCTGTTCGGTCCGCGCGGTTCCTTGAACCTGCAGAACCTCGCGTCGTGCACGGTGCTGTTCGGCGATGAGACGTCGTTCGGACTCGCCGCGGCCTTGCGCCGCGACGAACCGGGTCTGCACTGCGTGTTCGAAGTGGTCTCGCCGACCCAGTCGCGCGCGGTGCTGCACGCGCTGGGCTTGGGCAACGCACGCCTGATCGAACGCCGCGACGACGACAGCCATATGGACGAAGCGATCGATGCGGTGCGGCGCAGCGCCGAGATCCGCACCAGCTTCGTGCTGACGGGTCGCGCGCCGGCGATTCAGCGGGTCGGCCGCGCGCTCAAGGCGCACGGCTTCGATGCGACCCAACTGCGCAGCAAGCCGTACTGGGCGCCGGGACGCAGCGGCCTGGATTGAACCTGCGCGCCGCCTGTCGTTGGTCCTTGAGCGACGGGGCGGCTGATCGCCGGTTCGATCCGGCTCAGTACAGCGGCGTGCCCGCCTCATAGGCTTCGACGAACGCCTGCCAGTCCAGTTGCGTCTGCGCGGCGTAATCGAAGGCGAAGGCGCGCAGTTCCGACTTGAAGCCGCTGCGGCTGGTGACCGCATCGGTGACCTGCTTGTCGATGCTGTAGCTGACCACCGAAGCGTCGTAGTCCTGGTCGGCCAGCGCATGCGCGCTCGCCAGCGCCTGTCCGACGTACTGCGCGGCGGTGTTCAACTTGCCGGCGCTGTCGAGCTTGGCGACATCGAAGTCTTCCTGGAACGGCGACTTCTCATGCACATAGAAGGGCAGGCCGGCGATGCTGGCATGGCCGATCAGCACCTCGGCATTGACGACCTGGGCCTTCGCCGTGCGCGCCACCCGCATGCCCTGATGGCTTTCGTAGGCCGACGACGGCAGGCGTCCGGGCGCGGCGGTCGCTACCGCGCTGACGGCCTGCTGCTTGAGTTCGAGGATCACGTCGTCCGAGCTCGACGTGCTCGCGCCTTCGATCAGCACGTAGTAACGCAGCTTGCCGAGGCTGCCGACGCCCGAGCCGAGTTTGCGATGCACGTCCTTCACCGTGTAGTAGCCGCTCGGGTAGCGCTTGGACGCGGCGATCGAGCTGACGTAGGCGGGCATCGCCGCGGTCACGTCGCTGTAGGTCGATGCCGGCACCGCGACCAGGTCGGATAGGTTCTGGAAACGTCGCGCGCTGCCGCTGAGCGCGGTGTATTTCGCCAGCAGGTTGGCGCGGGTCTTGCCGTCGGCGTTGCCGATGGTGTCGTCGACCACGCCGGTGGTGGCGTCCTTGTCCAGGCGGAAGCTGGCTTCGCCGTTGCTGCCCTTGAACTCGCTCATCTGGTCGAGATACGCGCCGACCATGGTGTCGATGGCTGCGCCGATGTCGGCATCGCTGCGGCCGTTGTCGCGGCCGGCGAGGACCATGCTGGCGGCGAGCCGGCGCAGATCCCACACGTACTGGCCGAGATAGCCCTCGTCGAAATCGGCGACCTTGAACACGGCCTTGCCGCTGCTGTCGCGCGCGGCGTCGAAGTTGCCCAGGTGGGTGTCGCCGCCGATCCAGGTATAGCCGGTCTGCGCGGTCGCATACGCCGACGCCGGTCGGGTGGCCATGTCCTGGAAGAAGATGTGGTCGCTGCCGCGGTAGAAGTCGTAGGCGCTGCGCGCCATTGTCGCCAGCTTGGTGTCGAGTTCGCCGCTCGCGGTGGCCGCATACGGATGGTTGTAGTCGCGGATCTGGGCGACCACCCAGGTGTCGCGTGCGCTGGCCGCATCGGCGTTGCCGGCGGCGGCGCAGGCGATCAGGGTGAGAGCGAGCAAGGCGATACGGGGTGCTGGCATGGGCGGGTTCCTGGGCGTGAGTGGGCCGGCCGAAGCGCGGCCGGCTCGCACAGTCCAGCACCGGCCTGTGTCAGCGATGCGTCGGTCGGATCGATCGCCGCGCGATCAATCGATGCGGCGCGACCGATCCAGTGTCGATCGCAGGGTCAATCGATCCGGTACACGCGTGCCTTGGGCATGTCTTCGTCGACCTGCATGAACCAGCGCCCGGCGACGCCGGGGACCACGACGATCTCGGGCGTGACCATCGGCTTTTTCAGTTTCATGCTGCCCTTGAGCACCTTCCACTGCTGGCCGTTTTCCAGTTCGAACACGGTGCCCGGCTCCCAGCCGCTGACATCGTGCTTGAGCCGGCTCTTGATCGGCTCGTCGTTGAGGCCGATGAACTGGCCGGTGCCGGGCGCGCGCACCGGCGGCGCGCCGGCGCCGACCTGCGGGCCGTCGCTGGTTTGCGCGGCGGATTCGGCGATGGCCGGCGCGGCGTTGCTGTCGGCTTCGCGCAGCATCCGGTTGAGCGTGGCCAGTTGTTCGGCCGACAGGCCGACTTCGCGCAACTGGTCCGGCGTCAGCCGCTGCTCCAACGCGACGTACGGCGGTTTGGCCTGGAGCGGAGCGGACAGCAGCAGGGTCAGCAGGAGAAGCAGCTTGAAGTAACGCATCGCGGGCAGGGCCTTGATTGAATGTGCGCTCGACAGGTCCGATCGCGGACCGCTCGCAGCGGGATTCGATCAATTTATGGCTGTTTCGTGACAAATCGGAGACAGCGGGGCCGGAGGCTGGGTATCGGTGGTGCTAAAGCTTTTCGTGGGAGGGCTTTCAAGCCCGGCGCTCTTGTGTCAGATCGCGGCGATCTGAGCGAAAGGCGTCGGGGCTGAAGCTCCCTCCTACAAAAGATGCCGATGCGGCCAGGTCTGTTGTGGGAGGGCTTTCAAGCCCGATGCTCTCGTTTCAGATCATGGCGATCCGAGCGGAAAGCATCGGGGCTGAAGCTGCCTCCCACAAAAGATGCCGATGCGGCGAGGTCTGCTGTGGGAGGGCTTTCAAGCCCGACGCTCTTGTTTCAGGTCGCCAATCGGTTTCGATATCGCGCGCTGTGGTTCCTTACAACTTCCAGCCGATCACATTCCACACCCACATCGCATACGCGGTCAGCAGGAAGATCGCGACCACCAAGGTATGGCGCAGCTTGCGCCACACGCCGAAGTCCTTCGACCGCCACACCGGCCACAGCAGCGCGGTGTCGAGCAGGCTGAGCAGCAGCGGCAGCAAACCCAACCACAAGGCCAGGCGCAGCAGGCCGGTCGGATAGCTGTAGATCGCATCGTTGCCGGCCGAGACGATCTGCGCGAACGACACGCCGAACGCGATCGCGAACAACAACCACGCGATCGCGGTGATCGTCAGCCAGCGCGCGCCGCGATGCGCCGGCGACGACGGGTGCTTGGGCGTCGCGCGCCGCCGCAGCCAGGCACCGGTCAGGACCCCGAGCGAGGCGAGCACGCTCAACGCCAGCAAGCCGTACAGCGCGTTCGCCGAATCGAACATGCCGGCGCGCGCGTAGACATCGTGGCCGTACGGCGACACGAAGCCGACCACCGCGCCGTTCTCGCGCAGGAACGCCAGCCGCCCCGGGCCTTCGACCGCGCGGAACACGTCGGCCTTTTCCTGCACCCAGCGCGAGGTTTCGCCACCGGCGCTCAAGGTCAGATAACCGTCCTTGGTCGCGCCGACATCGCCGTTGGACGCGGTCAACAGTTTCTCGAACTGGCGATGGTTGCGGCGCTCGCTCAAGTACTTGCCAAGGTAGGGCGCGAGCGCGGTCGCCGCGTCCTTCGCCGGCTTGGGCAGCGCGGCCGGGCGTGCGCGTTCGAAATAGTGCTGCAGCAACAGCGCCGGCAGTTCCGCGGCCAGCGACCGGCCCGAGTCGGTGTTGGTCGACACGAACACGCCGAAGCCCAACTCCGGCACCGCGAGCAGATTGGAATGGAAGTACAGCGTCGCGCCGCCATGTTCCAGGCCATGCACCTGCCCGTACTGGCGACGGAAGAAACCGTAGGCCAGGCCGGTCGCATCCGGCGCGGTCCGGAACAGCGGCGCGCCTTCCAGCTTGGCGAACGCCTCGGCCGAAACGATCCGGCGCCCGTCGAGTTCGCCGCGATTGAGCAGCATGCGCAGATAACGGCCCATGTCGGCGGCATTGCTCGACACCGCGCCGGCCGGACCGACTTGGGCGATGTATTCGAAGCCCTTGGGTTCGAACCCGCCCGCGCTGCGCTGATGACCGGTCGACCACAGGCCCTTGAACGCGGCGCCTGAATCGCGCGGATCGCCGGCGCCGAGCGGTTCGCGGAAGGTGGTGCGGTCCATCCCCATCGGCGCGAACAGATCGCGTTCGATCAAGGTTTCGAACGGCACGCCGCTGACCTGCGACAGCACCTCGCCGAGCAGGGCGACGCTGTAGTTGGAATAGACCGCGCGGGTGCCGGCCTCGCGCACGCGCGCGGGACGATGCTTTTGCAGATAGTCGTGCAAGCTCAGCGTGCGCTTAGGGTCCTTGGCGAACAGGTGGCCGAAGGCCGAGTCTTCGTAACCGGCGGTGTGGGTGAGCAGATGACGCAGCAGCACCGGCTTGTAGCCGTCGTCGGGCAGCTTCAGCTCGGCCGGCAGGTAATCGTTGACCGGGGCGTCGAGCTTGAGCTTGCCGGCGTCGATCAGCTTGAGCGTTTCCAGGTAAGTGAAAGTCTTGGACACCGAGCCGATGCGGAACAAGCTGCGATCGGCGCTCACCGGACGCGGCGGGTCCTGCGAGGTCACGCCATAACCGCGCAACAGCAGCGGCCCTTGCGCATCGACCACCGCGACGGTGACCCCGGCGATGCCGAAGCGGCGCTGGTAGGACTCGACCACGCCGTCGACATAGGCCGCCAGTTGCTCGGGGTTGAGTCGGCTGGGCGCGACCGCAGCGGGCGCGACCGCGGGCGAGGCGGCCACGGGCGGCGCCGGCGACAACGGCGCCGGCTGCGCACGCAGGGCGCCGATGCCGGCGACCAGCAACAGCGTGCCGGCGAGGGATTTCAGACGCGACAACTTCATGGACGTCCTCCAGTGGAATGAGCGAGGGGCGGCGTCGCGACCGGCGGACGCAGGCGTCCGCGCCACAACAGCCACAGACCCCAGGTGAGCAACGGCACTACGTAGACGGCGAGCAACAGATAGGACAGGCCGCGGTAACCCTGGGCGATGAGGGCGACCAGGCCGAAACGGTCGGCGAGGAAGATCGAACCGATCAATAACACGGCGGCGATCGCCAGGCGCGCGCGCTTGGGTAGCGCTTCGCCGCGCCGCGCGCGCCAGACCGTCGCCACGCGTTCGTTGATCGCATGTACCGCGCCGGTTCCACTTTCCAGCAAGGCCGAGAAGATCATCAACTGGAACACGCCATGCAGCAACGGCATCTGCAGGCGTTGCAGCAGGAAGTCCGAGGGCAGCGCCTGATCGGCGATCTGCGGGTAGTAGGCGATCATGCACACGAAGAACAACAGCGCCGGCAGCATCGCCAGCGGCCCGGCGATCAGGCCGGCGGCGAGCGCGTCGCGACGGCCGCGGAAATGGCGCGCGATCGGCAGGATCACCACCGCGCCGATGATGTTGTAACCGGCGTAGGTCAATCCGTTGAGCGCCCAACCCTCGCCGCCGTGCGGCAAGGCGAAATTGGCCGCGATGCGATCGCCGAACCGCGACAGCGCCAACACCACGAACAAGGCGTAGATGCCGTACAGGAAGAACGATACCCACTTGAACAGCCGTTCGACCGCTTCGTTGCCGAAGCTGACGAACGCGGCGATGCCGACCACCAGGCACAGGCTGCCGACAAGCGCGGGCCAGCCGAACATGGCCGTGCCGATCGCGCCCGAGGCCGCGCCGAACACCGCCAGCAGCACGATCAGCAAGGCCAGGTAGGCGAATTCGAACAAGCCCCACAACGGCCCGAGCAACTGCTTGAAGAAACTGCGGTAGTCGTAGGCATGGGCGGTGTGGGCGAACACGAAGGTCGCCATGCACACCACGCTCCACAGCGCCATCGCCAGCAGCATGCCGGCGACGCCGCCCCAGGGCCCGCTGGGCAGGAAGAACTCGGCCAGTTCGCGGCCGGTCGCGTACCCGCCGCCGATCACCACCGCCTTGAACGCGAAACCGGGCAGTAGATAACGCTGGAACCACGAGGCCGATGGCGTCGGATCGCTCATGATGCGCGGCCCTCGCGCGTCGCGCTCACGACGCCGTATCCAGGCAGGCGCGCGCCAATGCCTGCAGGGCCGCGCCGCCGCGGATCGGATCGGCGACCGGCAGACCCAGACGCGCGCTTTCGCTGGCGATCAGGGCGTGTGCTTCGTCCTGGCTCAATTGCGAGGTGTTCAAGCTGATCCCGGCGCAGCGGATCGCCGGATTGGTGCGACGCCCCAGCAACAGATTCAGTTCGATCGTTTCCTCGATGCTCGGCAACGGATAACCCGGATAGCCGAGCATGTCGCGACGGCCGGGTTCGTGGCAGACCACGATCGCATCGGGCTGACTGCCGTGCAGCAGCGCCAGCGACACGCCGGCGTAGGCCGGATGCGACAACGAGCCCTGGCCTTCGATCACGTCCCAATGCGCGGGATCGGCGTCGGGGCTGAGCCATTCGGCGGCGCCGGCGGCGAAGTCCGACACCACCGCATCCATCGGCAAGCCGCGTCCGGCGATCAGGATGCCGGTCTGCCCGCTGGCGCGGAAGTCGGCGTCGACACCGAGTTCGCGCAGCGCGCGGGCCAGGCTCAGCGCGGTGTATTTCTTGCCCAGCGCGCAGTCGGTGCCGACGGTCAGCACGCGCTTGCCGCTGCGCTTGCGCCCGCTCGCGGTCGGCAGCGACGGCGGCGGCTCGCGCACGTCGATCAGGCGCCGGCCGTGACGCTGCGCCTGTTCGCGCAGCGGCGCGATGTCGGCCAGGCGCATGTGCATGCCGCTGATCAGGTCGAGCCCGTGCGCCAAGGCGTCGAGCAGCGCCGGCATCCAGTGATCGGGAATCACCCCGCCGACATTCGCCACCCCGATCACCAGCGCGCGCGCGCCGGCTTCGCGCGCCTGCGCCGCCGTCATCGCCGGCAGGCCCACGCTGACGCTGGCGTCGTGCAGGCGCTGTTCGCCGACGCAGCGCTCCGGCGCCCAGTCGCGCAGGCCCAATGCGGTCTTGGCGTAGGCCGGATGGCTCACATCGCCGAGGAACAACAGATAAGGCTGGGGGAGATCGAGCGGTGCGAATGCAGCGGTATCGGTTGTTGCGGAAATCGGCATGCGGACATTCCGTTGTGAGGTCGGACCGGGGCGGGAGACGGTCGCCGATGAGGCTGCGAACCGGAGCGGCGGGCGTCGCTCCGGTTCGATTGTTGATGCGCCGCGATCGATGGACGCACGGTTCGCGGTGCGCGTTGCGTTCAGAACCACAGGTCGAATTCCAGCCCGATCGTGCGCGGCTGGCTGCGGTTGGCCTGCCACTCCACGATCGCGCCGGTGGTGGCGCTGGTGACCGGTCCGAGCGAAGTGATGTCGCGTTGGTTGGTCACGTTGCGCACGTACAGGCGCAGCGTCCAGTTGTCGCGCGACACGTCGGTGTTGAGGTTGAGCTGTCCGCTCGCCGGCAGCGGCGCGGCGTTCGGGTTGTGATCGACGTTGGTCTTGCGCTTGCCGATCCACTGATAGCCGGCGCCGACATGGCCGTTGAAACCGGCGCCCCACTCGAAGTCGTAATCCGCGCTCACCGCCGCGGTCCAGCGCGGAATGCCCGGCAGGGTGTCGCCGGACAGGCCTCGCAGCGAGGGCGCGTCCTCCATCAGCGCGGCATCGGTGAACGAGCCGTTGAAGCCCACGCGCAGGTTCGGCGTGAGCTTGAATGCCGAGGTCAGCTCCACGCCGCGACTGCGCGCCTTGCCGCCGTTGGCCGAGTAGGTCAGTCCGTCCTGGGTGGACGCGGATAACTGGATGTCCTTCCAGTCGATCAGGAACACCGCCAGGTCGATCGACGCACGCCGGTCGAGGAACAGCGATTTCCAGCCGAATTCGTAATTGACCAGGCTGTCGGAATCGACCGAAGGCGGCACGCCCGGCAGGGCGACGTTGGGGCCGCCGGGACGATAGCCGCTGGCGATGCGCGCATACAGCAGGCTGTCGTTGTCCAGATGCCAGCGCGCGCCGAGCAGGTAGGTGGTGACGTCCTCGGACGACTGGCCGGTGGTGGTGCCCAGTGCGAGCAGGCTGCCGGCGGTGGCGATCTGCTTGAAGTCCTGATCGTTGCTGGCGTAGCGCAGGCCGGCGGTGACGTCGAAGCGTTCGCTGAACTTGTAGGTGAGATTGCCGAACAGCGCGCGTTCTTTATACGTGGACGGCAAGTCGACGATCGCCAGCGGGTCGAGCCCGGCGACCGGTACGCCGGCGAAGGAACGCGCGCTGAGTTCCTGATGGTTGGCCGAGGTCTCATGGGTGTAGAACGCGCCGAGCATCCACTCGATGCGTTCGTCGGACTTGGACGCCAGGCGGAATTCCTGGGTCCATTTCTTCAGGTCCAGGCTGAGCGGAAACGTCGACACGCCCGGGGGCGCGCCGAACAGCGGAAACAGCGGGCCGTAGGTCTTGCTCTGATCGTTGAGCTGGTAGGTCTTGGTCCTGGAATAACTCGTGGCCGAGACGAAGTCGGCCCATTGCAGGTTCCAGTCGACGGTGGCGGCGAAGAAGTCGACCTTCTTCTCGAAGCGTTCGGCGACCGGCTTGTCGGTGCCGTCCAGGCCGAAACGCGGGCGGCGGTTGGCATCGAGGATGGACAGACTGTTGTCGTCGGCGTCGACGCTCTGATGCAAGCCGGTGAACTTGACGTTCAGATCGTCGCTGGCCTGCCACAGCAGCGAGACGTGACCGCTGCGCTGGCGCGTGTCGTTGATGTCCTTGCGGCCGGTGTAGACATTGTCGACCCAGCCCGGAGTGAACTCGTTGGCGAACGAGGCGCGCAGCGCGAGTGTGCCTTCGACCAGCGGTGCGTTGATGCCGGCGCGCACGCTCCAGCCGTTGCCGCCGGCGCCGTCGATGCCGGACACACCGCCGCCGACGCGGCCTTCGAAGCTGTCGAGGTCGGGGTCCTTGAGCACGTACTTGAGCAGGCCGCCCATCGCGCCTGCACCGTACAACGTGCCCTGCGGGCCGCGCAGCACTTCCACGCGCTGGATGTCGTAGGGCAGCAGGTCGAGCACGAAGCCGCTGGAGCGGGCGAAGTTGCTGCTCGATCCCAGCGGCGTGTCGTTGAGGTAGGTGCCGACCACCGCGCCGGGGCCGAGGGTCGGAATGCCGCGCAGCGAGACCGCGGTCTGGCCGGGCGTGCCGCGGTCGGTGATGGTCATCGCCGGCAGGTAGCCGTTCAAATCCGCCAACTGGGTGACGTGCTGGTTTTCCAGTTGTTGCTCGCTGACCACGCTGATCGAAGCGGGCACCTTGCGCGCGTTCTCGGTACGTTTCTGCGCGGTGACGGTGACCGCTTCCAGGGTCGCCGACGGTTGCGCGGTCTTGTGATCGGGCGTTTTTTCCGCGGATGCGTCCGGCGCGGTCTGGGCCAGGCCGGCGCACGACCACGAAGTCAGGGCGAAAGCGATCGCCAGGCCCAGGCCATGGCGTGCGGTGTGGCGCGTATCGAGCTGCGGCATGGTTCTCTCCCCGGAGAGCGGATGTCGTGGCAGTGCATTAACGTGGCGCTGCGTTTTTTGGTTATCTCGGTCGATCGGGTTTCGCGTTCAACGCCAGACCTGGCCGAGCAGGCGACGGAAGTTGCCGCCGAGCACCGCTTCGATATCGCCGTCGCTGTAGCCGCGGCGGATCAGCGCTTGGGTCAGTTCGAAGATCTTGCTCGGGCGATCGAAGCCTTCGATGTCGATGCGCTCGCGAAAGCCGTAGCTGGCCTTGTACGAATCGCGCAGCGCCTTGAGTTGATCCGGCGGCAGCGCGTCGTAGCCGTACAGGTCCGCGTCCGAGCCGATGCCCACATGCTCGATGCCGACCAGCCTGGCGACGTGATCGATGTGATCGACCATGCTGTCGAGGGTGGTGGGTTCCTTGGCGCTGACGAACATGCGCACGCCGGTGATGCCCATCACCCCGCCCTTGGCGGCGAGTTTGCGGATCGCCTCGTCGGTCTTCAGGCGCGGATGGTCGTTGAGCGCGCGGCAATTGGAGTGGGTGATCGCGATCGGTCCCTTGGCCAGTTCGATCGCGTCCAGAGTGGTGCGGTCGCCGCAATGCGAGACATCGATCAGCATGCCGACCTTCTCCATTTCGCCCAGCACGCTCACGCCGTAGTCGCTCAGGCCGCCGTCCTCGCGCTCGGTGCTGCCCGAGCCGATCACGGTCTGGCTGTTGTAGGTCAGCTGCGCGCAGCGCAGGCCCAGGCCGTGGAAGAACGCGACATCCTCCTTGCTGCGGAAGTGTTCGGCGTTCTGCACGCCGGCGATCACCGCGATCTTGCCCGCGGCCTTGGCGCGATCCAGATCGGCGGCGTGGTCGACCAGGCAGAACAAGTCGCTGTGGCGGGCGATCCAACCGTTCCAGCCGGCCAGGTGCTCGGCGACGCGTTCGCGCGCGTCCGCGCCGCCCAGGCCCCAGGAGTTGTGGAACGCGTCGATGCCGCTGGCGCGGAAGTCGGCGAGGTGTTGCTCGCTCAGCGGCAGCGCGTACGCGTCCGCGCGCAGGTCCAGGCGCAGCGGCGCGAGCATGTCGATCACCAGCGCGCGTTCGACGATGGCGCGGGCTCGCGGCGAATAGTTGCTCGCGGTCGCGCGCGTGTTCGAGCTCGGTTTCGTCGAGGACGCGATGGCCGGGTTGGCGGCGGCCAGCGCGTGCAGGGGCAGGGCCAGGGTTGCGGCGGCGGAGGCTTGAAGCAGACGGCGGCGGCTGAGTCGTGCGGTGTCGAGGGTCATGGTCGCGGGCTCGGTCGGTGCTGCGGTGGGAAGTCGGTGGTCGGGTTCAAAGCGGCGCAGGCGCGCGGATGGCGCCATCGGCGTCGCGGGCGGGCGCGCCGTCGGCGACGCCGCTGCCCCACACCTGCGCCGGGCAATCGATATGGCCGTCGCGATAGACGACCGCGTGCGCGCGATCGCCGGCGAGAAAGATCGGGCCGTCGAGATCGATCAAGTCGCACACCTGCGCGAGCACGAACGCCGGCGCGGCGGCCCAACTGGTGCCGAGCATGTTGCCGACCATGGTCTTCATGCCCAACTCGCGGGCGCGTTCGACGATCAGCAGCGCTTCGGTCAGGCCGCCGCATTTGTCCAGCTTGATGTTGATCACCTCGACCCGGCCTTGCAGCGCGTCGACCTCGTCGAGCCCCTGGATGCTTTCGTCGGCGGCGAGGTCGATGGGGCAGTCGAGTGCGTCGAGGTCGGCCTCGCGGCCGCGTGCGAACGGCTGCTCGAGCAGGCCGACGCCGTGATCGACCAGCGCCGCGATCAGCGGCGCGATGGTGTCCAGGCGATAGGCCTGATTCGCATCGACGCTCAGCGTGGTGTCGGGGCGCGCGTTGCGCGCGGCGCGGATGCGGTCGATGTCGGTGTCGAGATCGCCGTCGAGTTTGAGCTTGAGCGCGCGTGCCTGGACGTAGGCCAGCGCATTGGCGGCGACGGTCGCCGGATCGTCGGCGCCGAGAGTGAAGGTGGTGATGCGCCGGCGCGGCTTCGGCACTTGCGCCAGCGCCCACACCGGCCGGCCTTCGCGCTGCGCCTGCAACTCCCACAGCGCGCAGTCGACCGCGTTGCGCGCGCCGCCGGCGGGCAGCAGTGCGCGCAGTCGCTGCCTGTCGATGCCGTCCTCGATCGCGTCGCGATGCGCTTGGAGGGTGGCGTGCATCGTCTCGGGCCGATCGTCGAGGTAGTAGACGCCGCAGGCTTCGCCGCGGCCGTAGCAGCGCGCGTCGCTGAGGATCGCGGTCAGCGCCGGCATCGCATCGAAGCGATGGCCGGCGATGCGGAACGGCGTTTTCAACGGCAGTGGTTCGATCGCCAGGGCGAGTTGCAGACGGGGTGGGGCGGCGAGCTTCGGCATTGCGCACTCCACGAAAGAGGTCGGAACGGATCGCGCCGGGCGCGAGGTGCGGCGACCGTCGCGGTGGGCCGGAAAGCGCGGTCGGCCTCGGCGTCAGGCCGGGTCGGTTGGCCTTGCGACAGTTTTCAGAATATGAAAATTTATTTTCAAATTAGTCAAGTTTGCCCGGTCGCCGTGCCGCCGTGGGATGCGAATGGCGGCAAAAATCCCAGGATCGGCTTGTGCGGCGCAGCAATATCAGGGGGGCGGCTGCGTGAGTGCGGGACGCCGGGCCTGGGGCAGACGGGCTGTTACGAGAGGCCGTCGGCGACGGCTTGATGGGGGGGTGAGCGTTGTTGGATGACTGGCGCAAGTGGCGGTGCGGCGGGCCGGTCATCGCCATGGCGGCACCGAGCACTGAGCGTCGAATCGCACGCTTGCCGCGGTTCGTCGCGACTCACCGCAGCGCGGTCGCGACTGGCATCGAGGTCATGCGACCATGCACGCGCAAGCCCTTGCCGGAGTCGCATGCGTGGTCGTTGTGTCGTCGATCCTGTATTTCCTGTCCCACTATCCGATCTGGTCGTTCTGGCTGATCCTGCTCGGCGGCATCGGCCTGGGCCTGCTGGTGTCGATGTGGCGGGCCGGCAGCGGCTGGGCCTGGTTGAGCCTGGGCGGCTTGTTGTTCGCGCAGGCCAACATCTTCACCGGCTCGTTTCTCAACGCGGCCTTCCTCAACGCCTGCGGCACCCGCGGCACGGCGGTGATCGTGCAGGAGAGCCCGACCAGTTCCACCCTCAACGACAATCCGGTCTGGGAATACGCGGCGGTGCTCAGGACCGCCGACGGACGCGACGTGAAGTTCGAGTTCGACACGATGTCGGCCAGCACCTATCCCATCCGCAACGCGATCCTGATTCCGCCCAAGGGCGAAACCTTCGTGGTCAAGTACGTGCCCGGTTTCGAGCGCAACGTGGCGATCCTGGTCGACGAGTCCGACTACGGCAAGGCGCGCCTGATCGCGCAGGACCGCGAGCCGGTCGAGCGCGCGCGGGCGCAGCTGGCGGTCAGCCCGGACAATCCGGAATTCATCGCCGAGTACCGGCAGGCGGTCCGGGTGTTTGTCGACAAACATCGCGACCAGCTCGATCCGGCGCAGGTGCAATCGCTGGAGCAGCGCGTCTCCGAATTACCGACGAAGCCGCAGACGCAGTGATGCCGCGAATCGCGCGGCCCGGCGTCGGTGCGGGCGCCGGCGCCAGCCCGTAGACTGCGCGCCACGCGCTCCGCGTTCGAAAGGGATGTCCGCACGATGCAAGCTGGTGAATCGGTTTCGACGACGACACGCAACGCGCTGCGTTCGGCCGCGCTGGGCGCGAGCCTGATCGCGCTGCTCGGCGCCTGCCAGGGCGCCGCGGTGCGGGCGCAAGCGCCCTCGATCCACGAGCCCGAACCGGCCGCGGCCTCGGTCACGCAGACCCAGGATTTCGCCGGCGCGCAGCAGGTCGGTGCGGGTCCGCATCGTTACCGCTTCGTGCTCGAGGATACCCACAGCGGCGAGCCGGCCGCGAACCGTCCGTACGCGCTGAGCCATCGCAGCACCGATCTGCCGTTCGTGGCCTCGACCAAGAAGGTCTACCAGGGCGTCACCGACGCGCTCGGCCGCACCGCGGTGTTCGCCTTCGCCGAAGCCGTGCCGGCGGACGGCTGGGTGCTGCGCGAGCGTTTCGGCAGCGGCGAGATGGGCGAGCAACTGGTCATGACCGACCCCGCCCATCGCGCGCTGTCCGGCATCGATTACGAACTGGTGATCTGCGGCGATCCGCCGACGATCTACCGCGGCACCACCGACGCGGACGGACTGGCCGGTTACGCCGCCACCTCCACCGCGACCAAGGTCAAGCTGCGTCCCGCCTTCGCGACGCTTCTGGTCGGCGACGAGGAGCCGGCCGATCCGGTGGCCGAGGCGAAAGCGCAGTTGCGCGATGCGGTCGAGTGGTGCGCCAAGTAGCTGCGTCCTGCCGCGTATGTGGCGCGTCGCGATCCAATCCCTGATGCGAAGCTGTCGTCGCTCAGGCCGACGCGGGAGCGCCACGGCCCGTCGTGAACGTGTGGGCGCTGGAAGATCGGTATCGGCGACCGGTGCTTGATTCCGTTCTTGTCGACGCGTCGGACGGATTGCGCGCATTGCGCGATCAGCACGGTGACGGGATGCTGCGGCCGCAGCACGATGATGTACGCGTATGCCTCAAAACCGAGTCCCACCATGATCGGTCCATTGCAGACCCTGCTAGTCGAACTGGAACGCGATCCGTCGTGGCAGGCGCCCGAACGGCTGCGCGAGCGCATCGAGGCGCTGGACCGGATCGAACGCGCGCTGCTGTATCTGCCGACGGCCGCGGCCGGGAACCTCGATCCCAATCGTTCGTTGTTCGATCGCGCTCAGGCCTTGCAGGCTAGGCTGGAAACGATCAATCAGGACGTGTACCGAGACCTGCGCGAAGACCTGCGAAGCGGCGCCGGGGCCGGGCGCTTGCTGCGATACGCCTCCGATGGCGTCGCCCTCGACGACGCGGACGGCGACGCCTACGACCACCTCGATGCACTGCTGAGCGAGGTGCTGCAGTTCGAACCGCCGCGGGACGACGGCATCGAGCCGGCGGCGGAGATGGTGTTCTACCAGCCCACGCCCGCGCGGCAGATCTTCGCGCTGATCGCACGGCTGCATCTGGACGCGAACGATCTGCTGATCGACCTGGGCGCCGGCCTGGGCCACCTGCCGCTCGCGGTCGCGGCGTGTACGCCGGCGCGCAGCCTCGGTGTCGAGCTGGAGGCGGCCTATGTCGAGATCGCACGGCGCAGTGCGCGGGGCCTGAATCTGGACCGCGTGGATTTCATCCAGGCCGATGCGCGCGCGGCCGATCTGTCCGCGGGTACGGTGTTCTATCTGTATACCCCGTTCACCGGCTCGGTATTGCGCAGCGTGCTCGACACCCTGCGCGGCATTGCGCTTGCGCGCCCGATCCGGGTCTGCACTCTGGGTCCGTGTACGTCGGTGATCACGGCCGAGCCGTGGTTGCGCAGCGACGACGATCTGCGCGGCGATCGGATCGTGGTGTGGAGCAGCATCCTCATGCCACGGGCTTGAGCCGCGCTTAGCGGCAGATCGAAACATGGGGTGGGGAGCGACTGCGGCGCACTCACGCAGTGGAATATTGCTTTGGATGCCTGGGGTCCGCGCGATCTTGCGTTCACCGGCAGCACAATCATACCGCAACCCGCCCGGACCGGCGCTGAAGTGCCGGCCGCCGGGTCGCGCCGAATCCGCGTTGACGGCGGTACCATGCCGGCTCGTTTTCGGCTGCCCCGCCTGGGGCGCCTCGATGCGGTGGACTGGGGAGTCCGCCGCCATCGACTGAGCGCATTTCGCGACCACGATGGCCGACTCGCCTTCGTGTCCGCCTTCGTGTTTTCAATGCCCGTGCGCCGGTAAATCCGCTGCTTCATTTGCCCGAAGCACGACGCCGACTCGGACCGGATCCAATCGATTCGAACCGGCAGCGCAGATGTTTGCCTTCCCAAACCCACAGGAGGAACCATGGCCTCGATCAACATGCCGTATGCGCAGTCCAGCGACCCGGCGGTGCGCCGCTGGTGGTCGCAGTTGTCGGATGCCAGCAAGCGCGACTTGTCCAGCAGCTGGCATCGCGATGAGCGCGAGGACCCGTTGGCCAGGACGGCCCGGCGCGTGGCGGGTTTCCTGACCGATCATCTACGCGAACGCGCACGCGAGGAGCGGTGTTGGGAATCGCAGGATCTGTACGAGCATTTGGTGGCGCACGAAATAGAACCACTGCGGGATTTCATTCCCGTATTCAGTCCCTGGTGGATTTTGGATCACGGCATGCTTTGGCCGGTCGATGTCCAGGGAAATGGACAACTGGGGATCAGCGTGAACTCATGCAGTCTTGAACAGCGGTCCTTGCTGGCGATGCGCGATCGCAGCGAATGATCGTCGCGGCCGATGCAAGCGCTGATTCCAACAGGTTCGATGCGCTAACCGCGTCCAGGCACATCGGCGGATGAGTGATCACTCCACGGCGGCCCGCGTCCGGGCCGCTGCGGACTCACGGCGCCGAAGGTTTGCAATCGGCCGACACCGGCGTGTCGTCGGGCGTCACGCAGACCGTGAAGCCCGGCTTCATGTCGAGGGCCGCGCGGGTGGTGCCGGCCTTGACCATGAAGCGCTCGACGATGCGATCGGCGCACTCCGGTTTGCGGCCGTCCGGGTTGGTCGCCGCGCTCGCCAGCGCATTCGCCGGTTCCACCGCGCCGGGCGCCTGCGGACACACCTTGCGGAACAGGCGGTAGTGGCACTGCCCGCTGCGGCTGGCGATGCATTCGAAGCGGGCGCTGCGTTCGTCGATCTTGACCTTGCTGTGGATGATGTCGACGCCGTTTTCGTTCTCGCGATGCACAATGGTGTTGCCGCCGATGTCGCAGCCCACCAACAGGTACGAGCAACACAGCAGTGCGATGAACTTGCGCATGATCGATCTCGGGTCGATGGATGAGGCGGGGCGGGGCAGGATGAAGCCGTTACATCGTGCGGAACAATGCCATGAACGGCTGACTGACGGTCAGCGTCTCGGGCCGGTTGCGCAGCCGCACCGTGCCCTTGCCGCTTTCGTCGCGGACGATGCCGGCGATGGCCTTGAGGTTGACGATGGTCGACCGATGGATCTGCTTGAAGGTGTTGGCATCGAGCACTTCCAGCAGTTCGCGGATCGGCTTGCGCAACAGCGCCTCGCCCTCGGCGGTGACCACGGTGGTGTACTTGTTGTCGGCGCGGAAGTAGGCCACATCGTCGATCAGGATCAGCCGGGTTTCGCGGCCGGCGCTGGCGGTGAGCCAGGTCAGCGGGGGCTTGTCGCTAGCCTTGGCGCGCTGCGCGGCGAGGCGTTGCGAGAGCACGGCGAGCGCATCGGCCTCGCCTTGGCCGCCGCCGCCGGGACCCGCGCCGCCGCGCGCCTGCAGCCGCTGCACGGTGACCGCGAGCCGTTCGGGCGTGACCGGCTTGAGCAGGTAGTCGATCGCGCCGTGTTCGAACGCGTCGATCGCGTATTGATCGTAGGCGGTGACGAACACGATCTGGGTCTGCGGGCTGACGTCGGTGGCGGCGACCGCGACGTCCAGGCCGCTCAGGCCGGGCATGCGGATGTCGAGGAATGCGATGTCGGGGCGATGCTCGGCCAGCGCTTCGAGCGCGACCGCGCCGTCCTCGCATTCGGCGACGATGCGCAGGTCCGGCCAGGCGCTGCGCAACGCATCGACCAGGGCCTGGCGCAGCAGCGCTTCGTCTTCGGCGATCACCGCGGTGAGGGGCTTAGGCATGTTCGGCTTCTTCTTGTTGCAGGGACGGGATGGTCAAGGTGGCGGCGACACCGTTGGGGAAGTTGGCGACGATCGACAACACGGCGCCGCCGCCATACACCAGGTGCAGGCGTTCGCGCAGGTTGCGCAGGCCGATGCCGGTGCCGGCGGTCTGCGCATTGAAGCCCAGGCCGTCGTCGGCGACGGTGATCGCGATCGAGTGATCGGCGCGGCGCGCGAGGATCCACACGGTGCCGCCGCCGGGCTTGGGTTCCAGGCCGTGCTTGATCGCATTCTCGACCAGGGTCTGCAGCATCATCGGCGGCAGCGGCAGGGCGCGCAGTTCCTCAGGCACGTCCAGTTGCAGGCTCAAGCGTTCGCCCATGCGCAGCTTGAGGATTTCCAGGTAGGCGCGCGAGCGATCGAGTTCGTCGCCCAGGGTCGACAGCGAGTCTTCGGTGCGCGGCAGCGAACGGCGCAGGAAATCGATCAGGTGGCCGAGCATCTCGTCGGCGCGCGGCGGGTCGTTGCGCGCGAGGTACTGCGCGCTGGCCAGGGTGTTGTAGAGAAAATGCGGCTCGACCTGGGCGTGCAGCAGGCTCAGCTTGGCGACCGCGAGTTCTTTCTCGACCACGGTGCGGGTGACCGCGGCGCGTTCGTGGCGGCGACGCTCGGCGACGCGTCGGGTGATCGCGCGCACCAGGGCTTCGGCGTTTTCCAGATTGGTGCCTTCGTCGACCCGGAGCCAGTCGCTCCAGGCGCCGGTATCGGGTTCGCAGATCAGGGTGATGCGGCTGGTGCCTTCGCCCGGGGTGACGGTGGCGAGGATCTGGTTGCGGGTGGTGCCGAGCCACCAGTGGTACACGGTGACCGGGCTGAGCGCGTGGCGCCCTTGCAGGCCGGGCCGATGCACCTTGGCCCGCACCTGCAGGCTGTCGCGCGCGCTTTCCAGCTCGAAGGTGCGCGGCAGTTCGCGCACGGCGGCGTCGAGCAGGTCGAAGGCCTCGTCGGCATCGAACGGCATCTCGATCTGACGACGCTGGCGGTTGGACAAGGTTCCGGCGTTGACCTCGCCGGCGATCAGACGCACCCGGCGCAGGTGCGAGAACGCGTGGGTGATGACGATGGCGACGACGATGAGCGCCACCAGGAACAGCGGCCCGGTGTCCTCGTGTTCCAGCGCCGGCACGGCCTGGGCGAACAGCGCCAGCAGCACGAACAGGCCGAACCAGGCGGCGGCGAGGCGGGCGACGAAGAAGAAACTCTTGATCACGGTGGAGTCCGGGTGGAGGCGTGGAACAGAGCATAGTGGGCCGCGCGCACGGGGGAAGCGGCTTGCGACCGGGGCGACGATACGGCGATGGAGCCGGTGCTGCGCAGTGTGAAGCCGACGGGGTGGCGTGCGGGGTTGCGCACATGTCGATCACCGCGACCTGCGGGAAGCGCGTCGGGGCTGAAGCTCCCTCCCACAACAGACCTCGATGCGTCGAATCTTTTGTGGGAGGCAGCTTCCGCCCCGATGCTTTTCGTTCAGATCGCTAGGATCTGAAACACGAGCGCCGAACCCTGCCAGGACAGACCTCTCCGCCCGCTATCCGCCCCCGATGCTGACACCACGCGGGCGGTCAGATCATTTACTTCGTCCGATTCCGCTCAGTGTCGCGATGTCGCGGCCCGATTGCATCATGGTTTGCGATAACGAAAGGGCCTTGCGATCGCGAGGCCCTTTCGTTCGATGCGGCGGCTCGAAGCGACGCCGGTGGTCATCGCTTCAAGCCGATTCCGGCGTCGACAGCATTTCGGCTTCATACCGCTGCAGCAACCGGTTCAAGCGATTGGCGGTGTCGACGATGCCGGTATCGGTGTAATACGGTGGAAGTTCCGCGATCGGCGTCGGGAAGCTGGCGTTGGTGACCAGCAGGTTGGTCATCTCGCAGCCGTCGTGTTCCAGGTCGTACAGCTCCCATTCGTCGGCCTCGACCTGGTTCGGGTCCCAGTAACGGACCAGTTTCCATTCGCCCGAACGCACGCAACGCACGTGGTTGGGTTGCCGCACCGGACCGGGCGCGAGTTGCGGCACCGGGCCGTTGAACGGCAGTTTGCTGCTGCCGTCGCGGACCACGTCGACCATCTCCAGGAAGATCTTGAATTCGCGGTCCGAATGCACCTGGTGCGGATCGAGATCGCCGTGCAGGCGCTCGGTGATTTCGTCGTCGGTGACGAACAGGATGCCTTCGCGCACCTGGCCATCGGGCTGGGTCGGTTCGCTCTGCGTGCCTTTGATCACCGCAGTCAGATCGACGCCGGGGAACGGCGGCACCGGCCGGGTCTGGCGCAGTGCTTCGCCGATGCGCGCGATGTCGTGTTCGCTCAGACCGGCCAGGCCGAGCAAGGTCGGCACGATGTCGACGTGGCTGGTCAATGCATCGATCTGGCGCATGTCGGGCTCGGCGTTGAGCTTCGCCGACTGGATCACCACCGGCACGTGCAGCGCTTCCTGATACGCGGTATGCCACTTCTCGATCATGAAGTTGTGGGCGCCGCCGTATTCGCCGTGGTCGGCCATGAACACCACGATGGTGTTGTCGCGTTGGCCCGATTCGTCGAGCGCGTCGAGCACGCTGCGGATATGGCCGTCGACCAGATGCTGCAACCACGCGTAGTACTGCACGAAACGCAGCGCCGCGTTGAACGGATCGGCGGTCAGCTGGAACGGAATGCCCGACAGCAAGGCCGCGTTGACCGCGTCCAGTCCCGCCTGTTGTTGCGCCGACAATCCGGTCTTGGACGCGAGCGCCAGCCCCATCTTGTAGGCGTAATCGAACTGGCAGGCCGGCTTGTTGGTCAGCGGATCGTCCAGGCTCGGCGGGACGTTGGCATTGTCCTGCGGAAACGCGAGCGGATTGAGATTCAGCCGCAACGTGCCGGCGGTCGGTGTGTTGCTCCAGGTGCCCTGGGCCGGAACCATCAGCGGGCCGATCGGCTTGGCGTCGGGGTCGAGGCCGCGCGGCAGGCCCGGATAGGTCGCGATGTCGTGCGGATTGGCGAACGAGGCGACCGCGAGCCAGGGCTTGGGATCGGTGCTCGGGTCCGGCGTCAGCGGCTTGGTTTGATCGTGCTGGGCGAGCTGGCGGTTGTACGCCAGCCCGAGGCCCTGGCCGCGCAGAAAGCCACAGACCAGATCGCGGAAGCCGACGTCGCGATACGCGCCGAGGTTGTTGATGCTCGAACCGTGCGGCTCGGGCCACGACAGTTCCCAATCGTCGAAGCCGTAGCGCTGCAGCGAATGCTCCGGCGGATTGCTGACGTGCCACTTGCCGAAGTAATGGGTCTTGTAGCCCGCGCCGCGAAACCAGTGGCCGAGGGTCGGGATGCCGTCGGCGGCCAGCCACGGGAACGCCGCGGCGTCGCCGTTCTTGAACAAGCCATCGGTCTGGGTCACGCCAGTGCGCGCGCCGTACTGGCCGGTCATCAATGCGGTGCGGCTGGGAATGCAGGCCGAGGAAGCGATCGTGTGTTTGCGCAGCACCACCGAATGCTTGCGCAGCGACCACAGGCCGGGGAAGTACTGGCGGTAATCGTTGTCGGCGTCGGGTTCGCCCTGGAAGCCGACGATGTCCTTGAGATCGTCGACGAAACCGCCTTGCGCGCCGTAGGCGTAACGCGGGAAACGCAGTTGGTCGACGAGGATGACCAGGATGTTGGGTTTGCTGGAGGCGTCGGGTTCGGCGGATGCGCCGGGCTGGGCGGATGGGCTGGGCGAGCTGGCCATGGGACCCCTGTGTGGTCGGATGATGTCGCGTGACTGCGGCGGCGTTGAGGCGTCGGATTCGACATAAGCAATGACGCGGATCGACCGCCCGGGCGGCCACGTTCGCGGCAAGGCCGCGATGAGACCGTTGGCGAAAACGCATCGGCCGCCTGCTTACTACTTAAGTCGTAGCGAACGAGTAACGGCGCGATCGAGGTGAAAACGCGACCTGCATCAGCAGGATCGAAGCGCGCATGCGCTTTTGTGACTCAGTTCAACGGCGATCCCGGCATTCGCGCAGCAACGCGGCGAAGACGACGTCGTACAACTCGCTCACAGCGTCCGCAGCGACGAACGATGAGCCCGTCGAGCAGGAGATTCCAGTGAAGACCATTCCCGGCCTTGCAGTATTTTTTCTAATCGCCGCATTACTGCCATGGCGCGTGGCGAGCGCGGGCACGCCCTACGGCGGCAGCGCGTGGGCGGTGCCGGGCACGGTGCAGGCCGAGAATTTCGACCTGGGCGGACAGAACGTCGGCTACTTCAATCCGGGCAACAGCAATCCCGGCGGCCAGTACCGCAGCGAAGGCGTCGGCATCGAAGCCACCGGCGACAGCGGTGGTGGCTACAACATCGGCTGGACCACGGCCGGCGAATGGCTCAACTACACCGTCAACGTCACCAATGCGGGCAGCTACACCGCGCAGATTCGCGTCGCAAGCCAAGGGCCGGGCGGCAACTTCCATCTGCGCGTCGACGGCGTGGCGGCGACACCGTCGTTATCGGTGCCCGATACCGGCGGCTGGCAGAACTGGCAGACCGTATCGAGCCCGATCAGCTTGCCCGCCGGCAGCCACGTGATCCAGTTGCGCATGGACAGCGTCGGCCCCGGCAATACCACCGGCAACTTCAATTGGTTCGCGATCGGCAGCGCCGCCTCGATGCCGGATTTCGGCCCGAACGTGGTGGTGTTCGATCCGGGCATGTCCGCATCGTCGATCCAGAGTCTGGTCAACAACATCTTCGCGATCCAGGAACGCAACCAGTTCGGTCCCGACCGCTACGCGATCCTGTTCAAGCCCGGCACTTACAACGTCGACGTCAACGTCGGTTTCTACACCCAGGTGCTGGGGTTGGGCGGCTCGCCCGACGACGTGAACATCAACGGCGCGGTGCATGCCGAGGCCGATTGGTTCGACGGCAACGCCACGCATAATTTCTGGCGCGCGGCGGAGAACCTCGCGATCAATCCGTCCGGCGGGGTCAATCGCTGGGCGGTGTCGCAGGCCGCGCCGTTCCGGCGCATGCACGTGCGCGGCAACATGGCGCTGGACGACAACGGTTGGTCGAGCGGCGGCTTCCTGTCCGACAGCCGGATCGACGGACAGATCAATTCCGGCGGCCAGCAGCAGTGGTTCACCCGCAATTCGCAGATCGGCAGTTGGGCCGGTTCGAACTGGAACATGGTGTTCGCCGGCGTGAGCGGCGCGCCGTCGGGCGTGTCCTGGCCGAACCCGCCCAATACGGTGATGGGCTCGGTGCCGGTGATCCGCGAGAAACCCTTTCTGACCATCGACGCGCAGGGCCGCTACAGTGTGTTCGTGCCGGCGATCCGCAACAACAGCAGCCGCACCAGTTGGGGCAGCGGCGCGGCAGCGGGGCAATCGATTTCGCTCGACGCCTTCCATATCGCCAAGGCCGGCGTCGACACCGCCGCCAGCCTCAACGCCGCGCTCGACCAGGGCAAGCACTTGCTGCTGACGCCGGGCATTTACCGTTTGAACGACACCTTGCGCGTAAGCCGCGCCAACACCGTGATCCTCGGCCTGGGCCTTGCGACCTTGATTCCACAGAACGGGGTCAATGCGATGACCGTGCCCGATGTCGATGGGGTCAAGATCGCCGGTTTGCTGTTCGATGCCGGCACGGTCAATTCGCAGGTGTTGCTGGAAGTCGGGCCGGGCGGCAGCGCGGCCGATCATTCCGGCAATCCGACCTCGCTGCACGACCTGTTTTTCCGCATCGGCGGCGCCGCGGTTGGGCGCGCCTCAGTCAGCGCGCGCATCAACAGCAATCACGTGATCGCCGATCATCTGTGGCTGTGGCGCGCGGATCACGGCACCGGCTGGGGCTGGAACGTCAACACCACGGTCAACGGCTTGGTCGTCAACGGCAACAACGTTTCGGCTTATGGTCTGTTCGTCGAGCACTTCCACCGGTATCAGACCTTGTGGAACGGCAATGGCGGGCGGGTGTATTTCTATCAGAGCGAGATTCCTTACGATGTGCCCGACCAGGCCAGTTGGATGAACAACGGGGTCAATGGTTATGCCTCGTACAAGGTCGCCGACTCGGTGACTTCGCACGAGGCGTGGGGCGTGGGGATTTATTGTTTCTTCAACGTCAATCGCACGGTGAAGTTGTTCAGTTCGATCGAGGCGCCGGCGGCGGGGTTGAATGGGGCTATGTTCCATAACATGACCACCGTTTCGTTGGGTGGGGGGTATGGGGAGATCACGCATGTGATCAATCAGTATGGGGATAGCGCTAATGCGGGGAAGAATGTGGTTCGGTTGGTGAAGTAGGGGGTGGTTGTGCGCATGCTGTATTTGCGGTTGTTTTTAGAGGCAAGATCAACGGCTTTCGTCCGCAAGCGGCCGAGTTACTTTCTTTTGTCAAAAGCGACAAAAGAAAGGTAACCAAAGAAAAACGCTTTTTTGTGGATCAAGGGCCCGCAAGTGCGGAGCTGACGCGGGCACGCGCCACACGGGACATCCATGTCCCGGTGGCGCGCGACGCGCATCCATGCGCGTCGCCCTCCGGGTGTGCTTTTGCTAACGCGAGTCAGCGGCCTCGCAGCGTTGGGCGCGACGATTGAAATGAGGCGAAAGCCATATGGCCTCCCTGTAGGAGCGGCGCAAGCCGCGACCGCGCGACTACGGCCACCTCGTAGTTTTCGACGTAGTTGTGTTCCCGCGGTCGCGGCTTGCGCCGCTCCTACAGGGAGGCCATGCGGTTTTCGCTCGGGTCTGGATACGCGCAGTTCATCCAGCGCTGCGAGGCCGCTGACTTGCGAGAACAACAGCACACCCGGAGGGCGGCGCACATGGATGTGCGCCGTGCGCCACCGGGACAGGATGTCCCGTGTGGCGCATGCCCGCGTCTGCTCCGAACTTGCGGGCACTTGATTCAAAGAAAAGCGTTTTTCTTTGGTTACCTTTCTTTTGTCGCTTTTGACAAAAGAAAGTAACCCGCTGCTTCAGCGGTGGAAGCTGTTGACCTTGCTCTCAAAAAAAAACCGAACAAGCCAGCGCTACAACCCGCGCAACGCCATGATCAACAATCAAAACCAATCCGCCTGCATCTCATAGGCACTAGGCTCAGCCCCACCCACCAACCGAGCCGCCAACTCAATCTGCGGCAACTCAGTGGCAAAGAAAAACCGACAAGCCTGCAACTTGCCCAGATAAAACGCCGTATCGGCGTCCCCGGCCCCGGCAAGCGCCCGCTGCGCAATCGCCGCCTGACGCAACCACAGCCACGCAATCGTCAGATGACCCAGCAAGGTCATGTAATGCGCCGCATTGGCCAACGCCAACCGAACCTCACCCGCCGCCATGCGCTGACCCACCGCCATCGTCGTCTCCCCGGCCAACGTCGCTCCGGCCTGCAACTGCGCAGCCAACGCGGCCAACTCCGGCAGCGAGCCCGCATCGGCGCAGGTCGAACCGATCTCCCGCAGCAACAACTTCAACGCCGCACCGTTGTGCATCATCGCCTTGCGCCCGAGCAGGTCCAGCGCCTGGATGCCGTTGGTGCCCTCATGGATCGGGTTGATGCGATTGTCGCGGTAGCACTGCTCGACCGGATACTCGCGGGTATAGCCGTAGCCGCCGAGAATCTGGATCGCCAGTTCGTTGGCCTTGAGCGAATAATCCGAGCCCCAGGCCTTGATGATCGGCGTGAGCAAGTCCAATAGCAGATGGCTTTCGTTGCGTACGGTCTCGTCCGGATCGCGGCCCTGGTCGACGAGCAGCGCGGTGTAGAACCCCAGCGCTTGCGCGCCTTCGACCCAGCACTTTTGCTGCAACAGCATGCGCCGCACATCGGCGTGTTCGATCAACGCCACCGGCGCGGAGCCAGGATCCTTCTGGTCGGGATGCCGGCCCTGACGCCGCTCGCGCGCGTACTGCAAGGAATACAGGTAGGCCATGCTGCCTTGCTGCACCGCGCCCAGGCCGACGCCGATGCGTTCCTCGTTCATCATGTGGAACATGTAACTCAGGCCCTGGTGCGGTTCGCCGACCAGATAGCCGTGGCAATCGCCGGCCTCGCCGAACTTCAGGAAGGTGTTGACGCTGCCGCGCTGGCCCATCTTGTGATTGAGCCCGGCCAGGCGCACGTCGTTGCGTTGCGTGCGCGTGCCGTCGTCGTCCACGCGCCAGCGCGGCACGATGAACAGACTGATGCCGCGCACGCCGGCCGGACCGCCCGGGATCTTCGCCAGCACCAGATGCACGATGTTCTCGCCCAGCTCATGATCGCCGGCCGAGATCCACATCTTCGCGCCGCTGAGGCGATAACTGCCGTCGGCCTGCGGCTCGGCGATGGTCTTGATGTCGGCCAGCGAGGAGCCGGCCTGCGGTTCGGACAGGCACATGGTGCCGTAGTAGCGACCGTCGACGATCGGCTTCATGTACAAACGCTTCTGCTGCTCGTCGCCGTAGGCTTCGAGCAGGTTGGCCGCGCCGCGCGCCAAGGCCGGGTACGCCACCGTCGACGGATTGGCCGCCGAGAACATGCAGTCGCACACCGCGCCGATCACGAACGGCAGTTGCATGCCGCCATCGTCGTAGTCGGCCAGCACCGCCATGAAGCCGGCTTCGTTGAAGGCGCGCAGGCCTTCGCCGATCTCCGGGATCAGTTCGACCTTGCCGTCGACCATATGCGGCTCGTGCAGGTCGCTCTTGCGGTTGTGCGGCAGGAACTTGCTGACCGCGAGCTGGTGCGCCAGTTCGATTGCCGCGTCGAAGGTTTCGCGGCTGTGCTCGGCGTAGCGCGAATAAGCGGTCAGGGTGTCGACCCGCAGCAATTCGTACAGCATGAAATCGAGGTGGCGGCGGTCGATTAAAGGGCTGGAGCTCATGGCGGCGGTCCGGCTTGGGATGAGTCATTTATGCGATACGACTCATATGGCGTCAAGTTATGGATTCGACTAAGCTGCCGCGATGCCCAGATCCGCAGCGAAATCGGCCTTGTCGAAGTCGGCTCCATCGAAATCGGCCGCTTCGAAACCGGCCGCCTTGACCCGCCTGGGCCAGGCCCTGCGCGAGCGGAGCGCGCCGCGGATCACTCCGCTGGACCTGTTCCGGCTGGCGAGGCGGGGCTGGGTCGACGGCGAACGGCTCGATATCGGCGCGCTGGCCGCGCAGTTGGGCATCGGCCGGGCCACCGCGTTCCGCTGGGTCGGCAGCCGCGAGCAATTGCTCGGCGAGGTGATCTGGTCGCTGTGCGAACCCTTGCTCGATCAGGCCGCGGCCGCCTCGCACGGACGCGGCGCCCAGCGCATCGCGGCGACCTGCGAGTACGCGATCCGGGCGATGCTGCGTTACCGCCCGCTGCGCCGTTTTATCGAGCTCGACGCCGAATTCGCCCTGCGGCTGATGACCTCCAAGCACGGCCCGCTGCAGGCGCGGGTGATCGACAAGGTGCGCGGCCTGTTGCAGTTCGAAAGCGAACGCGGCGCGCTCGAGTTGCCGTTGAACATCGACACCCTGGCCTATCTGGTGGTGCGCCTGGCCGAATCCTTCATCTACGCCGACGTGATCAGCGACCAGCGCGTCGATCCCGCCGACGCCGGGCTCGCGATCGAGTTGCTGCTGTCGGGGCGGGTCGAGCAACGCGCCGCCGCCGTGACGGCGAAGAAAAAATCGTCCTCGCGCGCGAAGCGATGATCGTCGGCTGACAACTGGCGACGGCGTGGTCGTGATTCGCATCGATCACCGGCGCTGATCGTTCGCGCCATGGCGACAGCGCGCCGCCATCGCGACGTGTTGTTTCGTTCGAACTGCATCGACGCGTGTCCGGTTTTCGGCCGACAATCCGTTTTGTGGCGGCGATGCCGAATCGAGCGGTTTCCGCTGGTATTTACGACGCGATAAGCAACGATTATGTGCGCGAATTCATGAATTCAGCGCTCGCCGCAGCTACACAATAAATCCACCTTGAAGCTTGACGAGTTGTGCAGTTAATCAGCTGAACGCCACGTAGACTCGGACCTCTATTGAGGGCTTTCAATGGATTATCTGGGAGCGCTGGCGAAGCTTGGCGTGTGGTTGGCGGTGTATCCGCTAGGGGCATGGACGCTCGCCTCGATCGGACATGAAACCCGGGATCTTCGTTCCCATGCGCTCATCGTGCTGTGCGTGGGCAGTGCCGTGGCGACGCTGGCGATGGTCGCGTTGGCATTGGCCGGATTGTTTTCGCCGTTGTGGATCGGCATCGCGGGTTGGTTGCTGGCCGGCGTGTGGTGCTGGCGGGAGCGACCGTGGATCGGGCTCGCGAGCCGGATACGAATGCACGCAACGCCGCGCGCGAAACCGCTGGGCATCGTCGCCGTCGCCGCGATCGTGATGGTCGCCGGCGCCTTGTACGCCTTCTTTCCCAAGGAAAGCCTGCTCGGCGAACGCGACGAAGGCATCTATGCCCAGCACGCGCTGCATCTGTTGCGCACCGGTGGGTCGGCCGTCGATCTGCGCGCGCTCGGCATCGCCGATGATCCCGCCATCCTTGCGATCGAGCGCGGTCGCGCGCCGGAATTGCCGGGCATCTATCCCACCCGGGGGCGCTGGACGTTCCAGTTTTCGGCGGCCACCCCGGTGTGGATGGCGATGCTCGGATCGTCGCTCGGTTCGCAGGGAATATTCCGCTTCAATGCGATCGTCGGCGTGCTCAACTGTCTGGCGTTCTTCGCCTTGACCCGGCGCATATTGAAACCGTCGCAGCGCATGTGGGCCATCGCCGCGTTGGTGGTGTACGCGTTGCAGCCGGCGCAGGTGTGGATTTCCAGGAACAGCCTGAGCGAGCCGTTCTGCAGCTGGTTCGCGCTCAACGGCGCACTGCTGGCGATGATCGCTTTGACCAGGCGTTCGCGCACGCTTGGTGTTACTGCCGGCGCATTGATCGGCATGGCCGGTTTCGTGCGCATCGACGCGGTCATTTTCCCGCTGGCGATCGTTGCGGCCTGGCTGGCGGCGGTGGCGATCGATCGCGGCCGGCGAGCCGGTCGGTTCAATCCGGCACTGCAGGAAATCGCCTTCGGTTGCGCGGCGGTCACCGCGCTGGCGCTCGGCTATTTTCTCGTTTTCGTGCAGCCCTATCTGGTCGGCCTGGCCGACATGGTGCTGGGCGCGATCATCGCGACCGCGCTGTGCGCCTGCCTTGCACGCTGCATGCAGGCCAACGCCGCGTTGCGCATTCCGGCAAGGTTCGCCGAACGCGGCGCATGGCCGGTCGCGCTGGCGATGGTGGCGCTGTTCGTCTACGCGATGTGGATGCGCCCGCATCTGCAGCCGTATGCCTTGATCGAGTCGAAGCTGGTGCCGCAGTTGAACGGGCTGCGCGACTATCGCGAAGCGAGCCTGGTCAATGTCGCCGCGTACCTGTCGCTGCCGGTGGCGATCGCCGCGGGCATCGGCGCGGCGTTCGCGGCAGCGTGGGCATGGCGCGGGACGCCCGGCTCGGTCAGGGCCTGGGCGCTGGTGTTCCTGCTGGTGCCCACCTTGGTCTATCTGTGGAAACCGATGGTCTCGCCCGACCATATTTGGGCCGCGCGACGTTGGGCGCCGGCGGTGTTTCCGGCTTTCGTCGTGTTCGCCGCGCTCGGCTGCGCGGCCCTTTCGCGGCGTTGGCGCACGCCGTATGCCTACGCCGCGGTGGCCGTGGTCAGCCTGGCGCTCGGCGCGAATCTGCTGTGGTCGCAGCGCGACACCTTGTTGCTGCGCGAGGATGCCGGGATGGTCGCGCAGGTCGCGGCGATCGCCGCGCAGCTGCCGCGCGATCAGGTCAGCTATGTCGTCGCGGCCGGCCCGTTGGCGAGCGCGTTGATCAGCGGATTCGGCGCGCGGGTGGTACCGGTCGCGCCGGTCGCGGGTTCGCAATGGAACGCGGTGTGCGCCGCGCCGATGCACGGTTGCCGAGTGGTGTCTGCCGCCGGGCTGGATCTCGGCCGCGCCGATTCGGTCGAGGTGGCGAAATTGCAGATCCGGCGCCTGCGCCGGGTCACCTCGATGGGCGAGCCGGCCCACGGCACCCGTGAAGAGATCAGCGATTGGACAGTGGTCCAGATCGGTCGCTAGGCCGCCGCGCAGGCTGCGTCCGCAGGAACGGGACGTAGATCGAAACGCGTTCGCCCGCCGGCGGATGCAAGGCGAGGTCTTCGCCATGGAATCGGATAGGAGGTCGAACGATGAACGCTCGCAGATCGTTTCGCACGCAAGACATCGCGGTTCGTCATGCCGGCAACGCGGTGCTGTCCGAGCCGGTGGCGATCGGATGCGAGAAAACGGCGCGCAGACCGATCAAGGTGGTCATCCAGATTCCTTGCCGCGACGAAGCCGGACAGTTGCCGGACACGCTTGCCGCGCTGCCCTCGTTCATCGGCGGCGTGCAATCGGTGGAGTGGCTGGTCATCGACGATGGCTCGACCGATGAGACCACGCAAGTCGCACTCGACCACGGGGCGCATGCCGTGTTGCGCTTTGCGGGCAATCGCGGGCTGGCGCATGCGTTTTCGGCCGGCCTGGAAGCGGCGTGCCGTCGCGGCGCGGATGTCATCGTCAACGTCGACGGCGACAATCAGTACGATGCGTCGGCGATTCCGCGCATGGTCGCCGAGATCGTGGCCGGCCGCGCCGACATCGTGGTCGGCTGCCGGCCGATCGAGCGCATCGGCCACTTTCCTTGGTGGAAGAAACGCCTGCAGCGCCTGGGCAGCCGGGTGGTGCGGGCGGTATCGGGCGTCGACATCGAGGACGCCACCAGCGGTTTTCGTGCCTACAGCCGCGACGCGGCGATGCGGGTCAACGTCTATTCGCGTTACACCTATACATTGGAAACCTTGATCCAGGCCGGCCAGACCGGCGTGCGGATCAAGGGCGTTGCGGTCGAGGTCAATCCACCCACGAGGCCGTCGCGGCTGATCCGCAGCGTGCCCGAGTACATCGCCCGCTCGATTCTGACGATCCTGCGCTCGTTCCTGATCTACCGGCCGCTGGAATTCTTCCTGGTGCCGTCGGGCCTGGCGGCCTTGCTGGGCCTTGGGATCGGCGCGAGCTTCCTGTTCGAATACCTTCACGGTCGCGGCGACGGCCACATCCAGTCGTTGATTCTGGCCGCGACGGCGGTGCTGGCCGGCGCGATCGGCGGCGCGGTGGGACTGCTGGCGAATCAGCTGGTGGTGAACCGCCGGTTGCTGGAGGAGCAACAGCTGAGCCGGCGGCGCGCGGAATGGCGGCATATGCCTTGAAGTCGATCTGGTACATCACCCGCAAGTTTCCGCCGTCGCGCGGGGGCATGCAGCAGTTGAGTCATCGCATCGCGACCGAACTGAGCGCCCTGCGGCCGCTGACGCTGCTGCGCTGGCGCGCCGGGCCGTGGGGATTGCCGGTGTTCGTGCTCGCTTCGTTGCTGCGTCTGGGCTGGGGCCTGCTGCGCGGCCGGGTCCGGGTGTTGCTGCTCGGCGATCCGGTGCTGTCGCTGCTGGCGGTGCCCGCGCGCTGGGCCGGGGTGCCGGTGGCGGTGGTGGTCCACGGTCTGGATGTGACCTATCCGAATCGGCTGTACCAATGGTATCTGCGGCGTTTTTTCCTCGGTCGCATGGATGCGTACATCTGCATCAGCCGGTTCGTGCTCGATGCGGTGATCGCTCGCGGCGTGGATGAGTCGCGATGTGCATTGATCCATCCCGGTGCGAGCGAGTCGCCGATACCGGAAATCGGCGGTGGAGACGATTCGTCGCCCGCCTTGCTGATCCTCGGGCGGCTGGTTCGGCGCAAGGGCGCGTTGTGGTTCGTACACAACGTGATGCCGCGCGTGTGCGCAGCGCGAGCGTCGGTGCGCCTGGATATCGTAGGCGATGGTCCCGAGCGCGCGGCGATCGCACAGGCGATACGACGCGCCGGCCTGGAGGATTGCGTGCGGCTGTGGGGCGATGTCGACGAGGCGAGCAAGGCGCAACGGCTTGCGCAATGCGATCTGCTGCTGATGCCGAACATCCGGGTCGACGGCGATCCGGAAGGTTTCGGGCTGGTCGCGCTGGAAGCGGCCATGAGCCGGCGCTATGTATTGGCCGCCGATCTGGAAGGATTGCGCGACGCCATCGCGCATCCCGACCTGGGCCGGCGGCTGCCGGAGCAGGACGCCGAGGCCTGGGCCGCGGCGATCGTCGACCTGCTCGCCGATCGCGACGGCCTGCGTGCGAAGGGCGAAGCCGCGCGCGCCTACGCGGTCGAACATTGTTCGTGGCAACGGATGGGGCAGCGTTATGCCGAGCGCCTGGATGCGTTGGTCTAAGTTCGCGCGGCCCTTGGCTCGCAGCCTGGGATGGGTGCTGGGCCTGCTGGCGCTGGGTCTGGTCGCATCGCAGGCGTGGTCGCGGCAGGAACAGTGGTGGCCGTTGTGGCGGCAACTGCAGGCGCGCGATGTCATCGCGGTGGTGGGCCTGTGTTTGATCATGCAATTGTTGCTGGGCCTGGCCTGGCATGTATGCGTGCATGGACGGGTGGTGCCGGACCGATTGCTCGGCGATCAATTGCGCTGGGGACAGAGCCTGTTGGCCAAGTACCTGCCCGGCAAGATCTGGCAGGGCGTGGCGAGAGGGGCGTTGTATGCGCACGATCGCGGCGCGCGCAGCGCCTTCGTGTTGTTCGTGCGCGAGCAGCTGTTGTCGCTCGGCATCAGCGCCTTGATCGCCGCGGCCGCCGCGCCGGCGGCGTTGTCGCCCCGATTGGGCGTGGGCTTTCAGGGCGCTTTCCTGCTTGCCGCCGTGGCGTTGACCTGGATCGCGATGCTCAGACGCCTGCCCGATCCGGTCATGGATCGCCTGCCGCCGAGCATTCGCATCGGCATCGCCGAACGTCCGGCCGCAGCTACGATGCGATGGGTGTGGCTGTTGCAGTTGGCGGGCTACGTGGCGATGTGCGGCGCGTTCGCGGTGCTGGCTGCATCGTTCGGGCTGCGACTGGATGTCGTTCGCCTGTCGGCCGCGTTGTGTTTCGCCGGCCTCGCCGGCGTCGCCGCGTTGTTCGTGCCGGCAGGCCTGGGCGTGCGCGAGGCGGGTTTGTTCTGGTGCCTGAGTCCGCTGTTCGGCGCGGCCAATGCCGCCATGCTGGCGCTGGCCTGGCGTGTGGCGATCACCTTCGCCGAAGCGCTGTTCGCCTTGCTCAGTTTCGTCCTGAGCGTGCGCCGGCGCTGAACCGGAAACGGTTCCGTCCGCGAGTCGGACGGAACCGTTTTTGCAGGCCATGGACAGGCGTTACTCAGAACTCTTCGATGACCGAGTGATTGACGAACAGCGGCGGGTTGGAGCCGTTGCCCGACTCGCAGGTCAGGCCGTAGTTCACCGGCAGGCTCAGCAGGTTGCGGGTTTCGACCTTGAGCTTCCACAGGCCGTGCGCGCCGTCGTTGCGGGTGCTGCGTTCGCCCAGGTAGACCTTCTGGAACGAGCTGACGTTGTTGCCGCCGGCGACGACGTTGCCCTGCGGGTCTTCCAGGCGCATTTCCAGCTGGTTGGCGGCGGTGCCGTTGATTCGGCACTGCACCCAGTCGGGATGCTGCAGGTACAGGCCGAATTGATCCTGGCCGCTGGCCAGGCCGAGCAGGACGCCGAGCGAGCTGTCCAGGGACACGCCGACTTTCTTGGAGCGCTGATCGGACGGGTCGATTTCCTTGGCGATGCGGAAATCGCCGCCGAAATAGGTGTTGTCCTGCGTGGTGCAGAAGGCCACATAGCCCGGGTTGGTGCTGGCGGTGGATTCGGTGAACACCGCCTGGACGTTGGAGTAATCGCCCGCGGCCGCGCCGACCACGTTGAACACGTCGAGATAGCGGATGGTTTCGTTGGCGCTGAGGTTGCTGACCTGCGGGCTGCCGAGCGGCGCGCCGGCTCCGGTGCGCAGCGACCAGCTCACCGACACCGGTTCGCCGAGCGCGCTGATGAAGCAGTTGCTCTGGTAGCCCGGCGCGGCGGCCTGACGGCGCAGGCCGGCGACCGCGGAGGTGGTCGCGCCGCCGCTCAGCGAGCCGACCTTGAACGCTTCCACCGAGAAGCCTTGTCCGGCCACCGATTGAACACGGGAATACCCCGAGATCGCCACGTTCGCCGCACTCTGTTCTTCCAGTGCGAGCTGGCCGTAGTTGCTGGTCGCGCTGACCGGGACCGAGCACAGTGTCGCCAGGTCGCTGCTCGCCACCGCGCCGGCGGCGACGGTCAGCGTCGAGCACGGACGCGGGCCGGCGAACGGCGTGCCCGGCGCGCCGTAGTAGGTGACCTTGACGCTGGCTTCGGCGTCGCCGCCGTTGCGTACGAACAAGGTGGAGGCATACGACGAACTGTTGACCACGAGCGGTATCCGCAGCGAGGTGCCGTAACCGTCGCTGGTCTGCGCCAACGCATTCGAGCAGCACAAGGCCGCCGCCAACAAGCAGTATTTATAGGCTTTCATGATAGGAACCCTCTCGTCCATAAAGGTCATGAGCGCTTGCCCATGGGTGGTCGTTCCGAACCGGACGCATCGGTGGGGTCGCATCCGGGCTGACGCACGGTTGGTCTTCGAGGGCTGTTCGCCGTCGAATCTCAAGTCCGTTTACTGATCGAGCAACTTCTCGGGGAAGGCCTTGGTGCCGGCGAGGACGGCGGCGATATCGGCCGGGCTGATCTGATAGATACGCGACACCGACTCGGGGTGTTTGCGCATCTGCGCCAGCAACTCGCGCTTGAGCTGTTCGCGCGCGCCGGGCGACAGGTTCAGTCCTTGGTTGTAGACGATCTCGTGTGGCTTGCCGTCCGGCCCGACATAGGTGCGAGGCGGTTGCGCCTGCGCCGCGGCGCTGCGGGTATGCTCGGCCGCCACGGCCTGATCGCGCATCGCCGTGGTCATGACCGGTGCGGTTTCGGCGACGACGGCGTCTTTCGATGCCTCCACAGGCGCCGAGACACTCGCGGGTGTCGGCGTGTCGCGCGGGTAGGCGGACTGGTCCTTTTGCCAGGGCTTCCATGCCAGCGCAATCAGGACAACGGCGATAACGCAGAGCAAAGCCTTGGGAAGGCTCGCGGTTGCGGCCATGAGTTTCCCCCTGTTTTTCGGTTCTTGAAATACTTGCGCGGAAATCGCGCGGCAGTTTCGTGTGACTTTCGGTGAGTCCGTGGCACACCACTTTTATCGCTTCGCACTCGCCAATAACGTGACAAGCGGCGACAAAGCGAGGGCGCGAATACGCGTGTGCGGTTAATGCAACCGCAGACTCATGTGAACTGAGGATTGGGTCGCGCGATGTTTCGGGTATGCGAGGTGTTTTGTTTGCGCGCACGCGACGCGTGCGGATATGTGTCGGTCGCGGTCGATCCGCGTTTTTAATCTATTGGCCGATTTAGGCGTCTTAGTTCGTTGGCCGTTTTTAATAGGCTCGGTACTAATCGGAGCGTGATTGGAGGCCTCGATCGCTAGTGACGGTCCGCACGCTCGAGGCGAAAACCGCGTAGGCATTAATTCGATGGCTTCGCGCACGACATGGTTTTCAATAGCGACTTTCAAGCGCGCGAAAATCTCGTGACCGTATCGATCAGCGTGAATCAAACGCTGCACAGTCGGGGTGCGCCGGACGACGGGGGCAGGGCGCGCGGCCTCCATGGTGCTAGCTTCGAATGTGAAGGCGAGCGCGTCGCGAGCGTGGTCGCTCGTCGGGATCCGTTTTTCGCTCGCGGCGAAATGCCGATGTCCGGCCCACCGCAGAATCGGCGCCTTGGGTAGCGGTTCCACTGTCCCGACAGCGCCGAGGTCTGTGCGCGGCTCGCATGAGGCAACGCAAAGCAAAAGGGCTTCGCATCCGCGAAGCCCTTTTGCCTGCATCGAGGTCGGGACGAAGCCGTTTACGCCTCGGCTTCCTCTTCCTTGTACGCATCGATCGGAATGCACGCGCACATGACGTTCTTGTCGCCGTAGACGTTGTCCACGCGCGACACCGGCGGCCAGTACTTCTGCAGCTTCAGCGACGGCAGCGGGAAGGCGGCCAGTTCGCGCGGGTAAGCATGGGTCCACTCGCTCGCGGTGACTTGCGTCGCCGTGTGCGGGGCGTGCTTGAGCGGATTGTCCTCGCGGTCCAGGCGGCCGTCTTCGACCGCGCGGATTTCGTCGCGGATCTGGATCATCGCGTCGATGAAACGGTCCAGCTCGTGCTGCGATTCGCTCTCGGTCGGCTCGACCATCAAGGTGCCGGCGACCGGGAAGCTCAGGGTCGGGGCGTGGAAGCCGAAGTCGATCAGGCGCTTGGCCACGTCCTCGGCGCTGATGCCGGTGGCGTCCTTGAGCGGGCGCAGGTCGAGGATGCATTCGTGCGCGACCAGGCCGTTGCGGCCGGTGTACAGCGTTTCGTAGTGCGGTTCCAGGCGCTTGGCGATGTAGTTGGCGTTGAGCAGCGCGACTTGCGTCGCCTTGCGCAGGCCCTGGGTGCCCATCAGGGTGATGTACATCCACGAGATCGGCAGGATGCTCGCCGAGCCGAAGCTCGCCGCGCTGACCATGCCGACCACGCCTTCGCCGTCGACGGTCTTGGGCAGGAACGGCGCGAGGTGCGACTTGACCGCGCACGGGCCGACACCGGGGCCGCCGCCGCCGTGCGGGATGCAGAAGGTCTTGTGCAGGTTGAGGTGCGACACGTCCGAGCCCCACTTGCCGGGCTTGGCCACGCCGACCAGGGCGTTCATGTTGGCGCCGTCGGTGTACACCTGGCCGCCGTGCTTGTGGATGATCTCGCAGATCTCGACCACTTCTTCCTCGAACACGCCGTGCGTGGACGGGTAGGTCATCATGATCGCGGCGAGGCGGTCGCTGTATTTCTCCGCCGCGCGCTGGATGTCGGCGACGTCGACGTTGCCGTTGGCGTCGGTCTTGGTGACGACGACAGTCATGCCGCACATCTGCGCCGAGGCCGGGTTGGTGCCGTGGGCCGAGTCGGGGATCAGGCAGATGTCGCGATGGCCTTCGCCGCGCGAGCGGTGATAGGCGCGGATCGCCAGCAGGCCGGCGTATTCGCCCTGCGCGCCGGAGTTGGGCTGCAGGCTGACCGCGTCGTAGCCGGTGCATTCCACCAGCATCGCTTCGAGTTCTTCGATCAGCTGGGTGTAGCCGGTGGTCTGTTCGGCCGGGGCGAGCGGATGGATGTTGCCGAACTCGGGCCAGGTCACCGGAATCATCTCGGCGGTGGCGTTGAGCTTCATCGTGCAGCTGCCCAGCGGGATCATGGTGCGATCCATGGCCAGGTCCTTGTCGGCCAGCGAGCGCATGTAGCGCAGCAGTTCGTGTTCGCTGTGGTGGGTGTTGAACACCGGGTGCTGCAGGAACGCGGACTTGCGCGCCAGCGCGGACGGAATCGCGTCGGCGGTGGACGCGTCGAGCGCGTCGATGTCGAGGCTGGCGCCGAACAGGCCGGCCAATGCGGTCAGATCGTCGCGGGCGACGGTTTCGTCCAGGCTCAGGCTCAGGCTGGCGGCGTCGATCGGGCGCAGGTTGATGCCGGCGGCGCGCGCCTTGGCGTGGATCGCATTCGCGTCGATGCCGCTGACGTGCAGGGTGTCGAAGAAGCCGTCGGCGACGGTGACGCCGGCGCCGCGCAGCGCTGCGGCGAGGATCGCGGCCTGGCGATGCACGCGGCGGGCGATGCGGGTCAGGCCGTCGGGGCCGTGATAGACCGCGTACATGCTGGCCATGACCGCGAGCAGCACCTGCGCGGTGCAGATGTTCGACGTCGCCTTCTCGCGGCGGATGTGCTGCTCGCGGGTCTGCAGGGTCAGGCGGTAGGCGGGCTTGCCGTCGGTGTCGACCGACACGCCGATCAGACGGCCCGGCATCGAACGCTTGAACGCGTCGCGGCAGGCCATGAAGCCGGCATGCGGGCCGCCGAAACCGAACGGCACGCCGAAGCGCTGGGTGTTGCCGACCACGATGTCGGCGCCGAATTCGCCCGGCGCCTTGAGCAGGGTCAGCGCGAGCAGGTCGCTGGCGATCGCGACGATGCCGCCGCGCGCATGCACCGCGTCGGACACGGCCTGGTAGTCGTGGACGCCGCCGAAGGTATCGGGGTATTGCAGCAGCGCGCCGAACGCGTCGACGGTCAGCGCTTGCGCGTCGTCGGCGATGTGCAGCTTGATCTCGAGCGGTTCGGCGCGGGTGCGCAGCACTTCGAGCGTCTGCGGGTGGATGTTTTTCGAAACAAAGAAGGTGTCGGACTTGGACTTGGCCGAACGCTTGGCCAGGGTCATCGCTTCGGCCGCGGCGGTGCCTTCGTCGAGCAGGGACGCGTTGGCGATCTCCATCCCGGTCAGGTCGGCGACCATGGTCTGGAAGTTGATCAGCGCTTCCATGCGGCCCTGCGAGATTTCCGCCTGGTACGGCGTGTAGGCCGTGTACCACGCCGGGTTCTCCAGGATGTTGCGCAGGATGACGTTGGGGGTGTGGGTGCCGTAGTAACCGCGGCCGATGAAGCTGCGGAAGACCTTGTTCTGGGTGGCGATGGCGCGGATCTTGGCCAGCGCTTCTACTTCGCTGATCGCGGCCGGCAGGGCCAGCGGCTGGGTCGACTTGATCGAGCCGGGCACGATCGCATCGGTCAGCGCTTCGAGCGAGTCGTAGCCGACCTTGCCCAGCATGTGGCCGATTTCGGCGTCGTTGGGGCCGATATGGCGCGCGATGAAGGCGTCGTGGTGCTCGAGGTCGCGCAGGGATACGTTCGTCATGGGCAGGGGGCGTCCGTAGGCAGCGTGCGGTGCCGCACGCGAGGCGCCCCTCTGTCCTTTTGCCTGAGAGTTTGGAAGCGCCGCTGCGGTCAGGCTGCGGTGTGACGGCTGGGGAGGGATGGCCGTTGGGGGCCGCTCCGTTCCGCGCTGGCTTCGTGCCCCTTCGGCGCCGGTTCCGCCCGTTGTAGCTCGGGTGGTCGGTCTCTCCAGAGTTTGTACACGCGGCGGTATGGGGCCTGAGCGATTACGGGCGTTGCGCCTTCGGCAGCGGGTCCAGGCTTGAGGGCCGGGCCGCTTCTCCCACCGGGTGTTTCAAGCTGGCGATTATAGCCGGGGATGGGGCTGGGGGGCAGGGGCTGGGGCGGGTTCAGGGATGGGGATGGGCGAGGGGGTTGGGGTGGTCGAATGGGTTGGGGCGGGTTTGGGGCGGGTCGAAGAAGCCGCGACGACGGCGCGGGATATGAAAGCCGTCGCGTGGGTACGAATCCCTGCTACAGGCGCGAATCTTTCAGTTCGTCATTCCCGCGAACGCGGGAATCCAGTGACTTCAAGCGTTCTCGCACGAAAGTCGCTGGATTCCCGCGTTCGCGGGAATGACGGTAGGAGAGAGCGACGCAGGTGCGAGTTACGACCTGGAAAGATGACGCTGAAGCCTCTGGATTCCCGCGTTCGCGGGAATGACGGTAGGGAGATCGATGGAGGTGCGAGTTACAAACTGGAAAGATGACGCTGAAGTCTCTGGATTCCCGCCTTCGCGGGAATGACGAGTAGGAGGAATGACGTAGGTGTGAGTTACGACTTGCTGACGTCGTCGGCGAGGCAGTCGTCAGCACGGCGATGGAGGCACGGCAATGGACGCCCGCCCCCACCAATCGACAACCGACAACCACCAATCGACAAATCAAAACAACTTCCCACCCGATCGCGCACCCGCGCGGTTGTAGACTGTGAAGTCTCCCCCAAGCCCTCCGACGCCCGACATGAGCGCGCGACCGTTCCAGCTGATGCAACTCGATCACGTGGTGCTGCGCGTGCGCGACACCGCCGCGATGGTCGCCTTCTACTGCGAGGTGCTCGGCTGCACCATCGAGCGCCGCCAGGACCCGATCGGGCTAGTGCAGTTGCGCGCCGGCGCCTCGCTGATCGACCTGGTCGACGTCGACGGCAAGATCGGCCGCATGGGCGGCGCCGCGCCGGGCGAGGAGGGCCGCAACATGGATCACCTGTGCCTGCGCGCGCAGCCGTTCGACCGCGAGGCGATCGTGGCTCATCTGGATGCGCATGGCGTGCGCATCGGCGAGTTCGGTTCGCGCTATGGCGCCGAGGGCGAGGGTCCTTCGCAATACTTGTTCGACCCGGAAGGCAATCTGGTCGAACTCAAGGGCCCGCCGGACGAAGTGTCGATCGACTCCCGGGCCTCGGGCGCGGCCAGCTGATGAACGCTTCGGCCAAGGCACCGTTGTCGATCCGTCGCCTTGCGCTGTTGCTGGGCGGCCTGGCGATGTTCGGGCCGTTCTCGATCGACACCATCTTCCCGGCGTTTCCGGCGATGGGCGCCGAATTGGGCGCGGACAAGCTGCAGATGCAGCAGACCATCAGCGTATACCTGGTCGCGTATGCGTTGATGAGCATCGTGCATGGGCCGCTGTCGGATGCGATCGGGCGGCGCCGGGTGATTATTGGTGGTTTGGGGGTGTTTACGCTGGCTTCGGTGGCGTGCGCGCTCTCTACCGATCTGCCTACTTTGCTTTTCTTTCGCGCGATCCAAGGTTTGTCTGCCGGTGTTGGCCTGATCGTCGGCCGCGCGGTGATCCGCGATGTGCTGCACGGCGACGACGCGCAGCGGCTGATGAGCCAGGTGATGATGATCTTCGGCATCGCGCCGGCGATCGCACCGATCATCGGCGGCTGGATTCTCGGTTGGGCGCACTGGCCGGCGATCTTCTGGTTCCTGGTCGGTTTCTCGGTGCTGTTGCTGGCGGCGGTGATCGTGCTGCTGCCGGAAACCCACCCGCCGCAGGCGCGGCTGGCGCTCAAGCCCAGGCGGCTGCTGCGCGATTACGTTGCGATTTTCCTCAACCCGCGTTTCCAGCGCCTGACCGCGGCCGGCGCGTTCAACTTCGGCGCGCTGTTCCTCTACATCGCCTCGGCGCCGGCGTTCGTGCTCGACATCCTCAAGCTCAACGAGCGCCAGTTCGCCTGGTTCTTCGTGCCGACCATCGGCGGCATGGTGCTCGGCTCGTTCGTGTCCGGCCGCGCCGCCGGCAAGATCGGCGGCGATCGCCTGGTCAACATCGGCTTCGGTTTCTGCGCGCTCGCCCTGGCGATCAACCTGGGCTACAACCTGTGGACCTCGCAGCCGCAGGTGCCGTGGGCGGTGATCCCGATGTGCATCGGCGCGTTCGGCATCGCCCTGGTGTTTCCGATCGTGACCTTGTCGATCCTCGACATGTACCCGCATCAGCGCGGCTCGGCCTCGTCGTTGCAGGCCTTCGCCGGGCTGGTGGTCAACGCGCTGCTGGCCGGGGTGATCTCGCCGTTGCTCAGCGACAGCGCATTGCACCTGGCGATCGCCGCCTCAGCGTTGACCGCGGTGGCGTGGGGGTTCTGGCGTTGGGAAGCCTTCGTGTCGAAAGCCGCGTGCGCGCGGGTGCCGGAAGACGCGGTGATCGTGGAGCCGCAGGATTCGATGTGATTGGCTGCGTGGCGGCTTGGGCCGTTTGCGCGAATTCGAGGTGGCGACGTAGTTGTGTTTTCGCGGTCGCGGCTTGCGCCGCTCCTACAGGGGGTGGCCGATGCGTGCGTATCGGCACGTGACTGATTGCTTTGTGTAGGAGCGGCGCGAGCCGCGACCGCGCTATGGCAACGACGACGCGATTGCGAGGTCGTCATGCGGTCGCGACTGACGCCGCTCCCACCTCAGATCAATCCCGGATCGGTAATGCCGTGCTCGCCGGTCTCCATGCGTCCGGCCAGGCGACGGTAATACTCCGGGTCGTTCGCGTCGGTCAGCACGAAGTCGTACCACTGCTGGCTTTCGTCGAGCTTGATCGGGCGGTAATGCACCGCGGCCGGGCCCAGGCGCTCCAGGCGCGGTTCGTACAGGCCGTACTGGTCGGCGAGGTTCAGGCGCAGAGGCTTGAACGCGGGGTTGCGCAGCGCCAGGATCAGCTTGCGACGACGCAGGCGCAGGTCGGGCACGGTGGTCACGGTCGGGTTGGCGCCGCCGAACGAACCGCGGAATTCGCGGAAGAATCCGTTCGGCGCGAACACCTGCAGCGCATAGGCGCGGGCGCCGTCTCGCTGCAGCGTCCAGTCGCCGTGCAGCGTCTTGCCCGCCTCGACCGTGTAGCGGCGCGGGATCGCGGTGGGCGCGAGCAGATCGTAGACATGGAACACCGCCGCGACGCGGCCGGTGTTGCTAAAGCTCAGGCGCAACCGTCGCGTTTCGCGATCGAAGCGTTCGCCGACCTGCAGGTCGTAGGGCAACGCGCGCGAGGGTTTGATGCCGGGTTGCTGCTGCGGCGCGCTCGCGACCGCGGGCGGTTTCGGCGCGGGCAGGCGGCTTTGTTCGGCGACGATGCGGTCGGCGTCGCCGATTTCCGGCAGCGACGGGATCGGTTCGTGATTGGGATCGTGGAAGTTGAACGCGGTGGTCAGGTCGCCGCATACCGCGCGTCGCCACGCGCTGATGTTGGGCTCGGCCACGCCGAAGCGTTTTTCCAGAAAGCGGATCACCGAGGTGTGGTCGAACACCTGCGAATTGATCCAGCCGCCGCGGCTCCACGGCGAGATCACGTACATCGGCACGCGCGGGCCCAGGCCGTAGGGACGGTCGTAGTAGATCGCCGGATCGCTGGAACTGCCGTGCGAGGGGCCGCTGCGCGCGATGTGGTGTTCGCCGCGCAGGTCCACGGTCGAACCGCCGATCAGCCGGTGATCGGCATCGAACGACGGCGGCGCCGGCGGCGGCACGTGGTCGAAGAACCCGTCGTTCTCGTCGAAGTTGACGATCAGCACCGTGCGCGCCCAGACCTCGGGGTCGGCGGTGAGCGCTTCGAGCACGCGCGCGGTGTAGTCCGCGCCCCAGATCGGCGCCGACGGGCCGGGATGTTCGGAGTACTTGGCCGGCGCGACCAGCCACGACACCTGCGGCAACTGGCCGCTGCGCACGTCGCTGGCGAGATCGTCCAGGGTCCAGGTTTTCAGCGCTTTTTCGGCCAGCGCCGAGCCCGGCGCGGCGGCGCGGAACTGGCGGAAGCCTTCGAGCGGGTTGTCGGAGAAGTTGTCGTCCATGTCCTGGTACAGCTTCCAGCTCACCCCGGCCTGTTCCAGGCGCTCGGGGTAGGTGGTCCAGAAATAGCCTTCGCTGGCCGGGCCGGAATCGTCAAAGGTGTTGACGATGGCCGGGCCACCGCGATCGGCGGCCGGGTTGTTGGTGCCGGTCCACAGGAACAGGCGATTGGGATTGGTGCCGGTGAGCTGCGAGCAGTGATACGCATCGCACAGGGTGAAGGCGTTGGCCAGCGCGTACTGGAACGGGATGTCGGCTTCTTGGTAATGGCCGAGCGAGCGTTCGGTCTTGGCCGGCAGCCACTTGTCCATCAGGCCCTGGTTCCAGGCCGCTTGCGCATCGGGCCAGGTGTGCGGGGTGCCGCCGATGCGCTGCGCGCTCGTGGTCTTGGTGTCGATGTGGTACGGCTGGATTTCGCGGCCTTGCGCGGTGGTCTGTCGCCACACCGGCTTGCCGCTGGGCAGCGGGATCGGGAAGCGATCGCCGAACCCGCGCACGCCGCGCATCGCGCCGAAGTAATGGTCGAACGAGCGGTTCTCCTGCATCAGGATGACCACGTGCTTGACGTCGTGAATGGTGCCGCTGACGCGCGCGGCGGGGATCGCGAGCGCCTTCTGGATCGCGGGCGGGAACAGGTTGAGGGCCAGGCCGGCGGCGGTAGCGCCGGCGGCGCCGCGCAGGAAGCTGCGGCGTTGGGAATCGTGCGAGTCGGTCATGACAATCCGGGCGTAAATCCGCTCGAAAGCGGTGGGCTGGGGGAGCGGCGGGCAACCGCCACCGCAGCGTGCTGCGCGCAGATGGCAGTGCGGTTACCGCTTATGGACCGGTGCGCGGACTTGTGCGCCGCCTGCGCAGTGCGCTGGGATGGCGGTCGCGGCTGCGGCGCGGGATGTGGCCCGCGGCCGCGAGACGCGACCCCGAGCCGCGAGAGGATGGCGCTCGTCCGCCGCGTTCGAACACGAGCGTGGCCGACCTGGCGTATGCACAGCGATCGCCCTGTCAGACGGCGCTGCGACAGCGCGGCAGCGGGCGGCCGCGAACGCGCGCGAAATCTCGGTAAAACCGGCCGCATCGCGCCCGTCCGCGGGCCGGCCGACGGCGAAAACCGCCGCGCTGTGCCCGCCGTGGTCGCTGTGGCTATACTGCCGAATCGATCCCTTCGCAAAGGAATGCCATGAATCAGCCGATGATCCCCGACGTAGCCCTGGTCGACAACACCGAACAGCGCACGCCGCTGGTGCTGGTGCTGGACTGCTCGGGCAGCATGATGGGCCCGCCGGTGCAGCAGTTGAACGAAGGGCTCAAGCTGCTGGAGACCGAACTCAAGAGCGACGTGATCGCGGCCAAGCGGGTGCGCGTGCTGGTGGTGCGCTACGGCGGTTTCGATCACGCCGAGGTGGTCGGCGACTGGTGCGACGCGATGGATTTCACCGCGCCCGTGCTGGAGGCCGACGGCACCACGCCGACCGGTCGCGCGATCGACCTGGCCCTGACCGAGGTCGAGAACGAAAAGCAGCGCTTCAAGGCCGCCGGCATCGCCTACACCCGGCCGTGGCTGTTCCTGATGTCCGACGGCGTGCCGACCGATACCTGGGAAGCCTCGGCCAAGCGCGCGCGTGAAGCCGAGCAGGCCAACAAGGTCGCGATCTTCCCGATCGCGGTCGGCGACGGTTCGCAGGTCGGCGTGATGGGCCAGTTCAGCAGCAAGGGCGAGGGCGGCGTCAAGCGCCTGCAGGGGCTGCAGTTCCGCGAGCTGTTCCTGTGGCTGAGCGCGAGCATGCAGGTGGTGTCGCAGTCGCGTCCGGGCGGACAGGCGCAATTGCCGTCCACCGACACCTGGTCCTCGGTGCCGACCTGAGCGGCGGGGCGCAGGCCATGGCTTGGCGCATCTACGCCGCGTCGGCGACCGGAACCTCGCACGTCGGCAAAGGCATTCCCTGCCAGGACGCGTTCGCCTTCCATGCCGACGGCGAACATCTGGTCGCGGTCGTTTGCGACGGCGCCGGTTCGGCGTCGCGCAGCGATGAGGGCTCGCGCCTGGTCGCCGATACGGTGACGCGCGTGCTCAGCGAGCGGTTGCGCAGCGGTGCGGCCGGATTGGACGACGAAGACGCATTCGAAGCGAGCGCGAGCGAAGCGATCCAGATCGCGCGCGCGGCGTTGATCGAGATCGCCGACGCGGCCAAGGTCTCGCTGTCGAGTTATGCCGCGACCTTGGTCGGTTTTGCCGGCGACGGACAGCGCGGCTGGTTCTTCCATATCGGCGACGGCATCGGCGTGGCCGAAGCGGTGTCGGCGGGCGAGGCGTCGGCGGACCAACCGAGCGTGGTCTCGGCGCCGGAAAACGGCGAGTATTCCAACGAAACCTATTTCGTCACCGGCGACGCCTGGCGCCAGCACCTGCGCGTGCTCGCGGTGACCGCGCCGACCGCGCGGCTGGCGCTGATGTCCGACGGCGCGATGCCGTTCGCGATGGACAAGGGCAATACCGGCCTGTTCAAGCCGTTCATCGAACCGGTCGCGCGCTATCTGGCGTCGGTCGGCGAGGACGACGGCAGCCGCGCGCTGCTGGGTACGCTCGACGACCCGCGCACGCACGGCATCACCTCCGACGACAAGACCCTGCTGATCGCGTTGCGGGGCTGAGTCCGACGTCATGAGCACGTTGCCATGAGCCCCGACGACGCCATGCGTTACCAGGTCGTCAGCGGCGTGGTCGCGGCGGACGCGCTCGCCATCGCCGCGGTCGATGCCGCTGCGTTCGTCGCGGTTTCGCACTCGCGCGTGCGCACGCGCCGGACCCGCGTGCCGCGGACGGGGGCGCGCGCATGAGCCCCGTCACCGGCCAGACCATTTTGATCGGCTCGCGCCGCTCGCGCCTGGGCAATCTGATCAAGAGCGGCGGCGCCGGCAGCGTGTATCTGTTGCCGGACGATCCCAACGCGGTGGCGAAGATCTATCACGCCCGGGTCGATCCGCCGAGCTACACCGATCGCATCGAGGCCATGCTCGACCTGCGTCCGCATTTGCCCGACCAGATCGAAGGCGGCAAGCGCTACGTGCAGATCGCCTGGCCCGACGCGGTGGTGCGCGACGAGCGCGGCAAGTTCGCCGGTTTCACCATGCCGGCGCTGGACGTGGACTCCACCTCCGAACTCGAACAGGTGCTGCAGGAACGCCAGGCGCGCGCGGCCGGGTTGCCGGTCGGGCTGGGCCACAAGATCACGCTTGCGGCCAATCTCGCCGCGGTGCTCGCGGCGCTGCATCAGCAGCATCACTGCGTGGTCGATCTCAAGCCGGTCAACCTGCGCTTCTATCGCGCGTCGCTGTACATCGCGCTGCTCGACTGCGACGGTTTCAGCATCCAGGGCCGCGGCCGGCGTTATTCGGCGCCGCAGTACACGCCCGATTACCTGGCGCCGGAGTACCAGGCGCACAAGCTCGACGAAGCCGGCGAGGAAACCCAGGACCGATTCGCCCTGGCGGTGGTGATCTTCCAGTTGCTGAACTTCGGCATCCATCCCTACAGCGGCAAGCCGTCGTCGGATCGCGTGCCGACCGATATCCCCGGGCGCATCCGCGAACGCTGCTATGCCTACGGGCTGCGCGCGAACCGGGTCATGGCGCCCAGTCCGGTCAGCGCGCACGCGAGCATGCCGCAGGAACTGCGCGGCCTGTTCGATCGCGCGTTCGGCGACACGCCGTCGGCGCGTCCGCCCTCGTCGGAATGGCGCGATGCGCTGCGCGCGTATGCGCAGCCCTCGAGCGGGCGGCTGGTGGTGTGCGCGCGCAATCGCGAGCACCAGCATTACGCCGGTCAGCCCTGCGCTTCGTGCATCCGCCTGGACCTGCTCAGCAAGACCGCGCGCAAGGCCAAGCCGCGTCCGGCCACCCAGCCGCAGGATATGCCGCGCGCCTGGGCGACGGTGATGCGCACGACGGTGCAGGCGACGCAGCCGCGGCCGCAACCTGCGCCGCGTCGCTTCGGCGCACGGACGTCGTTGCCGCCTTCGGTGCCGCAGCAACAAATGCCGTCGGCCGCTTCGACTGCGCGCGGTTACCGGATCCAGACCTCGCGGTTGGTCGCGACCGCGCGCGCGGCGATGATCCTGGTGGTGCCGCTGGTGTTCGCCGCGCTGTCGTATCTGCTGCAGGGCTATTACGCCAGCCTGCGCAGCACCGCCACCTCGCCGCTGGACGGCTGGATGAACCAGATCCTGCTGACCTTGATGGGCATCGGCTTCGTGGTGTTCTGCTACGTGTTCCTGGTGGTGCTGCCGCGGATGATCAAGAACCGATGAGCTGGCAGGGCCGCCCTCCGCGCTGGCATCCGCTGCGTTCGCCGCCGACCCGCTTCGCCTTGATCAAGGTGATGGTGCTGCTGTTCTTCGTGGTGATCTTCCTGGCGCCGCTGACCGGGTGGCTGATGTCGATGCCGATGTGGCTGATGGATTTCATCGGCTACCTGGTCTCGACTTCGCGCCACAGCCCGAGCGAGCGCTGGTTCCGCGGCGCGCTGACCGTCGGCGGCGCGGTCTGCACGATCGCGGTGCTGTGGCGCGCACGCGAGGACGGCGACGACGATCTGACCAAGCGCGCGATGATCGCGGCCACGATACTGGCGGTGTATCTGGCGGCGACCTATCCGGCATCGCGCGGCTCGCCGCCGCAGCGCGCCGAACGCGCGGCGCCCGCTCGCAGTCAACCGACATCGACATCGACATCGACATCGACGCCGTCGCGCACGAGCCGCGCCGCGAACGCGCCGAACACCGCGCCGGCGAAGTGGGGCGAACCGCCGCCGCCGCTGCCCGCGGCCGACTACGACGCGCTGGCCGAACGGCTGGTGCGCGGCGCGGCGCGCAGCGCGGCCGGCGGCGATCCGTTCTTTCGCCAGCAATTGGCGATGCTCGGCGAACTGCGCAAGGAGCGCGCGCCGGCCGACGCCGACGGCGCGCGCTACGAAACCGCGATGCAGCGTTACCGGCGCGTCGCGCAGGCGGCGGTCGCGATGCGGCCGGTGGGAGAAAAGGTTCCGGCCGAACGCTATCTGCAGGCCGCGCGCAGCGCCGATCCGAATTCGGCGATGGCCGCGCGCGAGCTCGGCGCATGGCGCTTGCGCGCCTACATGCGCCAGGTCCAGCGCGATGCCGACGGCGCGCCTGAGCAAGCCGACAATCTGCGCGAGGCCAGCGCCGCGGCGCGGGCGATGTTCATCGATGCCTTGCGCATGAATCCGTCGTTCGACGGCGCCTGGCGCGGGCTGGCCTGGACCTGGCTGTACGACGATCCGGACCTGGCCCAGGGCGCGTTGACCATCGAGGCCGACCAGCGGTTCGACGCGAGCGGTGCGAAGAGCGTGCTCGCCTCCATCGAGGCGGCCGCCGATGCGGCCGGCGCGCCGGGGCGGCTGCGCTTCGAGGTGCTGGAAGCGCGCGCTCGCGCGACCGCGATGGACCTGCGCAATCTGTCGGTGCCGCGCGATATCCAGGAGGTCGCGCGCTTGCCGTTTCCGATGGCCGGCGGACAGGCCACGCGCACGGCCGCGGCGGCGGCGAAGAAGGCCGACGCGAAGCGCGGCGTTTCGCGCGCCGGTGCGATCGACCGGATCGAATGGGCGTGGCGCAGCGGCGCGTTGAAAGTCGCCGGCACGGCCGACCTGCAGGCGTGGACCGATGCGGCGCGCGCGCAGGCGGCGAGTTTCGCGCCCGACGCCGAGCGCATGCTGGCGGGCTTGCCGCGCTATCGCGTGGTGCGCAGCTTCAAGTGGCCCAAGGGCATGGCCGAGACGAGCCCGATGGTGTTCGTGGTGCCCGAACGGGTCGAGCGGCCCAGCGGCGACCCCGGCAATGCGCTGGTGCTCGACACCGCGCGCGGTGATTGCCTGGGTCATTACTGCGACGGCGTGGTGCGCTTGAACTGAGCGTGTCGGGCTGGGCGTGCTTGAGCCGAGTCCGCTTGAGTGGCGCCTGCCTGGGCCGCGCCTGCTCGAGCCAGGCGCGTTGCCGGCCGCACTGGGCTCGACTTGGAATACAGAGCGAACTCCGGCCGATGCGCGTGGAGGTCCCCTGGACACGCATCGGCCGGACCGCTGAAACGAGGTGGTACGAGTTCGGGTCCTTTCCGAACGCGCCACCCGGGTGTCGGTTTACACCGGCCCGTTCGGCAGCTCCGACACGGTCGCGCCGATGATCAAAGCGCGTTCGCTGCTGGTGGTGCCGGTGAAGGTCTGGGTCGCCGGGTCGGCTTTCCAGCCGGCGGCGAGGCTGCCGCCTTCGGCTTCGAAGGTGAACGGTCCGATCCGCAGCCCGGTGGCGGCGCGGAACGGGTCGGCGAATCGGCGGAAGGTCGAGGTGGTGGTGCGGATCGCGAATGAGGGCTTGTAGCCCACGCACATGCCGTTCTTGATCAGGCCGAAGAAGCCCTTCTCGCCGAACACCGGCTGGCCGCGCGTCTCCACGGTGTCGCCGCCGAACGGGCTGTAGCCGTGGATGAAGGGGCCGTCGATCATGCCGCGGGCGAATTCGCCGTCGTACCAGCCGCCCGGGCGGATGCCGATGCGGTCGACGGCCTGGAAGTCCAGCGACAGCTCGAGCTTGTTGTCGAATTCGAATTCGTCGATGCGCTCCCAGCGGCCGTTGATGCGTACCTGCCAGAACAGCTGGCGGATGCGGCTGCGGCGGCCGGCCCAGGTCTGGCCGAAATCGTAGGGCGCTTCGCGATTGCTGAAACCCAGGGTCACGCCGCTGGGGCCATTGCCGGCCTGGACCTTCGCGACCCAGTCCGCCGCGTCCTGTTCGACCTTCCAGTCGTGGACCTTCGGCAGCTTGATCAAGTTGAGGTCGGCGAAGCGGACCTGGTGCGCCTCGTCGCTGCAGCGCAGCTGGGCCTGGCCGAGTTCGGGCGATTCGCACTGCGCGACCAGCGCGGAGTAATGGCTCTGCGCCTGGTTCATCGCCACTTCGGCCGCGACGATGCGGGTCTGATAGCCGGCGCCGCCGCGGCTGCCGAGCCACTCGGTGAAGCTCGGGCGGTGATCGTCGACCTGATTGGCGTAGGCCGAGGCGGCCGAGGTGGTGGCCAGGGTGTAGTGATTGGTCGCCACCACCAGCGCGTCGTCGGCGTCATGCAGGTGCTGGCGCAGGCTGCGGTAGTCGGTCTGGGCCGGGATCACGTTGAGGAATTGCTGGTAGGCCTGGTGGACCGCGTCGCCGCTGGACACGTAGGCGCCGATCGCGCTCCATTGCGGCGCGGTCGAGCAGAAATCGTAATGGGCCGCGGCGATGAAGCCGGCCTGGGTGCGCGGCCAGTCCCACGGCACCGACGGGTACATCAGCTGGAAGTCGTCGGGCGACAGCCCGATCGAATCGATCAGGGCGCGGTACAGCAGGCCCCAGGGCTTGTCGTCGAAGTCGCTGTTGGCGGCGATGATGCCGGCGTCGAGGCGGGCGACTTCGAGCAGGCGCCGGTCCTGCGCGCCATGGCGGAATTGCGAGAGCGGACCCACGTCGTCCTGCGAATCCTCGGTGTCGCTGGCGCAGGGGTAGGGATACTCGGAATCGGACATGACGGTACTCCTGACTGCATCGCCGGATCGGCGCGTGGTGCCCGGGCCCCGCACGCCGGCCGGCGTGTCGGTCTCCGGCCGTGGCACCCGCGGTCCGGATGCCGCGCAGGTTGGCGATCGCCTCGCGCGCCTGCCTTACGGCAACCTTACGGAGCAGTTTTCCTTTATCGATCAATGAGTTGGTGCCGGCTTCGTCAGGTTCGCGAAGGCCGGTTTCGGGCGGCGCGGGGCGCCGAATGCGCGCGCGGCTCACCGATTCACTACCTCCGGTCACCGTCGGCGACGGGCGCGAGCGGGCGCGATCGCGGCCGGCGACGACCGTCAGGTTGCGGTAAGGCGGGGCGGGTGGGCGCGCGCGCAGGGTGAGCGTGCGGCGATCGCCGCAGCGCGAGGCAGGTGCATCGGGACGCCCGGTGCGGTCGCGTCCAATGCACAACCCAGGAGAACGTCATGAACGCCAAACTCGTGAAGTGGTCGCTGTCCGCCGCGCTGGTCCTCGCCGTCTCGCCGGCCCTGGCCGCCGCGCCGCCGGCCTGCAAGTCGCTGCCCAAGGACGTGGCCAAGATGATCCAGTCGTTCGACAGCTGCGCCAGGGCCGAGAACCCGACCGTCGCCTGCGAGAAGCTGAAGTTGAACGCGCGGGTCTACGAGAACGACAAGGGCCTGCTGCCGCCGCTCGGCCCGATCGGCCCGAAGTACTGGCGCGCCGCGCCGGCCCTGCTGGGTTCGCCGCAGGGGCTGGTCTATCTGGTCCAGGAGAGCGCCAAGGGCCGGCCGATCACCCAGCGCTATTACACCCACGACAGCTTCGGCTCGTTCTGCACGATCAAGAAGTAACGGCATCGATCGGTTGACCGCGCCGATCGCGGCTGCCGAGCGCGGCTGCGGCGGGTGAGCGGGCGTTGCGGATGCCGGCAATGACGGTGCGGATCGGTTGGAGCTGCGAATCGTCGGAGCGAACCGCGTCGGGGCTGAAAGCCCCTCCCACAAAAGATTGCGTGGCCACGGATCGGCTGGGTGCTTGCCGGAGCAAGCATGACCCAGCCGCGCACGGCGGGCCGCAGCACACCGCACGCTCTGCGGTGTGCTGCGCGCTGCGGTTTGCCGCGGCTAGCTGCGGTTCGCTGCGGCGCGGTGCGCAGGCGCGAGGTCTTTTGTGGGAGGGGCTTCAGCCCCGACGCTTTCCGATCGGATCGCAGGGTAGCGCCGGATCTCATCGAGCCAAGTCGGCTGCGACCGGGTTTTGCAGGCAACAGGGCCGGGTGCTTGTCCGGCTGAAGTCGCGCACCGGCGTCCGCGACTTGCAGGCGCCGCGCTCACGGCTCGGCACGAAGGCGCAGACGGTCACGGGCCGCCTGCGCCATTCGCTTTGGCTTGGGATCAGCCGCGCTTCTTGATGTTGCCCGGCGGCACCGTGCGCGGGTCGTTGCCGACCTGCGGATCGCAGGAGATCACCCGCAGGTCGTTGCTCTCCTCATCGCGCACCAGCACGGTGAAGAAGATCAGGGTCTGCACGGTGTTGCGGTTGTGCATGCTCACGCTGCGGCCGTCCTCGGCCACGCGGACCTTGTGGATCTGCTTGAAGGCGTCGGAGTTGAGCACGCTGATGATCTGGAAGCGCTGCGGTACCTGCGCCTCGAACTTGTAGGTGATCACCACCGGGCCGGCGCCCTGCACCGTGACCACGTCCGGCGCGAAGCTGTAGAAGTACTGGCCGAGTCCGGCGTTGCCGCCGAAGCCGACGTAGGCGACGGTCAGTTCGATCTCGATCGGCGCCGGATCGCCCTTCTTGCTCGACTTCTTCTGTTTTTCCGGCGCGGCGGCGGATTTCTTGCTGTCTTTCTTGCTGGCCATGAGCGGTTTCCTGGTGATTGGGGTTGCTGCGGAGCGGCTTCGCGGACGCTTAGTAGAACTCGACGAAGCCGGGATGGCGGTAGCCGGCGCGTTGCAGCCAGGCGATCTGGGTGGACGCTTGCGCGCGCGTGCCCAGGTGGACCTGGGTGCGCACCCAGGCTTCGAGCAGATTGCGGTCGCGGCTGTCGGTCACGCGCTTGGCGAGCAGTTCGCGCACCCGGTTCCAGTCGGCGCGCGCGCGCGCGTCGTCGCCGGCGCGCTGGTAGCGTTCGCCGCGCCAGACCAGGCTGCGCGCGAGCATCGACACGATCGGCGGGTCGTCCGGCGTTTGCCGGTGCAGCGCGTCGAGGTCGGCGACCAGGCGATCGATCGCGGCCTGCGGCGGCGCCGAGGCGACCTGGTCCATGCGCAGCCGCACCATCAGGTCGAGCACGCGCCAGTCCGGCAGCGGTTCGGTCTGCTGCAACAGCGGCGCGAGCACCTGCTGCGCGCGGCGCAGGCGCTCGTCGGCCAGCGCGGGCGCGCCGCGCAGGTGCGCGACCCAGCCGGCATGCGCGTAGGCATGGCCGAGGTTGCGGCGCCAGTCGCGATTGTCGGGTTGTTGTTCGACCAGCGCGCCGAGCAGGCGGATCGCTTCGGCGATTTCGTTTTCGGCATCGTCGGCCAGGCCGCGATCGAGCGCGAGCACCGAACTGCGCAGCAGCGAGGTCGCCAGCTTGCGCCGCCATGCGTCGGCTTCGGGTTCGCTGGCGACCAGTTCGCGCAGCATCGCGGTTTGCGCGGCGTAACCCTTGGCGGCGTCGGCCAGTTGGCCGCGTGCGTCCTGCGCGCTGCTCAGCCACGACAGGCTGTCGACCAGCTCGTAGCGCAGCGATTTGTCGGCCGGCTTGGCCGCGAGCAGGGCGCGCTTGATCGCGACCGAGCGCGCGAACAACTCGGCCGCTTCGTCGCTGCGCAGGCGCACGAACGCGAGCGTGCCCAGATTGTTGAGCGCGTACGACAGCTCCAGTTGCCAGCGCGGGTCCTTCGGCGCGCGCGCGACCAGGCCTTCGCTGGCGCGCAAGTACGCCCGCCAATGTTTTTCCGCCGGATCGTACTGATTCTGCTGATAAGCGTAATAGCCCAGCCAGTACGCGGTGGTGCCGGTCTCGGCCAATGCATCGAGCGAATCGGGCGCGCCGGCCAGCGCGCGCCGCGCCGCGTCGTCGGCGCGTTCGAACGCGGCATGCGCTTCGTCGAAACGCGCCTGGTTCATCAGCACTTCGCCGACCGTGCGCAGTGCGCGCGCGTGGCTGACCAGTTCGCGCGGCTGCATTTCGGTTTCCGGCATGCGCTCCAGGTAGGTCAGGGCCTGGCTGCCGACGCTGTCGAGCAGTTTCAGGTTGCCGATCGGACGCAGTTGTTCGGCCAGGTCGCCGAGCATGAAACCGACCAGTTGCTGGGCCTGATCGCGGCGTTGCTCGGCTTCGCGCCGCGCCTGCCAGGCTTGCAGGCCCAGGCCGGTCGCGGCGAGGGTCAACACGCACAGGCCGGCGATCGCGCTGACCCGCAGCCATTGCTTGCGCCGCTGCTGGCGCTCGGAGGCCTGCAGGAACTGGCGGTCGTCTTCGCCCAGATCGTCGGGCAGGCGACGCGCGGCCTCGCGCGCTTCGGCCAGCGGCCGGCCCGGGTTGAGCAGGTGATCGGCGCGGCGGCCTTCCAGCGCCCAGCGCCGGGTCGCGCGTTGCAGGCGTTCGCGCGCCTGCAGCAGTTGCCGGTTCTCGCTGGCCCATTCGCGCGCGCGCGGCCATTGCCGCAGCAGCGCTTCGTGGGCGACGCCGAAACCCGGTTCGCCGCCGCTGAGTTCGCCGACGAACAGGCGCGCGCGCACGAAGGCTTCGGCCAGTTCGCGCGCGGCCGCGTCGTCCAGGGTCGACCACAGCACGCGCCGGCCGGTGACCGCGTCGCTGTCGGGACGCAGCACGATCAGCGCCGCGAGCACCCGTTCCAGGCTGGCCTGCGCGCTCGCCGGCAGCGCCGCGAAGACCTGTTCGGCGCGATGCGCGAGCGCGCCTTCCAGGCCGCCGAGCTCGCGGTAGGTGCTGACGCTGAGCACGCCGCCTTCGTCCTGACGTTCGTACAGCGCCTGCAGGGTGTGCTGCAGCAGCGGCAGCGAATCGGGATGCTGGGCGGCGGCGTCGCGCAGCAGGTCGTCCAGGCGCAGCGAGCTTTCCGGGTCTTCGCCGAAACTCAATCCGGCCAGCGCCGCGGGCGCGCGGATGATCTGGCCGATCTCGCCTTCGCGCGGAGTGAGCAGGTCGATGTGGCCGTCGCCGGCCTTGAGTTCGGCCAGGCCGGGCACGCTTTCGATCAGGCGCGGGTAGAAGTCGCTGCGGGTGATCGCGATCACCGCCACGCGCGGCGAGGCGCACAGCGCGGTGAGCGCGGCGCCGAACTCGGCGCGGTCGCGCGCATCGATGCCCGGCGCGGCGACCGCGGCCTCGGCGTGGTCGACCACCAGCAGCAGATGCGCGCGTTCGGCCAGGTGCGCGGTGCGGCGCGCGAACGCATCGTCGATGCGCGCATGCACCGCGGCCGGGGTGTCGCGCAGTTGGTTGGCGAGGATTTCGGCCTCGCCGGGCAGGTACAGCGGGCGGCCGTCCAGCGACCAGTCGCACAGGGTCTGGGCGAGCCGCGCGAGCAGGTCGCCGCCGCGGCAGGCGCCCAGGTCGAAGTAGGCGCTGGTCAGCGCATGCAGTCCGTCGAAGCCGCCGTCTTGTTGCAGCAGCGGCATCACCGCCGCGCGCAGCAGCGAGGTCTTGCCGCAACCGCTCGCGCCCGACACCAGGACGAAGCGGCGCTGGCTGTCGAGTTGTTCGCGCAGGGTCGCCAGCAGTTCGGCGGTGGCGCGGCTGCGGCCGAAGAACACGCCGGCATGGGCCTGATCGAACGAGCGAAGGCCGACATACGGGCTGCCCTGGGTCCACGCCGCCGCGCGCGGCAGGCCGCTGCGGTAATCGTCGGGAAAGGTCACTCGCGCGACCAGCCGGTAGCCACGCTTGCGGATGGTTTCGATGTAGTCCGGTTCGCGGCTGCTGTCGCCCAGGCGACGGCGCAGCTGGGCGATGGTCTTGTGGACCGGGTTGTCGCCGTAGAAGGTGCCGCGCCAGATTTCGATCAGCAACTGCTCGGCGCTGATGACTTCGCCGGCGCGCTCGGCCAGCGCGATCAGCACTTCCATCATCCGCGGTTCCAGCGCGGTGGTGACGCCGTCGCGCACGATCGCCAGGCGGTCGGGCTGCACCAGCAGCGCGCCGATGCGGAACTGCGATACCGCCGCCAGGTTCTTGATCCGGTCGATGCGTTGGGGCATCGCAATGCACACTCGCGTTAAAGAAAGGTCGTTCGCGTTCGGTTCCGGCGAGCACCAGGTTTCATGCATCCCCGTCATGCATCCCCATCCTGTGCGGCGACCGGTTGCGGCGAACCGGACGTGGCAGGCGGCAGGCCGCCGCCGACGACGTCGCACCCCATCACGGCGTCAGGCAGGCGGGTGTTGCCTCACGCAAACTAACAAACCTGTCGCCATTCGTGTGGTTCTATCGATGAAATAGTGTGCGAGACGGCTCGGCACGTCTGCTTGATCGCAGGCTTGGCCGGTATCGGCGCCGTTTTGCGTCGATTGCCCTGGCGCCTTCGAAGCCCGTTCGTGGCAGCGGCGGATCGCGGCGCCGTCGTCGAGGTCAGGTCGGCACGGCCAAGTCGGTCCGATCAAGTCGGCCCGGTCACGCCCGGGCAAGCGAGGCGGAATAAAAAAAGCCGGCCGGGGGCCACCCCCCGCGGCCGGCAGACGCTGGCGGCAGAGGGGGATCGGCCGCAGCAATAGCGAAACAAGGGACGGTCCGGGGCATGCGGACCGAGGATTTCATCGAAACGCGCGCCGTCCTGGCGACGAGCGGGCGCGCCGCGCGATTCGGAAGAAGCTGTCGCCGTACCGAGGGCGGGCGATGGCCGCGAGCACCGGCTTGGCCGGCGCCGACGGGCGCCGACGCGACGCCAGCCGCGGTTCGCAGCCGACGGCGCGGGTAACGCGGTCGTGGACGATTGCAGTCGGGTGGCGTCGACATGCCACGACCCTAGCAGCGCGCGCAGACGCCGAACTTGACGCGGCTCACATTGGCGAGGGCGATGCGCTGGCGGCCTGACAATCGTCATCGATCGCGCCGCCGCTCCCGCTTTAAACCTCCGATAGCCGCGCCACAACGCCAAGCCCCCTGTAGGAGCGGCGCAAGCCGCGACCGCGCCACCACGACCACGACGAAGCGTCCGCCACCACCACACGATCACGCCAACCACGACGAACCACAACCATGGCGAGCCACAACCACGGCGAGCCACAACCACGGCGATGCATCACCCCGCCGATCGCCCACCCAACTCCCTCAACCCGCGCATTCCTGCGAACGCAAGACCGCCACCGGCCGGTGCCGCAACACCTGCGCCACCGCCACGCCGAGCAGCGTCAACACCCCGCCGATCCAGTGATACGCCTGCAACGGCTCGCCGAGCAACAGCACCGCCAACACCGCGGTGAACACCGGCGTGAGGTTCATCAGCACCGCGGTCTTGTCCGCGCCCAGGCGCAGCAGCCCGTGCATCCAGAACCAAGGCGCCAGGGTCGAAGCGAGCAGCCCGGCGTACAGCACCAGTGGCAGGTTGTGCGCGGTCAGCGCCACCGACGGCGCCAGCAGGAAACCGGGCAGCAACAGCACCGTGCCGCAGACGATCTGCAGGTACAGCGATTCGCCGTTGGGAATCGGCAGCGCCCAGCGCTTGACCAGCACGCCGTACAGGGCATACGAGCACGCCGCCAGCAGCATCATCCATTCGCCGCGGCCCAGGCCCTGTTGCAGCAGTCGCGCCGGATGTCCGCCGCTGAGCAGCCAGCTCAGGCCGGCGAACGAGATCAGCGCGCCGATCAGCATGCCCGGCGAGGGCCGGGTCTTGAGCACGACCATGCCGATCAGCATCGTCATCGGCGGGATCGCCGCGACGATCAAGCCCATCGACATCGCGCTGACGCTGTGCGCGGCGAAATAGGCCAGCGACTGGTACATCACCATGCCCAGTGCCGACAGCACCACCAGCTTGCGCCAGTACGGACGCACCTGGGCGCGCAGCTTCCAGACCCGCGGCAGCAGGAACGGGGTCAGGGCGAGCAGGGCGACCAGCCATCGGTAGAACGAGATCGCCGCCGGGTCGATCGCGCCGGCCGAGAGTTTGCTGACGATAGTGTTGCCGGCCCAGATCAGCGTGGCGAGGATCGGCAGGAGCAGGTGCATGGGGGATGTCCTGGCTTGAGCAGCCGTTACAACATGGGGCTGCTCATTCTAGAATGTCGGGTAATCGGCAGATGCCGATAACCAGACAGGCCATGACGGGGCCCGGACAAGATGCGTCGCAGCCGCCAGTTCCACTATCCGTATCGCTCGTTGCCCGGCCCGCTGCTGCTGCGCTACGAAGCGCTGGCGGTCGATACCGAGAGCGCCTTGCATCAACATCCCTGGGGTCAGCTGGCGTTCGTCGAATCCGGCAGCATGGCGTTCGTGGTCGAAGGCCAGCCGTTCTTCGCGCCGCCGGGGTATGCGGTGTGGATTCCGCCGCGCATGGACCACACCTCGCACAACCGGCGCGAGGTGAAATGCCGGCTGATCAACGTCGCCGAGCGCTACACGCCGCAGTTGCCCAAGGCGCCGGGCATCGTGCGCCTGCATGCCTTGTTCATCGCCGGGGTGGAGGACTTGTTCGATCGCGGGATCGAGATCCCGCAGACGCCGGGTGACCGGCGCCTGGCGCGGGTGCTGATCGACAAGCTGCTGGCCACGCCGATGCTGCAACGGTTCGTGCCGCAAAGCGAAGACCGCCTGCTCGCGCCGATCCTCGACGCCTTGCAGCACGCGCCCGGCGACAACACCACCTTGGAGCAATGGGCGCAGCGCGTACACACCACCGAGCGCACCTTGAGCCGCCGTTGCCGCGACGAACTGGGCATGTCCTTCAGCCAGTGGCGGCAGCGCTTGCGCTTCCAGCAATCGGTCCCGCTGCTGGAGCAGGGCCGCAGCGTGCAGCAGGTGGCGGCGCAGATGGGTTACGCGAGCGTGTCGGCGTTCATCGCGATGTTCCAGCAGTTCAGCGGGACGACGCCGCAGAAGTTTCGGAAGTGAGGTTGGGGCGATAGGCTCCAGGGACGCCGCTTCCCTCTGCCGCCCCGTGCTTTCCCCCCCTTTGAAAAAGGGGGGCAGGGGGGATTTGCTTTTGCTTTGCTGTCGTTGTGGCGTTGCTTTCGCTTTTTCCGCAGACGCTGCTTCAGAGAACTTCGGCAGCGTGGGCTAAAAGCAAATCCCCCCTGCCCACCTTTTTCAAAGGGGGGAACAGCAAAAGCAGTTTCGAGACAGCGGAGAAATGCGGTTCTTACTCCGCCTTTTGCGCCGCCACGCGTTTGCGAACCTCCTCCAGCATCCCATCCAGCGCTTTGCGGTCATACACCTCGCCGCGCAGCACGAACGTATCGATGCGGCGGGTCGCGCCGATGTCGCGCAACGGATCGGCGTCGAGCAGCAGGATGTCGGCGGCCTTGCCGGCAGTGAGCGTGCCGTGCAGTTTTTCCTGGCCGAGGAAACGTGCGCCGTTGATCGTCGCCGCCTGCAAGGTCTGCAACGGGGTCAGGCCGCTCTCGACGAAGCGCTGCATCTCATCGTGCAGCCCCACGCCGGGGTAGTTGAAGGAATTGAGAAAGCCCGCGTCAGTGCCGGCCAGCAAGGTCACGCCCGAGCGTTGCAGCAAGGGCAGGATCGCGGCGTCGCGCTCGTAGCGCTGATGGCGGCGTTCGATCGCGGCCGCGTCGTCCTTGGCCGCGCGCTCCACCCGCCAGGCGTAGGTCGCCTGCAGGCCCGGACCGATGTACTTGAGATAGTCGTCGCCGCGATGATCGTTGCGATCCAGATAGGTGGTCACGAAGCTGCCGTTGAGGGTCGGCGTGACCGCGGTGCCGCGCCGCGCCAGGCGCTTGTAGGCGGCGCGCGCGGTGCGTTCGTCGAAGCTGGATTGAATGCGGTTCCAGCCTTCCTTGCTGTCGATCTCGCCGCGCCGGACCATCGCGCCGATCTGCGCTTCCTGCGGGGAGCCGGCCTTGTAGGCGTAGTCGATGTGTTCGATCGAACTCAGCCCGGCCGCGCTGACCTCGTCGATGGTGAGCGAAAACGGAACGTGCGCCGACACCCGCAGGCCGCGCGCATGCGCCTGCTTGAGCGCGTCCATGAACAACTCGGGCGACAAGGTGTTGTCGGTGATCTTGACGAAGTCGACCTTCCAGCCCTGCAACTGGTCCAGCGCCTTGCTGATCTCCTCGTGGCTGCCGACTTCGATATCGCCCGGCCAGATCGACTTGTAGCCTTCCAGCTTCGGACCGGAGGTGAAGATGGTCGGGCCGTCGAGCGAGCCGGCGTTGATCGCGTCGCGCCATTCGAACACGCTCGGGCTCAGATCGCCGGCGGCGTCGCGCACCGCGGCGATGCCGTGAGCGACATACAGCGGCAGCAGGTTCTTGTTCTCTTCGATCAGCTTGTCGCCGCCGCCGAAATGCACGTGCATGTCCCACAGCGCGGGGATCGCGTACTTGCCTTGCGCGTCGATGCTGCGCGCGGCCTCGAAGCGCTTGGCCTTGGCGTCGTCGACGATGGCCAGGATGCGCGCGTCCTTGACCGCGATGGTCTGGTTCGCGCGGGTCTTGCCGCTGGTCACGTCGATCACCACGGCATGGCGGATCAGCAGGTCGGCGGATTCGCCGGCGGCCTGGGCGGTCGTGGCGGTGCAGGCGAGGGCGAGAGCGAGCAGGCTCGGCGCGAGGGCGTGGCGGCGGTGCGGGGCGATCATGCGGCGATTCCGTTGCTTGGTCCGCAGCGATGATCGGGGCACGCGACGGCTCGCGCCAGTCCCGATCAGGCGGGGGAGATGGATCGGATCAGGGGTTTCGCGATGGGCTGAGTGAAAGGTTGGAGGTGACAGCTGAGGAGTGAAGGCGGAGGGCAGGGCGAAAAGCAAAAAAGCAAAAAAGCAAATCCCCCCTGGCCCCCCTTTTGCAAAGGGGGGAACTCGCCATGTCAGTTCGTAGGGAGGGCGTGATGAACGGCGCTTCGATCGCTGATGCGAGGAAGGGGGGCTGTTACCGGTGAATACGAAAGAGTGCGCGATCTGCGTTTCGATACGTTCACTCCTCACTCCTCACTCCTCACACCTTCTTCCTTCTTCCCGTTCTTCCCACGTCACAACCACGCCTCGCGGTGGCTAAAAAATCGCGATCAAACAGAAACTCCAACGATCCCGTTACTTCATCGAAGCTCCCCCCTTTGAAAAAGGGGGGCAGGGGGGATTTGCTCTCACCCGCCCGAAGCAGCGTCATTGCCTACAGTCAGCCCAAACCCCCAAACCCCAAACCCCAAAAACAAACAAGCCGGCATAAGCCGGCCTGTCTGCATCACTTCAATATCGCGTGCAGCGATCGACGAGCCCTCAAGCCCGACCGATCGCCGCCCCGCGCGGCTCAACCCTGCGCAGGCTTCGCCTTCGCATCGGTCTTCACCGCCGGCTTAGCCGGCGACACCGGCGCCGCAGCGCCCGCGGCCTGCCAGCCGCAGCTCTTGCCTTCGTTCTGCTGCTTGAGCCAGGTCTGCAGCGGCGCGAAGTATTCCAGCACCGCCGAGGCGTCCATCTTCTCGCCGCCGGTCAGTTCCTTCATTGTCTGCTGCCACGGCTGGCTCGCGCCCTTGCTCAGCATCGCCTCGAACTTCGCGCCCGCGGCCTTGTTGCCGTAGAAGCTGCATTCGTACAGCGGGCCCTTGTAGCCGGCCGCGTCGCAAAGCGACTTGTAGAACTGGAACTGCAGGATGTGCGAGAGGAAGTAACGCGTATACGGCGTGTTGCCCGGCACGTGGTACTTCGCGCCGGCATCGAAGAATTCCTCGCCGCGCGCCTGCACCGGCGCCACGCCCTGGTACTTGGCCTTCAGTTCCCACCACGCCTTGTTGTACGCATCGGGCTTGATCGAGCCGTCGAACACGCCCCAGCGCCAGCGGTCGATCATCAGGCCGAACGGCAGGAACGAGACTTTCGCCAGCGCCATGCGCATCTGCGCGTTGATCAGCGCCTCGTTGCTCTGCTGCTGATTGCCGACCATGCCGATCGACTGCAGGTACTTGGGCGTCATCGCCAGCACGATGGTGTCGCCGATGGCTTCGTGGAAACCGTCGTGCGCGCCGGTCTGGAACAGCGGCGGCTGCTTGTTGTAGGCCAGGTAGTAATACACATGGCCGAGCTCGTGATAGATCGTGGTGAAGTCTTCTTCGTTCGGCTTGATGCACATCTTGGTGCGCACGTCGCCGGACATGTTCATGTCCCAGGCGCTGGCGTGGCAGACCACGTCGCGGTCGCGCGGCTTGATGAACTGGGTCTTGGCCCAATAGCTGTCGGGCAGCTTGGGCATGCCGAGCGAGACGTAGAAGTCCTGCGCGCGTTCGGTCATCTGCTTGGCGTTGGCCAGGTTGGCGTCGACTTCGAGCTGCGCCTGTTCCAGCGGGCTGCGCTCGCCGCTGGACTTGGCTTCCTGCGCATCGAGCGCCTGCTGGTACTGCCGCGCGAGCGCGCCGTTGATGTCGAGGCTGCCGGCCTGCTGCTCGGTGTACGGCGCGAGCACGTCCCACAGATTGCCCCAGTCCTGCTGCCACATGTTGCCGAGCAGGTGCGCCGGCAGCATGCCGCCGCCGGTCTGGCCCTTGTCGACGCCGTACTTAGATTCCAGGCGCGAGCGGGTGTAGCAATGCAGTTGCTCGTACAGCGGCTTGACCTGGCCCCACAGGCGGTCGGTCTCGGCGGCCAGTTCGGCCGGGCTCATGTCGTAGCCCGAACGCCACAGCTCGCCGGTGTCGGCGTAGCCCAGGTTCTGCGCGCCTTCGTTGACCAGTTCGACGAAGCGCGTGTAGTCCTTGCGCATCGGCTTGGAAATCGTATGCCAGCCCTTCCAGGCGTCGAGCTGGGCGTCGTAGTCGCGGCTGTTGCGCAGCACGTCTTCCAGATCGCCGAGCTGGCGGCAGTCGGTGTCGCCAGGGCCGCTGCAATAGCTGCCCGAGCCGTACATGCCTTCCATGCGGGTGGCGATCTGGGTCAGTTCGGCGAGCTTGGCCGGGTCCTTCGGCGCCGGCATCGCGGTGCCGATCTTGAGCAGTTGGATCGCGCGCGCGGTGGCCGGCGACATCTGCTTGCCTTCGAATTTCTTCGACTGCTCGATCCAGCTGTTGAGCTGGGTGAGGTAGCGCTCGTTGGCCTTGGCCGACAGCAGCTGGCTGTCGTCGTTGATGTAGGTCGACGACAGCCACTGCGCGGCGGTCATCTCCGGATACATCTTCTTGTACTCGTCGTTGACGCGCGCGATGAACTGGTCCGCGGTCTCGCCCTCGGGCGCGGCGGCCGGAGCGGTGGAGGTGCTCGGGGAGGGGACGGGTTCCTTCTTGCAGCCGCTCAGGCCGATCACGGCCGCAGCGACGCCGAGCGCCAACAAGGCGCGGACATGTTTCATGTGTGCTCTCTCCGGAAGAAGTGCAGCGCTTCGCGCGCGAGCCAGAAGGCTAGAGGCCGGGTCGGTCCGGCGCAAGCCGGGGTCGGCCGGCCCGGCGACATCGCCCGTCCGGCGGATGAATGCCGGCGCGACAGTGAGGAACTTTTGCGCAAACTCGGCACAGCTGCCGGGCTGAAAACGGTTACGGCACGGGTAGGGTGAGGCCGGATTTGGCCGATTCAGGCCAATTGCGCATTGTGACCCGCGAACGCGGTCGCGAAATTTCGTAAATTATTCGTTACGTGAAAACGTTTAGATTGTTTTATTTTCGTTATTAACATGTGCTTTACGCAACGCCGGAGCACTTTGTCGCCCGTTTGTTCAGTTTGTGAGACGGCCTCGGCCTGGTCCGGCTCGATCGGTGTCACAAAAACGGAATTGATTTGTGACGCGAAAACGGAAAAAGTGACGTTCAACGGCAGCCGTTTATCGGCTGCGCCGCGGGGCGGAGCTGGCTCCCGGCGGGATGCCCTGATCGGAGTGCTCCGGTCAGCGCGTTCAGCGCGACACGATCCTGGCTGCAAAAGGTAAGGCATGAAACATACGACGGGTTCTGCGAACGGCACGCTGCACACCGCCACACTGGCCTCGGCCCTGCCGTCGCGCGGGCGCGAAGGCGGGGTCTGCCTGTTCTCGGCCGACCTGAGCTGGGCCCGCGAACAAGCGCCGGCGACCTCGCGCACCGCGTTCGCCCGAATCCCATTCACCCGTATCGCCCTGTTCGCATTGCTCGCGCTGGCGGTGGTCGGGGTGGTCATGATGAATGGGCCGGCCGACGCCGGCCCGAACCGTTCGCTCTCCAAGGCGCTGCCCGATCCGGTCAGCGAAGCGGAGGTCGAATCGGTGGTCGCGAACACGGGTCACCCGGCCGCGCGCCTGAAGGCGCAGGCCGAACGCACGGCGGCGCGCTGAAGCGCGAACCGGTGCGCACCCGATACGGAACTCGGTGGGAGTAGGCGCCTGGACGGCGCAATCAGGGGAAGGGAAGCAAGCAGTACGCTTCAGCAGTACAAGTCGGAGTCCGGTTATGGGGATAATCCGTTCCGCGCAGTTTGAATGGCGTCGGCGCCACGGAAGGCGTCGGTGACCGCTGCGTCATCCGGTTCGCGCGCGACCGCGACCTATCGATGAAACGGCCGCGCGCAAGGCGCCGCCATCACCAGTCCGTCGGCGCGTAATCCTTGAGGAACTGACCCCACACGTGGGTGCCGGTGTTGATGCCGTGGATGATCGGATCGACGATGCGCGCGGCGCCGTCGACGATGTCCAGCGGCGGATGGAAGCGCTCCTCGATCACCTTGCGCGCGGCGATCTCGACCGGATCTTCGTCGGTCACCCAGCCGGTATCGACCGAGTTCATGTGGATGCCGTCGCCGTGGTAATCGGCGGCCGAGGTGCGCGTCATCATGTTGAGCGCGGCCTTGGCCATGTTGGTGTGCGGGTGCTTGGTGGTCTTGAAGTTGCGGTAGAACTGGCCTTCGACCGCCGACACGTTGACGATGTGCTTGTCGCGACGCGGGCTGTCGCCCTCGGGCACGCGCAGCATCAGCGGCTTCAGCCGCGCATTGATGATGAACGGCGCGATCGCGTTGACCAGCTGGGTTTCCAGCAACTCCACCGACGGCACTTCGTCCATCTGCAGGCGCCAGGAATTGCGCCCGCGCAGGTCGACCTGCTGCAGGTCCTGATCCAGCCGGCCTTCGGGAAACAGATGCGCCTGGCCGAGCAGTTCGTCGGCGAGCAGCGGCACCTGCGACAGTTCGGCGGCGCGGGTCAGGCCGGTCGCGTCGATCAGCGAACGCACGTTGCCCTGGGCTTGCAGGGCGCTGCTTTCGCTTTCGCCGGCATCGGGCAGCAGATCGAACGCGCGCAGGCCTTCGTAGCGGCCGACCAAGCGGCGCACGTCGTCGGGCATCTCGTGCAGCGCGGAGGTCTCGCCGGCCATCATGTGGGCGTAGAACGCAGGCGGACGGCGCACGGTCTGGCAGGCGTTGTTGATGATGAAGTCGAGCCGTTCGCGGGTCGCCAGCAGTTCGCTGCAGAACGCTTCCACGCTCGGGGTGTGGCGCAGGTCCAGGCCGAACACTTCCAGGCGATGGCCCCACTGGGCGAAGTCGGGTTCCTGCGCGTAGCGCAGCGCGGAATCGCGCGGGAAGCGGGTGGTGACGATCAACGCGCAGCCCGCGCGCAGCAGCTTCAATCCGGCCTGATAACCGATCTTGACCCGGCCGCCGGTCAGCAGCGCGACCCGGCCGCTGAGGTCGGCGGTTTCGGTGCGCTTGAAGAAGTTGAGCTCGGCGCAGGTCGGGCACATCTGGTCGTAGAAGTGATGGACCTGGGTGTATTTCTTCTTGCACACGTAGCAATGCAGCAGCTCGGGCGATTCGCTGTAGGCGATCGGCTCGGGCGTGTTGTTGCTCGGATCGTGCTGGCCGGCGGCGTGCGGCGGAAAATAATTCGGCGTGGTGAACACCGGCTTGCGGCGCAGCGCGCGGATGCCGGTCTGGTTGAGCAGTTCGTCGGCCTTGCGCAGCTTTTCCTGATGACGGTCGCGCGCCTGCTGCTTGAGTTGCTTGCGCCGCGCCTTGGGCTCGGGATGGAAGGCCTGGGCGATCGCCTGATGCAGGCGCGCGCGCTCGTCGGCGGGCAGCGCGTCGAGCATGGTGCGGTCGGCGTTGAGCTGCTCGAGCACGGCGAGCGCGTCGCGGACGCGATCGAGCAGCGGCGCGCTGTCGGTCTGCGCGGCGGCGTCGGCGCCGTTCGGGGCGGTGTGGGTGGGCGTATTCAAAAGATAGGGTCCGCGGCGCACGGCGAGGGTGCGCGATTCAAAAGAGGGCTGGTTCCGAGGCAGCGATTCTACAGTGCGCGCCTGGGGCGGCCCGCGGACGGCCGCGGGGATGAACCGGGAGGCCGGTGATTCGGCCGGCGGCGCCTGGGTCTTAAAGCGCCAGGACCCGCTCCGGCAGCCGCACCAGCCCGTGTTCGGCCAGCCATTGCCAGGAGGTTTCCGCGTCCTGCTCGACGTAGGCGCGCGCCGAGCCCATGCGGAAGCTGTAGCCCCATTCGTCCATGTCGGCCAGGATGCGGTCGCGGCCGGCGCCGGGCAGGGCGTCGCCGAGCAGGGTCTGCAGCACGCACACCGCGTCTTCTTCCTCGACCGAGTCGGTCGCGTCGGTATGCACCTGCGCGCGGCGCTCGGGCGGCAGCACGATCAGGTGCGCGGCTTCGTGCAGCAGCGAATGCACGGGCGTGTCGCCGCGCGCGTACACGGTGCTGCCGATCAGGCCCGCTTCGCTGTCGCCCCAGAAGCTGCCGGGGATCGGTTCGCCGTCGCCGACGCGTTGCAGGCGCAGGTCGTAGCGCGCGAGCAGGGCGGCGGCGTCGTCGAAGGCGATGTCGGACAGGGTGAGCATGGTGCGGGGTGTTTTTCAGGTGGGAGCGGGGTAGGCGCGATTGCGTAGGCGAGGTCTGCGTGGTGCGCCGATTGCGATAGTCGCCCGAACAAAGGCGCAAAGCCTGGGCGATGCGAGGCAGGGCGTGTTTGCGCAGTCGTCGGTCTGGCGCGGTCGCGGCTTGCGCCGCTCCTACAGGGGGATACGGGACAGCGGTCGGGAGGCCGACCGCTTGCCGTCAGGCCTGCGCCTGGTGCGGGGTTTCCGGCAAGGCGACGGAAATATCCAGCACCTTGTTGTCGCCTTCGCCGATCAGATCGACCTTGACCGATTCGGCGTCGACGTTGACGTACTTGCGGATCACCTCGAGCAGCTCGCGCTGCAGCATCGGCAGGTAGTCGGGACCGCCGCCGCGGCCGGCGCGCTCGTGCGCGACGATGATCCGCAAACGCTCCTTGGCGACGTTGGCGGTGGGTTTCTTGGCCAGCAGGAAGTCGAACAGACCCATGAGCTCAGCCTCCGAACAGCTTGGTGAAGAAGCCCTTCTTTTCCACTTGCGTGAAGCGCATCGGTCGGGTGTCGCCGAGCAGGCGGGCGACGGCGTCGTCGTAGGCCTGGGCGGCGTCGGATTCGGTTTCCAGGATCACCGGCTCGCCCTTGTTGGACGCGTTGAGCACGTCGCCGGATTCGGGAATCACGCCGATGGTCTTCAGGCCGAGGATTTCCTCGACGTCGCCGATGCTGAGCATCTCCTGGTCTTCCACGCGCTTGGGGCTGTAGCGGGTCAGCAGCAGGTGCTCCTTGACCTTCTCGCCGTTCTCGGCGCGGCGGGTCTTGGACGCGAGCAGGCCCAGGATGCGGTCGGAGTCGCGCACGGACGAGACTTCCGGGTTGACCACGACCACCGCCTGATCGGCGAAGTACATCGCCAAGAACGCGCCTTTTTCGATACCGGCCGGCGAATCGCAGACGATGTAGTCGAAGCCTTCGGCGGCGATGTCCTCGAGCACCTTCTGCACGCCTTCCTTGGTCAGCGCGTCCTTGTCGCGCGTCTGCGAGGCGGCCAGGATGAACAGGTTCTCGAACCGCTTGTCCTTGATCAGCGCCTGCTTGAGGTTGGCTTCGCCGTTGACCACGTTGACGAAGTCGTACACCACGCGGCGTTCGCAACCCATGATCAGGTCGAGATTGCGCAGGCCGACGTCGAAATCGATCACGGCGACCTTGTGGCCGCGACGGGCGAGGCCGCAAGACAGGCTGGCGCTGGTGGTGGTCTTGCCGACGCCACCCTTGCCCGAAGTGACAACAATTATTTCGGTCAAAACACGTTCCTCCAATGGTGCGGCGTCAATCCAGCGCCGCAATTTTGATTTGTTCGTCTTCCAGCCAGATCTGCACGGCCTTGCCGCGCAGTTCCTTCGGGATGTCTTCGAGCACCTTGTAATGGCCCGCGATCGCGACCAGCTCGGCATGAAACTCGCGGCAGAAGATGCGGGCCTTGGTATTGCCTTGCGCGCCGGCCAGCGCGCGTCCGCGCAACGGGCCGTAGATGTGCACCGAGCCATCGGCGATGACTTCGGCGCCGGCGCCGACCGTGGTCAGCACGGTCAGGTCGCGGTTGTCGGCGTAAATCTGTTGGCCCGAGCGGACCGGGGCGGACTGGATCAGTCCGACCGAAGTGGACGCAGCCGCGCTCGCCGCGGAAATCCCGGGGCGCGAGGTTCTGGCCGGTTCGGCGGCCGCAGGCGCCGGCGCCGGTTCGCGCTTGGGCGCGGCCGCCGCGACCGGCTCGGCCCCGCCCTCGGCTTTTTCGTAGGAGGCGCGAAACTTGGCCAGCAGCGGCAAGCCCAGCGCCTGCGCTAGGCGATCGGTCTCGCTGGTGCCGTAGGCCAGCGCCACCGGCAGCACGCCGGCGGCGCGCAGGCCATCGAGCAAGGCTTGCGCGGTGACCGCGTCCGGGGTCTGGCTCAGGCCGCCGAAGTCGATCACCACCGCGGCGCGGCCGAACATGTTCGGCGCGCGCTGCACGCGGCTGCGCATTTCTTCGGTCAGGCGTTCGACGTCGAGGGTGCGGATGCGCAGGTTGGCGATGCCGACTTGGCCGATCTTGAGTTCGCCGGCCTGTTCGTAGTCCACGGCTACGCTCACGGGCACGTCCCGGTCGGCCGCTGCGCGGCCTGGTCGCGCACGCGCTGCACCGGCACCCGCGGACGGGTCAGCCAGCTGGCTTCGGGCAGGGCGTCGCCGTAGGTTTCGCGCACCCAGGCGTAGCTGCACAGCGGCTTCATCAGCATCGCCGCGCGGACCCCGGCTTCTTCCATCACGTGCTGGCCGACCTCGCGGAAACCGAAGCTGCCATGGAACAGCAGCGCCGGATCGTTGCCGCCTTCGAGGAACACCTCGCAGGCCAGCTGCGGATAGCGCAGCTCGGCGTAGCTCTGGGCGTCGGCATAGAACGCGCGGCCGACACCGCCACCGCGGCGCCGGCTGGCGACGACGATGCGGTCGATATAGAAGAAATCCGGATGACGATCGCGAAACCAGCGGAAATTGCTGCTGTCGTGATCGGTATTGGCGCCCATCCCAATCAAGAAACCGGCCAGGGTCCCGTCGCGCTCGGCGACGCGGAAATATTCGGCGCTGTCGAAGAAATGACGCAGACGGGCCGCATCCAGCGGCAGGATCGCGGGGCCGGCGGCGTTGTTGAGGGCAAGGACGGAATCCAGCTCGTGCTCACGCACGTCGCGGACGACGATCGACATTCCACGCTCCAAGTATTCAAAAACCGGCACGCGTTCCGTGCCGGCGTCCCGATTATCGCATGGCCGTCCGCCCGGGGCGAACGGCAAGTGCATGACTTCTGGACGGCTCGGCGGGACCGCCCATACCGTTAGCATGCATTCATGCTGGCTCGCCTCACTCCTACTCAACTCATGCGGTTCGCCGGGCTGTTCACCTGGGGCATGGCGGGGTGCTGGCTGGTGATCATGTGGCTGGAGCCGGAAGCGGCCGCCACCCTGCCCGGCGGCAGCGAGCACACCTTCTTCCTGCTGATCCTGCGCTGGGTCGCGATCCACCTGGCCTTCGGCGCGGTGTACTGGTGGGCCAGCCGCGGCCTGGGCCAGCGCCGGCCGGGGCCGACCGACTACGCCATGGTCCTGGTCCTGACCGCCTGCGCGATCGGGGTCGGCTACTACTCCAACAGCGGCATCGGCAGCATTTTGCTGATGGTCGTGGCCGGGCTGCTGCCGTGGCTGCTGCCGCTGCGGGTCGGCGCGGCCTGGCTGGTGCTGGGCAATCTGTCGATCATCCCGGTGTTCGTGATCGCCATCGGCCAGCCGCTGCTGGTCGCGATCGTGCAGTCGCTGGCCTATGCCGGCTTCTCCAGCCTGGTGTTCGTCAGCTCCCTGGTGGCGATGCAGCAGGCCCAGGCCCGCGAGGACCAGCGCCGGCTCAACGCCGAACTGCGCGCGACCCGCGCCCTGCTGGCCGAAAGCGCGCGGATCAACGAGCGCACCCGGATCTCGCGCGAACTGCACGATCTGCTCGGCCACCACCTGACCGCGCTGAGCCTGAACCTGGAGGTCGCCGGCCACCTGTCCGAAGGTCGGGTCAAGGAACACGTGCAGCAGGCGCATACTCTGGCCAGGCTGCTGCTCACCGACGTGCGCGAGGCGGTCAGCCAATTGCGCGAGAACGGCGCGATCGATCTGGCCCTGGCGCTGCGTCCGCTGGCCGAAAACGTACCGGCGCTGGACATCCGCATGGACATAGAAACGCCCCTGACCCTGGACGATCCCGAGCGCGCCCACGTGCTGCTGCGCTGCACCCAGGAGATCATCACCAACACCGTGCGCCATGCCGGCGCGCAGCACTTGTGGATCGACGTGCGCCGCAGCGGCGAACAGATCGTCATGAGCGCGCGCGACGACGGCCGCGGCGCCGATCACCTGATCGCCGGCAACGGCTTGCGCGGCATGCGCGAGCGGTTGCAGCAGTACGGCGGCCAACTTCTCATCGAAACCCGGGCCGAGGCGGGCTTTTGCCTGCAGCTGACACTCCCCGCCACCGCGGCCGCCATGGCCCGCGAAGGAGCGCTTGCATGATCCCCAACCCCATCCGCGTATTGCTGGTCGACGACCAGACCCTGGTCCGGCAGGGGGTGCGCTCGCTGCTCGCCCTGGCCGAGGGCATCGAGGTCGTGGCCGAGGCCGGCGACGGCCGCCACGCGGTCGAGATCATTCCGCAGATCCGCCCGGACGTGGTCCTGATGGACATGCGCATGCCGGTGATGTCCGGCCTGGAGGCCCTGCAGGCGCTGTCGCGCGCGGGCTACCTGCCGCCGACCATCATCCTGACCACCTTCGACGACGACCAACTGGTGCTGGCCGGGCTCAAGGCCGGCGCCAAGGGCTATCTGCTCAAGGACGTGTCGCTGGCGCAGTTGGTCGGCGCGATCCAGGCGGTGGCCGACGGCGGTTCGCTGGTCCAGCCGGCGGTGACCCAGCGCCTGCTGTCGGGGCTGGAGCATATGCGCAACGACTTCGTCAGCCTGGACCGGCCCGACCCGCTGACCGAGCGCGAGACCGAGATCCTGCGGCTGATGGCCGGCGGCTTTTCCAACAAGGAAATCGCCAATTCGCTGGGCGTGGCGGAGGGGACGATCAAGAACCACGTGTCCAATATTCTCTCCAAGCTGGGCGTGCGCGACCGCACCCGCGCGGTGCTCAAGGCGTTCGAGCTGCAACTGGTCTGATCGAAGCGTTCCCGGCCCGGCGCGCCGCGCCGGGCGTTCGCGTCGGCGCTTCGGCCGCGCATCGAGCCGCGTACTGGCGCATTGTGGGCACCGATCGTGCCCGCGCCGCGCACTCGCGGCCCCCGCGGACTTGTCCGAATTTGCGCATCCGCATCCGCGCGGCCGCCGCGTACCGTGGCGAATGCGTTCGCCAGGCGGTGAAAAGCCGGTGATTTCCCGGCTTTTCGCGACGCGATGGTCCAAGTGGGCGATCCGGCGAATTTTCTTCGCTGTGACGGCTGTCCTAGCCGGGATTTATCTTGCTACGATTGTGGGTCTGCGCCCCCGGCCCGATCCGGGCCCGGCCCTGGAGAACCTGAATGACCCGTCTGATCGAGATTCTGATTTCACTGGCGATCGTCGCCGTGCTGTTCCTGGTAGTCGGCATCGCACTGCCGTCGAGCCGCCATCTGTCGCACTCGGTTGAGACCAACCGCAAGCTGACCATCGTGTTCGACACCTTGAACAGCATGCGCCGCTTCAAGGATTGGAACCCGCTGGCTCTGCGCGATCCGAACATGGAGCTCAAGCTTGTCGGCAAGGAAGAGGGCGTCGGCGCCCGCCTGGAGTATTCGTCCAAGGAACGCGGCCTGGGCAACGGCAGCTGGGAAATCGTCAAGAGCGAGCCGGGCAAGCTGGTCGGCTACAAGATCACCAGCGTCGAGCGCGGCGACAACAAGCGCTCGGAGTTCACCCTCAAGCCGACCGGCAAGAACAACCGCAACGTCGAGATCACCCAGACCTACGACGTCGACTACGGTTGGGACCTGCTGGGCCGCTACTCGGGCCTGTACGTGAGCAGCAACGTCGGCGAAGACGTCAAGATGGGCCTGGCGCGACTGAGCAACCTGCTCGCGACGGTGCCGAACTACGACTATTCCAAGCTGTCGGAATCCGATCCGGCCGGCGCGCCGAAGATCGTCGACCGTCCGGCCGAGAACGTGCTCAGCGTGACCGCCGCGGTCGAGCGCGACAACGACAAGATCAAGGGCCAGATCCACTCCAATATGGAATGGATCAAGAAGGTCATCGCCGCCAACGGTCTCGAGGCGGTCGGTCCGGTCCGCATCGTGACCAACGAATTCGGCGCCGAGACCTACTCGTTCGACGTGGTCCAGCAGGTGCGCAAGATCGGCGACACCAGCACCGAAGCGACCAAGCTCGACGTCAAGATCGACGGCCCGGGCAACCCGGTCAAGGCCGAGTTGCTGGCGCCGACCAAGGTCGTCGTCTCCTCCAGCAGCGGCCACAACTTCGCCGCGCTGCCGCCGGTGCGCGACGCGGTCCGCGCCTGGGCGCTGACCCGCGGCTACACCACCACGGATCGTCCGTACGAAGCGTGGAAGGCCGGCATCGACGAAAGCTTCGATCCGGCGCTGGGCAAGTTCGACGTGTACTGGCCGGTCAAGTAAGCCGCGCCATATCGCGACGCCGCCGAGGCGGTGTCGCGGACGAAGACGCGCCGCGGTTTTCCGCGGCGCGTTTTTTTTTGCGCGCGCGAAACCGCCGGCTGACGGGTGCGTTTCGGATCGTGGTCGTGAGCCATGCGTGCCGCCGGATGCGCGCAGGCGCGAGCGTCGCCTGCGGCGCAGACGATGCAGGCGCCCGGATCGCGATCGATGCGGCGCAGCGCCCGAAACCGCGGGCCGACGGGTAGGTTTCGAATCGTGCTCGTGTGCCATGTGTGCCGCGAGATGCGCGCAGGCGCGAGCGTCGCCTGCGGCGCAGCCGATGCAGGCGCCCGGATCGCGCGATCGATGCGCCGCAGACGATGCGGCGCAGATCGCAGCCCGCTGCTATCGTGGCGTTCCGCGAATCCCATGGTTTTCACACGCATGAACCTTCCCGCGCACGACGCCCGCGATGGGCGAGCCGCGTTGTTCCCATTGCCGTTTTCGTCGCGATTGTTGGCCGCCGCCGGGGCCTTGCTGGCCGCGCTCGCGGTTGCCTTGTCGGCCTACGCCGCGCATGTGGCCGATCCGGCCGGGCAGTCGCGCCTGCAGACCGCGGCGATGTACGCCTTCGGTCACGGCATCGCGCTCGCCGCGCTGGCGCCGTTGGCGCGCCGCGCCCTGGGCCGCTACGCGTTGATCGCGGTGCTGATCGGCACGCTGGTGTTCGCCGGCGGCCTGGCCTGCGCGTATTTTCTGGGCAGCTCGACCCGGCTGCTGCCCTATGGCGGCAGTCTGATGATCTTGGCGTGGCTGGTCTACGCCATCGATGCCCTGAGGCGCTGAGCATGCCGCGCCAGGTTCGTGGCTACGACGCGCAGGCCGCCTACGCGCATCTGAGCAAGCGCGACCGCAGGCTCGGCGCGTGGATGAAGAAGGTCGACGCGCTCGAAGGCGGGCCGATCCCGACCGATCCGCGCTGGCGCAAATCCTTCGATCCGGTCGATGCGCTCGCGCGCGCGATCTTGTTCCAGCAGCTCAGCGGCAAGGCCGCCTCGACCATCGTCGGCCGGGTCGAAACCGCGATCGGCGCGAGCCGATTGCATTACGACACCCTGGGCCGCTGCGACGATGCGACCCTGCGCGGCTGCGGCGTGTCGGGCAACAAGCTGCTGGCGCTGCGTGATCTGGCCGCGCGCGAATCGCGCGGCGAGATTCCCGATCTGCGGCGCATGGGTAGCATGGACAATGACGCGATCATCGCCGCGCTGGTGCCGATCCGCGGCATCGGCCGCTGGACGGTGGAGATGATGCTGATGTTCCGGCTCGGCCGCCCCGACATCCTGCCGGTCGACGACCTCGGCATCCGCAAGGGCGCGCAGCGGGTCGACACGCTCGATGCGATGCCGGCACCGAAGGCGTTGGCCGAACTCGGCGAGCGCTGGGGGCCGTATCGCAGCTATGCCAGCTTGTATTTATGGCGGATCGCTGATTATGCCGAAGGACCGAACGTCGCCAAGGTCAAGACGAATCGTTCGCAGGATTGACGGATCGCCTGTCGAAGCAGCTTTTGCAGGAGTTGGGTGGTGTGCGAGCGGGGTGATCTGAGCGAACAGCGTCGGGGCTGAAGCCCCTCCCACAAAAAAAACTCGCCGCCATGAAGTCTCCTGCACAAGAGATTTTTTGTTTGGGCGATCGCTCGCGAGAAAGACTTTTTGGTTGTGCGGTTTTTTTTTAGGTGTGCGAGTGGGGCGATCTGGGCGAACAGCGCCGGGACTGAAGCCCCTCCCACAAAAAACCTCGCGGCTGCGATGCCTTTTTCAAAAAAACTGCATAACCAAAAAGTCTTTCTCGCAAGCGACTACATGAGCAAAAAATCTCTTGTGCAAGAGACTTCATGGCGGCGAGGTTTCTTGTGGGAGGGGCTTCAGCCCCGACGCTTTTGTTTCAGGTGGCCGCGTAATCTTGATGCCTGAGACGGGCGGCAGCGAAGTCTCTTGCGGGAGAGGCGTGTGGGTTGTGAAGTGTTCTCGTAGAAAAACACATCGCAGCTTCGAGGTCTCCTTGGGAAAGGCTTCAGTCCCGATGCTTTGGTCTCAGATAACAGCGCAACCGCGATGCATGAGACAGGTTGCAAGGCATTGAGCGCATCCGAATCGCAAGCGCCCGCCTAACCCGCCTCCGCGATCAGCATCAACGAAACCGGCCGCCCGCTCACCGGATGCACCGGCTCAGCCAATTCGCGCAATCGCAGGCCGCTGCGTTCGAGCAACGCGACCCAGCCGCCGATGGTGCGGAAATACCACGGCGCCGGTTCGCCGAAGGCCGCGTCGCAGCCGGCCCAGCTGCCGTCGCGCCAGCCGTCGAGGTAGGGCGCTTCGCCGCAGGCTTGCGGCGGATGCAGGGTCTGGATCAGCACATGGCCGCGCGGGTTCAACAAGGCCGGCATCGCGCCCAGCAAGCCAGCCACGCTGTCGTCGCCGAGCAGGGAGAAGTTGCAGATCGCCAGGTCGTAGCGTGCGCACAGGGCGCCTTCGGCGATGGCCTCGTAACTCAGGCAGTCGTAACGCGGCTGCACTGCATGGGCGTCGCCCTGCAGCCGGCGCGCGGCGTCGATCAAGTCGGGTATCGCATCGACGCCATGCACCTCGATGCCGTGCAGGCACAACGCGCGGCTCAGCCAGCCTTCGCCGCAGCCCAGGTCGAGCACGCTGCGCGGCGCCAGCCGCAACGCGGCGTCGACGACGGCGCGGTCGGTGACCAGGCGCCGGCTTTCGATCGCCTGCGCGCGCACGGTCTGGGTCCAGGGCGCGGCGTTCTCGCGCCAGGCTTCGAGCACGCGTGCATCGCTGTGACGGGGAGATGCGTGGGCCATGGCTCAGGCTCCGGCGGCGGTGGGGGCGCGGCGGCGCGAGGTCGAGTAGGCCAGCCACAGCAGGCTGGCCAGCGCCAGCACCGCGATGGACCCGGGCAGGTAAAGCACGAACCAGCCGATCGAGGTGTCGACCTTGCCGTAGGTCCAGATCGTGAATGTCGCGAACAAGCCGTCGGCCAGGATCAGGAACGCCAGCGTGGTGGTGCGGCGCACGCTGGCGAGCAGGCAGGTCAGCGCGATCAAGGCCTGCGGCAGGCCGATGTAGAAGAAATTCATCGCGCCGGTGTACAGCGACTGCGACAGGCCATGGCCGTCGGCGATCCACGACTGGCCGAAGAAATACAGGAACGGCAGCGCGAACAGCAGGGCGGCGAGCGGCCAGAACCGGAGGGGGCTCATGCGACGTTCCTTGAGCGGATCGGATTGCGATTGGATTCGACGACCCCGCCTGGTCCCGCGGCGGTACGCATGCGATGCGTACCGTTTTGTAGCCAGTGGTGCCACAACGTTGGCTGAGTGACGGGCTGCGGCACATGGAGCCCAGGCTTCGCCGCGCTGGGTTGCCGATTCACCGATCGGTCCGGCCGCGTCGACGCACTCAGGCCGGCATCGCACCGTGGATCGCGCTCAGGCCGGCGCGCTCATGCCGGCGTGTAGCGCCAGTGCCAGGGTTCGTAGACGATCCCGTGCGGATTGCCGCGCGGATAACTCATCGCATAGCCGTAGCCGCCGGCGCGCTCGCGCAGCCAGGCGAAGGCCGCGGTGTGTTCGAACGATTCTTCCGCCGGCGGCTCGCCCGGCGTGCCGATGTCCAGCGCCAGACCGCTGTGGTGTTCGCTGTAGCCCGGCGCGGCGTTGACGGTGAGGATCTCCTCGACGCCCAGGCCGCGCGCGAGTTTGCGTTCGAAGATGCCCAGTTGGTAATCGTGGCTGCGGTAGCCGGAGATCGCGTCGAGCACGATGCCGTCGCGTTGCGCGGCCTGTCGCAGGTGGGTCCAGGCGCGCGCGGCGGCCGGGTGCAGCCACAGCGGGCGGCGGAAGCGGTCGATGCCGGCCAGCGCCAGCCGGTCGGGTTCGGCGATCAACGTCAGGCCGGTGCGTTGTTCGTAGGCGGCGCCGTCCAGGCCGAGCGCGTCGAGCCGGTGTTCGATCCGGTCCAGTGGCAGCGCATGCACGCGGACCAGGCCTTCGCGGCGGTATTCGACGATGCTGTCCAGGGCGTCGAGCGCGGCGTCGATGCCGTCCTCGCGCATCAGTCGGTGGACCAGCGGCAGCAGCCCCTCGGGCAGGTCGGCGGCGAGGAAACGGCCGTCGCGCTTGCGCCGCAGCACGTGTCGCGCGCGCGCCAGGGCGCGGGCGTCGTGGTTGCTGCGCGCGCGCAGCAGGCCGCCCGGCCACAGTTCGATCTCGGGCGTGTTGATCAGGACAGTGCCGGGGCCGCGCATGGGCTCAGGTTAACGGCTGCGGCCGCGGCGTGCCACGGTGCCGGTCGCAAGCCGGGCTGGCGAGCCGCCGGCGGCGCGCGCGCGGTTCATGCCGGCTGCTTGAAATACAGGCGGGTGCCGAGAATGCCCGGGTCGTGTTCGACCGCGACCAGTTCCCAGCCCTGTTCGCCGCGCTGATCGAGTTCGCGCTGGATGCGTTCGCGCATCGGCGCCTCGAATAACTGGTAGGTGAATTCGGTGACGTGGTGCTTCCATTGGCTCATGCGTCGTCCTCGGGCGTCGGGGTGTCCTGGCGCGGCAGCCGGCCGCTCTTGCGCAGCGCGTCGCGCAGGACATATTCGATCTGCGCGTTGAGCGAGCGCAACTCGTCGTCGGCCCAGCGCTGCGCGGCGGCGAGCACTTCGGCGTTGATGCGCAGCGGGTAGGCTTTCTTCTCGCTCACCGGCGGCCGGTCCGCTCGTCGCGCGATCCGTTCGCCGTGTCGTTGCGCCGTGCGTCGCGGTCGCGGTAATCGCGCCGCGCCTTGGCCACCGCCAGCATCAGCGCCACCACCAGGCCGTTGACGGCGATCAGCAGGGCCACGGTGACGCCGGTGGTGCGGCTGTCGTTGCCGGCCGCCCAGTAATACCCCGGCGCGGCCAGCAGGATCGCGATGGCGATCAGCGCGAGCAGGCGTGACAGCCGCGCCGCGGTCGCGGCCGGGTCGCGCAGGCGCGAGGCATCGAGCCCGTTGACCAGGTGCAGGTTGCCGCGCGCGACCAGGACCGCGGCGACCAGGGTCGGCACCGCGCTGATCAGCATGATCGCCGGCAACATCAAGGCGTGGGTGGTCGTGCTCATGGGCGGGCCTCAGTACAAGGTGCCGGCGTTGACGATCGGCTGGGTGCTGCGGTCGCCGCACAGCACCACCAGCAGGTTGCTGACCATCTGCGCCTTGCGCTCCTCGTCAAGCTGCACCACGCCGTTCTTCTGCAATTCGGCCAGGGCCATCTCGACCATGCCGACCGCGCCGGAGACGATGCGGGTGCGCGCGGCGATCACCGCGTTGGCCTGCTGGCGCTGCAGCATGGCATGGGCGATTTCCGGCGCGTAGGCCAGGTGGCTGATGCGCGCGTCGACCACGTGGATGCCGGCGTCGGCCAGACGTTCCTGCAACTCGTCGCGCAGGTGCACGGAAATCTCGGCGGCGTGGCTGCGCAGCGACAGCTGGCCGTCCTCGTGCTGGTCGTAGGGATAACTGGTGGCCATCGCGCGCAGTGCCGACTCGGTCTGGATGTGGACGAAGGTTTCGTAATCGTCGACGTTGTAGACCGCTTCGGCCGAATCGACCACTTGCCACACGATCACCGAGGCGATCTCGATCGGGCTGCCGTCGAGTTCGTTGACCTTGAGCCGGCCGCTTTCGAAATTGCGGATGCGCTGGCTGACCTTGCGCTTGGCGAACAGCGGGTTGTTCCAGCGCAGGCCGTTTTCCTTGACCGTGCCGACGTAGCGGCCGAACAGGCTCAGCACCGCGGCCTGGTTGGGTTCGACCATGTACAGGCCCATCAGGCAGAACGCGGCGATCGCGCCGATCAGCGCGCAGACCACCATGGCGACGAAGTGGCCGGGATCGGCGATTCCGGTGGCGAAGCCGTAGGCGCACACGAGCAGGATCAGCAGCAGGCCGATCAGGACCGGGATGCCGGACAGGGAGTGGGTCGGGTTTTCTTTCATGGCGGCGGCTCGGTCGGTGTCTGCGATATTGATATCAGATTGATATCAAGTCTGGACGGCCGTTCGTCGGGCGGTGCGTCGGGCGAGGTGGCACGCCCGGTCTGGCTTGCGCGGTAGTCTGCAACTCCGCGGTCGCGGCTTGCGCCGCTCCTACATGGTCTACCTGTAGGAGCGGCGCGAGCCGCGACCACGTCCATTCACCTGCCGGCGCAAACCGCCGTCAGCCATGCTCCACCCGATTCCCGATTCCCGATTCCCGATTCCCGACTCCCAATCGCGAATCCCGCCCTTACGGCGTAATCCGATACAAAGGCGCCGGAATGAACTCCCCCGTCGCATACAGGCTACGGCCATCGGCCGACCAGCCCAGCGCCTCGGCCTGCGGCAACCACGGCAGGTCGCTGACCCGCGGCGTGCCGGCGACCGCTTCGGCCCAGGTCTGTTTCGGCTGGCGCGGGTACTGCAACAGATAGCGGTACGTCATCACCGCCAGGGTCGCGCCGTCGGGCGAGATATCGGCCGCGGTGACCTGGCCCTGCAACTTCGCCCGGCCCGGATTGGATTTGCGCAGCGCCGCGTCGGCCTGCGGGATGCCGGCCAGTTCGCCGAGCCGGGTCGCGGTCTGCAACGCATTGCCGGCCGGCATCAGAGGCAGTGCGAACAGCTCCGGCGGCTGGCGCTTTTTCGAAATCAGCAGCACCTGCTGGCGCGCCACGTCGACCGCCACCGCCTCGCAGTCGCGCGCGCCGTCGGGCCAGCGGAACGCGATCGACCAGGCCGGCTTGAGCCGCGCGTTCTCGATCTTGTCCGGCTCCTCGATCACATGCAGTTGCAGGCTGCGGCGTAGGCCGCCGTTGTCGCCGGTGTCGGCGATCAGCAGGTAGGAGCGGCCGTCGAGTTCGAACGCAGCCATGTCCTCCCAATCGGTCTTGGTCACGCCCTCGATCCGCAGCGTGGCCAGGCGGTCGCCGTTGGTCGCGACCGCGAACAGACGCTCGGGGTTGCCGCCGTCGTCGTGCATCCACAGCACGCCCGGATGCCGGCGCGAGGCGGCCAGGCCGCTGATCTCCGACAGCTGCGGGTCGAGCATCATCCCGGCCAGTTCGCTGCTGCCGTGTTCGGGCGGCGTGTGCGAACCCGAACACGCGCCCAGCGCGGCCGCGCCGAGCAGGCCCATGAGCCATGCCAGCCGGCGCCGAACGCCGCCCGGCGCGGTGGCGGCGCGGGCGGTCTGCGGGGCATCCGGCGATGCGGGAGCGACGGCGCGCACTGCGGGCCGAGGACGGGCAAAGGGCATGGCCACAGCATCGCACGGGCGATGCGTGCCGCCATAGTCCGCGAACGCGGCCCCGGCGCGGAAAGTTAGACTAGGCTCATCCCTCCCCATGCTTCGAGATTTCGCCCATGACCACGCTCGGTACGCCGCTGTCCCCGCACGCCTTTCGCGTGCTTCTGCTCGGTTCGGGCGAGCTGGGCAAGGAGGTGGCGATCGAGCTGCAGCGCTTCGGGGTGGAGGTGATCGCCGCCGATCGCTACGCCGACGCGCCGGCGATGCAGGTCGCCCATCGCAGCCACGTGCTGGACATGCTCGACGGCCAGGCCGTCCGCGCCTTGATCGCGGCCGAGCGGCCGCACCTGATCGTGCCGGAAATCGAGGCGATCCACACCGAAACCCTGGTCGAACTCGAGCGCGAATTCGCCGAACGTGGCACCGACACGCGCGTCATCCCGACCGCGCGCGCCGCGCGCCTGACCATGGACCGCGAAGGCATCCGCCGCCTCGCCGCCGAAACCCTGCAACTGCCGACTTCGCCGTACCGTTTCGTCGACACGCTCGAGGAGTACCGCGCCGCGGTCGCCGAACTCGGCCTGCCGTGCGTGATCAAGCCGGTGATGTCGTCCTCGGGCAAGGGCCAGAGCCTGGTGCGCGATGCGGGCGAGATCAACAAGGCCTGGAATTACGCCCAGACCGGCGGCCGCGCCGGCGCGGGCCGGGTCATCGTCGAAGGCTTCATCGATTTCGATTACGAGATCACCCTGCTGACCGTGCGCCATGCGGGCGGGGTGACCTACTGCGCGCCGATCGGCCACCTGCAGCGCGACGGCGATTACCGCGAAAGCTGGCAGCCGCAGCCGATGAACCCGGTCGCGCTGGCGCGCGCGCAGCAGATCGCGCGCACCATCACCGACGATCTGGGCGGTTACGGCGTGTTCGGCGTGGAACTGTTCGTCAAGGGCGACGAGGTGTGGTTCAGCGAAGTGTCGCCGCGGCCGCACGACACCGGCCTGGTCACCCTGATCTCGCAGGACCTGAGCGAATTCGCCCTGCATGCGCGCGCGATCCTCGGCCTGCCGATTCCGACCATCCGCGAACACGGCGCGTCGGCCTCGTGCGCGGTGCTCGCCCAGGGCGTCGGCGTGCCGGTGTTCTCCGGCGTCGACGCGGCGCTGGGTCAGGTCGACACGCAGTTGCGCTTGTTCGGCAAGCCGCGCGTGGAAGGTCAGCGCCGGGTCGCGGTGACTCTGGCCCTGGGCGCGGACATCGATCAGGCGCGCGCCAAGGCGCGCGAAGCGGCGGCGCAACTGCGGATCGAACTGCGCTGAGCGCGACGACGCGCCGCGAGCCTTCGTTCGCGGCGCGACACCGTCCGCCGCCGCGCGCGCCGGGCCACCGAGTACCGAAACTTCCAGGGAAGCGACGATGAACGACACGCAGGGCTACGCGGTATTTTTCTTCCCGCAGGCATTGGAGGTGCTGGGCGAGGCGATCCGGCCGTATCTGCTCGACGGGCCGGCCGGCGCGCACGTGCTGTGCAAGGAAATCGACACCGGCGGGGCGTTCACCGAAATGACTCTGGAAGGCCGCACCGCCGACGGACAATTCTTGTCGCTGGAACTGATGGTGCCCGGCAGCATGGTGCGCATGATCGTCTCGGCGCATGGCGAAGGCTCGTTCGGGTTCGGCGCCAGCCTGCCCAAGCCCGCGGCGAAGGCCGTGCCGGCGGCGGCGAAGCCGGCCGAACCGGTCGCGGCGCCGAGTGCCGCGCCGACTTCGGCACCGACACCGGCATCGGCACCCGCACCCGCGCCCGCGCCCGCGGTGCCCGATGCGCCCGCGACGGTGATTGCCGCGAGCCATCCGAACAAGCCCGAATAAGCAGCGTCGCGGCCCGACCGCCTGCGATCGTGCCGCTTCGCGGCAGCGAATCGTTGCGAGCGTTTGCGATGCAAACACGATAGATTTCGCCGCTTCGGGCCGGACGATGGAGTCGGCCCGCAACTCGCCGGCGCATCGGGCGCTGACACGGAGTCCTGCAATGAACACCTCGCGCAAGCCCGAAGACACCGTCACCTTGTACAGACCGGTCGGCCCGGAGGAATTGGCGAAACTGCGCGACAGCGCATTCAAGCGCTGGCCGCCGCGCCTGCCCGAGCAGCCGATCTTCTATCCGGTGACCAACGAGCAATACGCCGCCGAGATCGCCGAGCGCTGGAACATCAAGGACAGCGGCTACGGCGCGGTCACCCGCTTCCAGGTGCGCGCCGCGTTCATGGCCCGTTATCCGATCCAGAAAGTCGGCGGCGCGCATCACACCGAATGGTGGGTGCCGGCGGAGGAACTGGAGGATTTGAACGATCAGATCGTGGGCACGATCGAAGTGATCCGCGAGTTCCGTCGGCCTGAGTGAGGGGCCGCGATGTGCGTGCCTGGCTGGGCGGGCGGCGAAGCTGCGCAAGCTTCGTTGTCGCGGATCGTTCGACGCTGAGCGGATGTCGTCGCTTCGTTGGTCGGGGCTGAAGCTCCCTCCCACAAAAGACCTCGTTCGGCATGCAAACGCCCGACCCACGCGCGATCGCTGCCGCGTAATCTTTCGTGGGAGGGAGCTTCAGCCCCGACCGAGGACCGATGTCATCGCACGGCTCCATCGAGCCCGCATCCACCCGCGATCCACGACACCGGATCGTTGCCCACCGCAACGAAGTCGCCTTCGCTCATGCTGCCGTGGTCGACCACAAACACAGTGGCTGGGTTCAGCGCGGCGTGGATTACGATCGCGCGGCCGCCGCCGTCGTCGCCCACGCTCAGATAGCCCGGGCAATAGACCTGAGTTTCGTAGCATTCGTTGCGTTCGATCAGTTCGTCGGCGGCGTACAGCCGGATCGCGCCGATCTCGCCGCCGCCATGACGGGCGATCGCTTCGCGCAACTCCGCCGCGATCGGCGCGCCGAGCCAGCGTTCGATCGCTGACCACGGTTCAAGCGGGCGCATCGGCTTCGACCGCCGCGGCCGCATCAGGCGAGGCGGCGAAATGACGGGTCACCGCGGCGACGATCTTCTCGATGTCGTGCGCATAGAACCCCGATGAATTGAAGGTGTTGAATTCGATCACCTTGAGCCCGTCGTCGGTCTGGGCCACGTCCATCACGCAGGTGCGGTGCGGCAGCCAGCCGTCGGCCAGCGCCTGTGCCTGCTCGTACAGCTCCGGGCGCGCGACCGCGTTGGCCATGCGCTGGCCGGCGATGCGATACGACGAGCCGTCCACGACGGCGCCGTCGACGATGAAGTAACGCCACTCGGCGTGGATCTTCTGCGGCGGCGCCACGATCACCTCGGTGTCGCCGTCGAAGCTGAAGTTGCCCGAATCCACGCTGCTCATCCAGCGGCGGATTTCCCTGGCGACCGTGACCGTGCCGTCGAAATGCTTGAGGTCGTGCAGCGGGCGCACGAACCAGACGCTGTCGTCGGCTTCGTGCTCCATCGCCGCCATGCACTCGCGCACGCTCATCTGCCGCACGTGCTGGTTGAGCATGTCGTCGCGGTTGCGGTTCCAGCAGTCGACGCGGAAGGTGTCGGGATCGAAGCACAGCCCGCTCCAGCCGCGCTTGGTCGCCAGCCGGGTCAGTTTGGTCGCGCCGTAGGGAATCACCACGCCGTCGATGGGCGGCACGTGGTTGCCCAGTTCGTCGGAAACGAGTTCGTTGGAGAACGGAATGACCTGGATGTCCTGCACGCGCGCGCCGGCATCCTCGGCGGCGTTCCACACCCGGCGGATCTGTTCGTCGGCGATGAAATTGGTCTGGATGGCCCAGGTGACGGGAGTGCTCATGCGTTGGATCGTCGGTCGGTCGGTCGGTCGGGCGCGTGCGATGACGGTGGCGCCGATTCTATCGTCCGGATTTCATGCGCGGCGATGGCGGACGACGAGGCGCGGTGCCGCGGCGAAACGCGAGAACGCGAACGCCGACGGGTTTCAGCCGCGGGCGAAGATCAGCAGCTCACTGCTGGTGGCGATCACCAGGCTGCGGCCGGTGGCCGAGAAGCCGCAGGCGCGCACGGTCGAGTCCGAATGGATCTTGTGCAGCGACGCGGGCCGATCGTACAACTCGCCGAACAGGTGCGAGCCCGGTTCGGTCAGCACCAGTTCCTGCGCGGGCCAGTCCAGTTCGAGCCGGTGCAGCGCCCAGCCGTCCGCGGTGGAGGTGGGCAGTCCGCCGCCGGCGATGCCGGCGACGCGGATCGCGTGCCCCTGCAGGGGGCCGATGCCTTGCGCTTCCAGGTTGGCGTAGTCGTGTTCGTAGTCGCCGCGATCGCGCGCCACGCGCTGGCCGTCGAGGCAGTCGAACACGCCGCGCCCGCGGCTGGACACGACCAGCAGCAGATCGCCATCGCGGTCGAAGCCCACGCAGCTCAATCCGCCGACGGCGATGCGTGCGATCGCATTCCAGGGCGCGGGCGGCGGGGTCGTTGCCAGCGAACGGATGCGTTCGCGCAGTGTTTCAAGACGTGAAGTATTCAAGGTCGACATCGGTTGTGGCGGTGGAATCGGTGCTTGTCCGATCGCGACGACGCGCATCGGACCGGGCGCTTCATCGAATCGGGCGGCGGACGCGAAGCGCGGCGTCGGCGTGGGTTTCAGCGGGTGCGTTCTATCACTCGATCGGCGCGCGCGAATCAGGACAGCGATCGGGCTGACACAGCATGCCGCCGTCGCGGCCGAAATTCTGAGGCGTGTGCGTCCGGTTAATGTGATCTTCAGCACCGCGCTTCAGCTCGAAGCGCGCGTCCGGTCCGCTTGCGCAGTGTTCAATTGCTCAGATCGACCCACACCAGGTGATGGTCGCTGGCTTCGGAAATCTTCGCGTCCTCGCTGCCGGCCTTCGGCCAGAACACGCCGGTGTCGGCGACCTGCCAGCCGCGCGAGGGCAGCACGTAGTCCAGGCGCAGGGTGCCGGCCTTCGGGCCGAAATCGCCGGTGTGCTGGGCGACGTCGCCTTTGCGTGGGAAGCCGTAGAAGCGCGCGCGCTCGGCGGCGCCTTCGCTGTGCGGTATATGGCTCGCATCGACGCGCGGGTGGTCGAGCAATTGCCTGATCGAGCCCGGGACGCCGTCGCCGTCGATAGGGTCGGCGTTCATGTCGCCGACGATGACGAAGCGCGCATCGTTCGCCAGTCCGCCGCAGCGGCCCTGGTCGTCGCACAGCCACGCCGGCGTGCCGCCGTCGAGGTAACGCGCCCACAGCGCGATTTCATCGTGATTGCGCGCGCCGTTGCGATCCTCAGGGCCGTCGAACACCGGCGGGGTGGGATGCGCGGCGAGGAAATGCAGCACGCCCAGCGGCGTTTTCACCGGTACGTCCCAATGCGATTTCGACGACAGCCGCATCTGCGGCCACACGGTTTGCGAGTACCAGGCTTTGCCGGTGGCCGGATCGCGCGGCTGGCGCGCGCCGGGCAGGGCGCTCCACTTGAAGGTCTGGAAGCTGCGCACCGCGGCGGTGTCGATCGGATAACGCGACAGCACCAGCATGCCGTACTGGCCCGGATGCAGGCCGTAGCCCCAGGCGTCGTTGCCGCGTGCGCGGTCGGCGCGCTTTGCATCGCCCGATTGCCCGTCGCCGTCCAGGTCCAGCCCGCTCGGCACGCCGGTGTTGACCGGGGCGAGGTAGCGATAGGGATAGCGCAGGGCCTCGCCGCCGCCGGGCTGGGCGACTTCCAGGTACTTGCGCTGGAACAGGTCGGCCGCGCGGTGCTGCGGGTCGTAGTCGAATTCGTTGAGCAGGACCAGGTCGGGACGCACGCGCTGCAGCACCGCGGCGATCTTGCGCGCGTTGCCGTCGTCGTTTTGCAGGCGCGCGATCAGGCCGCCGTCGGCGTCGTCGTACAGCGAGGTGTTGTAGGTCGCCACGCGCAATTGCGCGGTCTCGCTCTGGGCCTTGACCCAGGCCTTGGGATCGCCGTGGACGTTCACTTGCGTGCAGCCCGCGAGCAGGGCCGCGAGCAGCGCGGCGGCGTAGGGAAGGGGTCTGGACATGGGCGCATGATGGCACGGCGCGATTCGGGCTTTAGTGACAGTTTCGGGCGGTTACATGGGCGAGTTGTCGGGGGCGTTCGCGGCGGGCTGAGACAACAGCGTCGGGGATGAATCCCCTCCCACAAAAAACCTCGTGGCGACGAAATTCATTGTGGGAGGGGATTCATCCCCGACGCCTTTCGTTCCGATCTCGATCGATACCCGATCGCGCAAGCGGCTCCACAAACAACAACGCCCCGGCAAGCCGGGGCGTCGCGTCAAACCCGAAGGTTCGAATTACAGGGTGCAGCCGAACGAAGCGTACTGGGCCTTGCTCTGATCCAGCGCCATCTTGCAGGCGTTGGCCAGCGCTTGCTTGCCCTGCGGCGTGGCGGCGGCCTGGGCCCAGGCATTGCGGCTCTGGTCCAGACCGGTCTGGAACGCGGCGCGCTGGGCTTCGGGCACCTTGTCGGTCAGGCAGGCGCTGACCTTGGCCAGGTAGTCGTCGCACTCGGCAACGCCGACGCTGGCGGCGGCCGGGGCCGCAGCCGGAGCGGCAGCCGGGTCCATCGGAGCGGCGGGCGCGGCTTCCGGAGCCGGGGTGGCGGCCGGATCGGCGGCCGGCGCGGCAGCCGCGTCGGCGGCCGGGGCGTCGGCGGGCTTGTCGGCGGGCTTGTTACAGGCGGCCAGGCTCAGGGTGATCGCGGCAGCCAGGAACAGGGTGTTCAATTTCATTGCGGAAACTCCATGTGGCGTTGAGTGATGAGGGTGGCGGCTCCATGCCAGGCCTGAGCGGCGCCTTCCCGCATGTCGTGACTACGACGCGGCTACGAAATACACGACCCGCACGCACAGAGTGTTACGAATGTGTAAAAACCCGCCAATCGCGACCATCGAATGCCTCCAACGGTCGAAATCGGCGTTTGTAGTCCATCTTCGGATGGCCGGCGATCCAGTAACCCAAGTACAGATGGCCGCGCCGTTCGCGCTTGGCCCATTCGATCTGGCGCAGGATCGCCAGCGTGCCCAGGCTGCGATCGGCGAGGTCGGGATCGTAGAAGGTGTAGACCGCCGACAGTGCGTTGTCGACCACGTCGGTGACCGCGACCGCGAGCAGCTTGCCGTGGCCGCGCGGCGCCGGTTCGCGCAGCTCCAGGAAGCGGTTCTCGCTCCAGCTGCCGATCAGGAACTGGTCGAACTCGAGCGCGCCGTGGCCGTCCATGCCGCCGCCGGCATGGCGCGAGGCGAGGTAGCGCTTGTACAGCGCCAGTTGCTCCTCGTCGCGTTCGGCCGGGCGCACCCGCATTTCCACCGCGGCATTGCGCGCCAGGCAGCGGCGCTGGCTGCGATCGGGCACGAAGCGGTCGACCGGGATGCGCACCGCGACGCAGGCGCGGCAGCCGCTGCAATGCGGGCGGTAGACGATGTCGCCGGAGCGGCGGAAGCCCCAGCCCAGCGCGTGCGGATACCACTCGCGCAGGCGCGGATCGCGCGGGTCCAGGACCAGGTCGCGGGCGGTCCGCTCGGGCCAATAGCCGCACGCGTGCTCGCCGGTGTGGAACAGGCGCAGATCGTCGCTGTCAGGCTGAGGTTGCGTGCCCATGGGCGCAGCATAGCGCCGCGTTCGCCCGATGCGCAGGCCGGCGTCGGAGTTTTGCGTGCTCGCCGCCGATCGGCCGGCTGTCGCGCCGATGAATATCCGCGCCGGCGTGTCAACCGCCTTGCGGCGGGGACGTTGATCCGCTCATCGGCGCCACGGTGGCGCCTGCCGCAGGAGTCAACGCATGACCCGTTCCCCCCTCTATGTCGCCGCGCTTGCCGCGGCCATGCTCGCCGGCGCGGCCATCGCAGCGCCCCAGGACAACGCCGCCGCGCCGCAGCGCCAGCGGATCAAGCTCGACGCCAACAACGACGGGGTGATCACCCGTGAGGAAGCGTCCAAGCTGCCGCGACTGGCCGAGAATTTCGACAAGCTCGACAAGAACCACGACGGCAAGCTCGATGCGAGCGAACGTCCGCAGCGTCGCGGTGGCCGCGAACACGGCGGCGGGCGTGGCGGCCATGGCGGCCCGGCCGCGCTCGACACCGACGGCGATGGCCGAATCAGCCAAGCCGAAGCGGCGAAGTCGCCGCGCCTGGGCGAGAAGTTCGCGCAGATCGATCGCAACCACGACGGCTACATCGTGCGCAGCGAGTTGCGTGGTTACTTCGAAAGCGAACGGCCCAAGCGCGAAGCCGAACGCGCCAAGCGCTTCGACGAGAAGTTCGCCGCGGCCGATCTCAATCACGACGGCAAGCTCAGCAAGATCGAAGTCGACGAAAAGATGCCGCGCCTGGCCAAGAGCTTCGCGTTTCTCGACGAGGACCGCGACGGCTTCCTGACCAAGGCCGATCTCAAGCCCGCGCCGCATCGCTGAGGCGAGCGTCCGCCTTGCCGCATCGGAGTCGCGGTCCGATTCCGATGCGGCGCCTGGCTGCCGGCGACGCCGCGTGGTTCCAGCGCAATGATCGGGATCTGTCGCGCCGCATCTCGATGCCGGCCCGGCGCCTTGGTGCGTCGCGTGGCGCGATTCGCGCCTGACCGCGAGAGTCGGGCAAACGTGCAGGCAAAGTTTGAGCAATTTTTGTGGTTGTTTTGATCCGCTTCGTGTGTTTTGGCGTCGAATGAATTGGACGCGTTTTGCGCAGTCGCGGTTTTGCTCCGGATGGATCATCCGCATAAAACCAGGCTTTTTTAGCGATAGCGTGGTTTTTTAGTGTATTTAAAGCGCGAGCTTTCAACACAAATTGCGCGCAAAAATTTTATTTTCGATAAGGCCGCGCGCAGCCTTCTGTTTTCGAATCTTTGGGATTAGAAGTAGTGCCACGGCATCCGGAAATCGAGATGCCGAGACGTCGCATAGGGGAGCGATGCTATGGCGCTGCGGCACCTGTTCAATGCCCTGTTCAATGCCCTGTTCAATGCAATGTCGCCAGGCGTCCGCGCTCGGACGAAGGGGCGCCGCCGTCTGGCGATCGCGACCGTGACGATCGCCGCGACGATGCTCGCGCCGGCCGCGCAGGCCGATCGTGCGTTCGCGCCGCGCTACCAGAACCCGGCCGTCAACGGCGACATCACCGGCATCGGCAACATCAACCTGCATTGCGGCGGCAACGTCGCGCTGTGCGCGCAGGCGCAGAGCGGCAGCATCACCGTGGTCAATCAGGACCCGGCCATCGCCATGGTCTATGTCGATGTCGACAGCGACGCGACCACGTTCAACTCCAGCAGCGCCAATCTCGCGCTGCCCGCGGGGTCGACGGTGTTGTTCGCCGGCCTGTACTGGAGCGGCATCAGCGCCTCGCTCACGCGCAACAGCGTGCGTCTGCGCACGCCCGGGGCCGCGGCGTACACCGCGCTCAACGCCGACGAACTGTTGACCAACGTCTCCGGCGCGTTCGGCGATGCCGCGTATCAGGGGTTCGACGACGTCACCGCGCTGGTCAAGGCCGCGGGCAACGGCACCTACACCGTGGCCAACGTGCAGACCACCCAGCGCGGGCTCGGTTCGCCGGGCAGCACCTGGGCCGGCTGGGCGCTGGTGATCGCCTACCGCGATCCGGCCCAGACCGCGACCCGCAACCTCAACATCTACGACGGCCTGCTCAGCGCCAGCGACGCGGCCTTGCCGGTGGACATCGCCTTCAGCGGCTTCGTGACCCCGGCCACCGGGCCGGTCAATACCACCCTCGGGCTGCTGGGCTGGGACGGCGACGATACCGTCGACGGCGCGGTCGGACTGCAGTACGGACGCAACGCGGCCACGCTCAGCAACGTGTCCAACGCGGCCAATCCGGTCAACAACTTCTGGAACAGTTCGATTACCCGCAACGGCGTCAACGTCGGCACGCGCGCGCCGAACTATCTCGACACCCTGGGCATGGACCTGGATTTCACCCCGCCCAACGTGCCCTTGCCCAACAGCGCGAACTCGGCCTTGATCCGCGCCCGCGGCAGCATCGACGAGGTGTTGATCTTCGGCATGATCAGCCGCGCCACCGACGTATCGCGGCCCAATCTCAAGGACCGGCTGCTCAAGGGTTCGGCCGATCTCAACGGCGGCGGTCTGTTGCCGGGCGAATTGCTCGAATTCACCATCGGCAGCACCAACACCGGCAGCGATGCCTCGTTGCAGACCGTGCTGACCGACGCGATCCCGGCCAACACGACCTACGAGCCGGGCAGCCTGGTCATCGTCAGCGGCGCCAATGCCGGCGCGCAGAGCGATGCGGCCTCAGACGACCAGGCCGAATTCGATGCCGGCAACAATCGCGTGGTGTTCCGCCTGGGCACCGGCGCGACCGCCGGCGCCGGCGGCACGATCGCGCCCGGGGAGAGTTTCTCCTTGCGTTTTCGCGTGCGGGTCAACGCCGGCGTGGCGTCCGGTACGGTGATCAACAACAGCGCCAGCGTGGCCCATCGCGCCGCGACCCTCGGCGAGAACCTGCTCGATGTCACCGACGCCGATGCCGCCGCACCCGGCGATCAGCCGACCCGCAACGTGGTCGCGGCCCTACCGCTGATCGTGCTCAACAAGACCAGCCTGCGCGGCGTCGGCAGCTTCGCCTTCGCCTTGACCAACACCGTGCAGGCCGCCGGCAACGTCACCACGGCGACCGCGGGCACCGCGACCCAGGTCGACGGCGACGTCAATGCCGCCGGGCTGCAGGCGTACACGGTCGCCGCGGCCGGTAGCGAGGTGACCATCGCCGAGACCGGCCTGCCGGCCGGCTATGCGCTGACGTCCGCGGAGTGCCGCAATGCCGCCAACACCGTGGTCGGCGCACTCGCGGGCACGGTCTACACCCTCCCAGGCGCCAGCGTGGCCGCCGACGAGGTGCTGACCTGCACCTTCATCAACACCCGCAACCAGGTGGCGCTGTCGATCCTCAAGAGCGACGCGAGCGCGACCTACACCCCGGGCGGCAGCGCCGTGTACACCATCACCGTGCGCAACGACGGACCCGACGCGGTCGCCGGCGCGCTGGTCGAGGACCTGCTGCCCAACGGCGCGACGCTCGCCGCCGCCTGGACCTGCGCGATCGGCGCAGGCACCGGCGCGTGCAATCCGGCCAGCGGCGGCGCGGCCGGCGGCGCCGCGGTCAATCTGAGCGTGGATCTGGACAACGGCGCGACCGCGACGATCACCGTGCCGGTGAACTTCGCCGCCGAGCCGGAGGCGTATGTGCCATGAGCGCGTGGATCGTGCTCGATCGGGGCGATGAGGTTCGCGCGGGGGCGCAGCGAAGCCGCGGCGGCGCACGGGAGGGCGCCGCCGCGGCGTTCGCCATCGGCCGCGCTCAGCCGAAACGGCCTTCGCGGTACAGCACGAACACCACCGAGGCGAGCATCAGCAGCGAACTCCAGGCCATTGCCTGCGGCCCCAGCACCCAGCGATAGATCGGGCTGTGCCTGGGGTCGCGGCCGGTGTCGCGCTGCATCCGCGCCATCGACGGCGCCAGCGCGCGCGGCAGCACGATCAGCCATTGCCACAGGCTCACTGCGATCACCGCCACGGTCACGCCGAGCGGCACGACCCAGCCGCGGCTGAGTTCCAGGGTGATCATCGTGATCACCGCCAGCAGCGCGCCGGTGACGCTGATCAGCGTGACCAGCCGACCGATCTCGCGCCGCTCCTGCGGCGTGGCGGCGAAACCGAGCAGATAGCGCGCGATCAGCACCGTTGCGATCAAGCCGCCGATGAAGCCGCCGATCAGGCCGGCCATCGTGTGCGAATTGATCGTCGTCATCCGCACGGCGATCGAGGCGGCGTCCAGCGGCGCGCCGGTCACCGCTTCGGACACCGGCGACAGCACCCGTTCGACCACGAACACCACCACGCTGCCGACCACGCCGCCGGAGGTGCCGGCGGTGCCGAGCCCGCCCACGCCGAACTTGCCGGCCAGGCCCGAGCCGATCGAACCGGCCGCGATCGCCGCGGTGGTGGTGCCGGCCGGCGCGATCACGCCCAGCGCGCTGGCCACCAGGGTGGTGAAACCGACCGTGGGCGCGCTGGCCTGGGCGAACACCGCGAAGCGATCGAGCAATTCGCCGCGCACCGTGCTGCGCGCGCGCGACAGGCGCTTGCGCACCGCCGCGTCGCTCAGGCCGAGCAGGGCGGCGACCTGCTGCGAGCTTTGGCCTTCGCGGTAATACAGCAGCAGGACTTCGCGGCTTTCGTCGGGCAGGGCCGAGATCAGTTCGGCCGCGACCTGGGCGCGCTCGGCTTGGATCAGGCGCTCGACCGCGCTGGGTTCGGGATCGGCCGCGGCGGCGATGGCGGCGTCGAAGTCGTCGCTGCCGCGCGGCAGGCGCTGGCGCGTGCGCAGGTGGTCGTGGGCGAGGTTGCGGGTGATCTGGCGCAGCCACGGCAGGAAGCTGGACGGGTTCTGCAGCTTGCGGATGTTCTGCCAGGCGTTGAGGAACGCCTCCTGGGCGATGTCCTCGCTGGCGTGGACGTCGCGCACCATCGCCAGGGCGATGGCGGTGATCGAGTTCTGACAGGCGCCGACGATGCGCGAATACGCGGCGGTATCGCCGCGCGAGGCCGCCGGCAGATCGTGGTCGATCAGGGAATGCAGGGCTTCGGCGTTCATCGGACTGTGTTCCCGCGGGTGATCGGGGTACACGCGGCGAGGGTGCGGCGATGGATCATCTGGCGTCTCCGGTCGGCGGCGGCATCGCGCGATGCCTGGCGACTATGACGGTGGCCGGCGGAGGATGTGACCACGGGTCGCGACAGAGCATCGACCCCGCAAGCCGCCCGACTCCCATGCAACCACGAGGTCTTTTGTAGGAAGGGGGCAGCCCCCGGCGCTTTTCGCTCAAGTCGCGAGCGTCTATCGCTTCGGATCGAACAGCATCGGGGCTGAAGCCCCTCCCACAAAAACCTTCGGGGCTTTCGCAGTTGCTGATGGAGGCGATGCTGAAAATCGGGTCGCAGGCCTCAAGCTCAAGCCGACTATCGACTATCGACTATCGACTATCGACTACCGGTTTCCGTACCCCAGACCTCAGCCCATCGCGCGCACAGTCTTGACCGTCTTGACCACCGTCCAGTTGCCGTCGACCAGCTTGACCTCCAGCGTCTTGTAGACCGCCTGCGAGCGACTGAAATACGCCGAATACTCGACCGTGCCCGCGCTCGCCGAAGTCGGCCGGAACGCATGCACCTGGATCAGTTCGGCCGGCGCGCCGTCGAGCGCGTGGCTGCCCTGGTCCTCGTCGGCCACTTCCACGCACTGGCTCGCCGGCAACAGGCGCAGGTTCGAACGCGCGAGCGCGGTCAGCAGTTTGCGCGAGGCGTCGCTGCGGTCCACGCGCAGGCATTGGGTCGGTTGATCGGCCTCGGCCAACTGCTGCTTGAACACCGCCGCGGCCAGCCCGGCCGGTATCGCCGCGACGCTGCCGTCGAAGGCGTGCGTCTGCAACGCGACCATCGCCGGATCGACCGCCGGCGCGGCCACCGGGCGATTGCGCAGGTTGTGGAACATCGCCAGGCCCAGCACCACCGCGATGCACAGCAGCAGGCCGATCTTGATCCGGAACGCGCGCTTCTGCCCCGGCGTGCGGGTCTGGTCGATGCGCGACTGGAAACGGAACGGCGCGTGGTGCGCTTCCTCGGCGCGGGTGCTGTCGATCAGCCCGGCTTCGCGCAGCAGGTCGCGCGCGCGCAGCTGATCGCTCGACTGCACCACCCACACCGCCGGACGTTCCTTGGGCTGTTCGGCGTAACTGAAACTCGAACGCCGGTTGCCTTTGTAGGAACGGTCGTTGGTGACCCGCACCTCGATCCCGGCATCGCGCAACAACTGCGCCACGCCTTCGACGTTTTCCAATCGCGGACTGCTGAAGACCTGCCTCATGTCAGCCCTTCGCCGGCGCTTGCGCGGCCATCACGCGGATCAGGCCTTCCTGCGCGCTGCTGGCGACCAGATGGCCGTGGCGGTCGAATATCTGCCCGCGGGCCAATCCGCGCGCGCCCTGCGCGCTGGGGCTGTCGATCGAATACAGCAGCCAGTCGTCGGCGCGGAACGGACGGTGGAACCACAGCGCATGATCGAGCGAGGCCATCTGCACGTTCGGCTGGTAGTAGCTGATGCCGTGCGGAAAGGTCGCGGTGCCGAGCAGATGGAAGTCGGACGCGTAGGCCAGCAGGGCGCGATGCAGCTCCGGCGCGTCGCCGACCGGTTCGCTCAGGCGGAACCACACCTGCTGGAACGGCGGCCGCTTGGGCGGGTTGAGTTCGTCGCGCGGATACACATGGCGGAATTCGAACGGCCCCTGCCGCGACAGCCAGCGCTGGACCTTGGTCGGCAGCGTCGCCATGACCTGCGCGGGCACGGCGGGCGCCGGGTCGATGTCCTCGGGCTTGGGCACTTCGGGCATCGACAACTGGTGCTCGCCGCCGTCCTGGTCTTCGTGGAACGAGGCGGCCAGGAAGAAGATCGGCTGGCCGTGCTGGATCGCGGTGACCCGGCGCACCGAGAAACTGCCGCCGTCGCGGGTGCGGTCGGCCTGGTAGACGATCGGCGCTTCGATATCGCCGGCCTTGAGGAAATACGCATGCAGCGAATGCGCCGCGCGCGCGGTGTCGAGGGTGGCCTGCGCGGCCGACAGCGCCTGGCCGAGCACCTGCCCGCCGAACACGTACTTTGTGCCGATATCGCGGCTCTGGCCGCGAAACAGGTTGTCCTCCAATCGTTCCAGCGACAGCAGTTCGATCAGTTCGGAGACGGGGGAGGCGGTCATCGGGGCGCGGTTTGGGAGGTCGGGGGGAGTATAGCGGGACGCCTGCCACACTCCGGCGCGGCGCGGCGGGCGGTGGCGTCGCCTTGCGGACGCCGTGTCGCGCGCCGATGCGGCCGGCTCAGCGCGGCAACCGCTCCAGGCCGCACGCCGCCAACACCCGCGGCCACGGAAACCACGGGCCCGGATCGAGCTTGCGCTGCACCAGCACCGAAGGATCGTCGCTGGCCTCGACCTGGGCGGTGTCCAGGTCCTCGTGACCGGCGATAAAGCGCAGCGACGGCAGGCGCTGGCGCAGCTCGTTCAACAAGTCGGTCAGCGCCTGGATCTGCGCCGCGGCGTAGTCCTCGGGCATGGCCTGGCGGCGCGAATCCAGCCAGTGCGGATACCGCCCGATATTGACCAGTTCGATCCCGATCGAGCGCGGGTTGTAGCCGCGCACGTGATGGGCGATGCGGTCCTCGCCGACATAGCGCAGCACCGAGCCGTCGCGGTCGATGTAGTAGTGGCCGCTGTTGCCGGTGCCCGATTCGGCGTACAGCACCCGCTCGCCGTATTCGCGCGCCGTGGCCAGGTCGGGCAACTCGGTGCAATGGATCACCACCAGGTCGATCGAGGCCGGATCGCGCGGCGTCAGCCGGGCTTCGTAGGGCAGGGGCGCGGGCGTGAGATTCAGGGGCGGCATGCCTGCGGATGCTACCATTCGCCCTCCCACGGAGCCCTCGATGACCCTGCCGCCCGCCGACTCCGCGCTAGGAAAGCTGATGGCCACGTTGCCGCGGCCCGGCCGGGTCGAATGGATCGGCGTGCGTCCGGCGCGGGCGGTGCGGATGCAGTCGCTGGACGAGGTCGTCGCGCAGACCGGCGCGGGCCTGGCCGGCGACCGTTACAAGGGTGGCAGCGGCAAGCGCGGGGTGACCCTGATCCAGGCCGAGCATCTGCCGGTGATCGCGGCCCTGTCGGGTCGCGAAGCGCTGGAACCGGCGCTCCTGCGCCGCAATATCGTGATCTCCGGGCTGCCGTTGCTGGCCTTGAAAGATCGCCGCTTCCGTGTAGGCGACGCGCTGCTGGAATGGACCGAGTCCTGCGACCCGTGTTCGATGATGGAAGCCGCGCTCGGCCCGGGCGGTTTCAACGCGATGCGCGGCCATGGCGGGCTGTGCGCGCGGGTGCTCGAGGGCGGCACGATCCGGCGCGGCGATGCGCTGGTGCCGGTGATCGATGCGGTTGCGGTTTGATTGCGCGATTGCTGCGGATGATCGGGTTGGCTGGTTTCTTTCGCGATCGGTTGCCGCCTCATGGCCGCGAATCGGGCTCGGCCGTTTGGGCGAGCGCGAAATGATCGGGGTCGTTGCGATGGATTTCATGCGCGGTTGGCGCCGTGGCAGGGAGTTGACTGATGCGGTGCGGTCCGCGATTGATTCACATCCAGGCTGGATGATCTCCCCGGGACATCGCCTCTGCGGACGTTCGCAGTGATCCGCACCTGCTTCATCTCGACTTAAAGATGACCACTCAAAGTCACTGCGTTCCCGGACGTTCGATGTGACCTGCAACTACTTCACCTCGGCTCTTAGATGATCACCCCAGGTCACTGCATCCCCGGACTTTCGCAGTGATCTGCACCTACTACACCTCGGCTCCTAGATGATCACTCCAGGTCACTGCATTCTGTCTCATGGCTTCGAAAGCGGCCCCGACGCGACCAAGGTCACCGCCTTGGCCGAAGCGGCGCAGCGGCTTGGATGGACCCACGAGCGTCCCGACTACACCGACCTGGACGCCAGACGCGAAGTCAGCGACCTGGGCGATGTCTACGCGCGCATCGAGCGCCTGCTCGGGCTGGCGCGCGCGGCCGCCGAACGCGGGCCGGTGGTGCTCGCCGGGTCGAGCCTGGGCGCCTATATTTCCGGCGCGGTGTCGATGCAGGTCCGGCCCGCCGGCCTGTTCCTGATGGCGCCGCCGATCGCGATGGGCCCGGCGCCGGTGCTGCAGGCCGCCGATGTACCGATCAGCATCATTCACGGCTGGGACGACGAACTGATCCCCGCCGCCGACGTCGTCGCCTGGGCCCATCCGCGCCGTGCGCGGTTGCTCCTGGTCGACGACAGCCACCGCCTTACGGCGCACGTGCAGGGCAGCGCCGACGCGTTCGCGCGCCTGCTCGAAACATTGTGAGTACCGCGCAAGCATGAGCAAGTTCTACGCAAGCTGCGGCAAGGGTCTGGAATACCTGTTGGCCGACGAACTGATCGCGTTGGGTTGCCAGCGCGCGACCGCGGCCACCGCCGGCGTCAACGTCGAAGGCGACCTCGCCGATGCGCAGCGCGCGGTGCTGTGGTCGCGTCTGGCCAGCCGGGTGTTGTGGCCGATCGCCGAATTCGATTGTCCCGACGAACACGCCCTGTACGCCGGCGTCGCCGCGCTGGACTGGCCCGCGCACATGGAGAGCGTGCATACGCTCGCGGTCGACGCCCACGTGTCGGGCGAGGCGATCACCCACGCGCGCTACGCCGCGCAGCGGGTCAAGGACGGCGTGGTCGACGTGATGCGCGCGCGCACCGGATCGCGGCCCGATGTCGATACCGATCAGCCCGATCTGCGTTTGAATCTGGTGATCCGCAAGGGCAAGGCGATCGTCTCGATCGACCTGGGCGGCGGTTCGCTGCACCGGCGCGGCTGGCGGCAGAAACAGGGCGAAGCGCCGTTGAAGGAAAACCTCGCCGCGGCGGTGCTGCTGCGCGGCGGTTGGCCGAAGGTCTACGCGAACGGCGGCGGCTTGTTCGATCCGATGTGCGGCAGCGGCACCTTGCTGATCGAAGGCGCGCTGATGGCCGCCGATGTCGCGCCGGGTCTGCTGCGTCACGGCGCGCTGCCGCCGACGCGCTGGCGCGGCTTCGATTTCGCCCGCTGGCGCGTGTTGTGCGAGCAGGCGCGCGAGCGCGAAGCCGCGGGCCTGGCCGCGCTGCGGCCGGTGTTCGCCGGCAGCGACATCGATCCGCATGCGATCCGCGCGGCGCGCGACAACGAGATCGAGGCCGGGTTGGCGGGGGTGATCGAATGGAATGTCGCGGCGGTGGAATCGTTGCAGGCCGCGCCTGCGCGGCTTCAGGTGACACAGCTTCAGGCCACTCAACTGCAAGCCGCGCAACTTCAAGTAAGTCATCCCCGCGAAGGCGGGGATCCAGAGACTTCAGAGTCGAACCGCGATAAAGCCCTGGATTCCCGCGTTCGCGGGAATGACGGTCTTGAAGAGGCGATCTCGTCCGAGACCAACGCACGCTCGGTTACGAACGCGCACAACGACGCGCAAACTCCGGGCCTGGCCGTCTGCAACCCGCCCTACGACGCCCGCCTCGCCGCCGACCCCGCGCTGTACCGCGCGCTGGGCGAAGCGCTCAAGCGCACCGTGCCGAACTGGCGCGCCAGCCTGCTGTGCGGCGACCCGGCATTGGCCCAGGCCACCACGCTGCGCGCCAGCAAGAAGTACCAGATCTTCAACGGCGCGATCGAATGCGCCTTGATCGTGTGCGAGCCGATCGCGCGCATCGGCCACGCCGAACGCAAGGCCCAGGCCGAAGACGCCGCGCCGCAGCCGCTGAGCGAAGGCGCGCAGATGGTCGCCAATCGCCTGCGCAAGAACCTGCGCAAGCTCAAGAACTGGCGCCAGCGCGAAGCGATCGAGAGCTTTCGCGCCTACGACGCCGATCTGCCCGAATACTCGGCCGCGATCGACGTCTACACCACCGACGAAGCGCAGCCGCGCACCTACCTGCACGTGCAGGAATACGCCGCGCCGTCCGACATTCCCGAAGCCGACCAGCGCCGTCGCCTCAACGAATTGCTCGCCGCCGCGCGCGAGGTGTTCGCGGTGCCGCGCGAGCGGCTCGCGGTCAAGACCCGCGCCCGCGGCAAGGGCGGCAGCAAGTACGGCCAATTCGATCAGCGCGGCGAATTCATCGTCGTGCGCGAAGGCGCCGCGCGGCTGCGGGTCAATCCGTTCGACTACCTCGACACCGGCCTGTTTCTCGATCATCGGCCGATGCGCCTGCGCATCGCCGAGGAAGCGCGCGGCCGCCGCTTCCTCAATCTGTTCGGCTACACCGGCGCGGCGACGGTGCACGCGGCGGTCGGCGGCGCCAACGAGACCACCACGGTCGATCTGTCGGCCACCTACCTGCAGTGGTGTTCGGACAATCTGCGCGAGAACGGCGTCACCGGCGCCCAGCATCGTCTGGCCCAGGCCGACGCGATGCAATGGCTGGAAGCCGACCGCGGCCGCTACGACCTGATCTTCTGCGATCCGCCGACCTTCTCCAATTCCGCGCGCGCCGACGACTTCGACATCCAGCGCGAACACGTGCGCCTGCTGCGCGCCGCGGTCGCGCGCCTGGCCGACAACGGCGTGCTGTATTTCTCCAACAACTTCCGCCGGTTCCGTCTGGACGAAGAGGCGATCGCCCAGTTCGCCCGCTGCGTGGACATCAGCGCGCAGACGATTCCGCCGGATTTCGAACGCGACGCCAGGATCCACCGCTGCTGGCGGCTGGAGCCGCGCTGATGCCATCCCTATTTTTTCGTAGCACCCTCGCGCCTGCGCGTTGGTTGGAGCATCGCGCATGAAGTCGCACCGCAAGCCCGGTACCTGGACCTTCTTCCGTCAGTGGCTCAAGAACCCGTTGCGGGTGGCGGCGGTGGCGCCGTCCAGCGCCGAGCTGGCCGCGGCGATGATTTCCGAACTGCCCGACGCGGTGAACCGGGTGATCGAACTCGGCGGCGGCACCGGCGCGATCACCCGCGCCCTGCTCGATGCCGGCATCCGCGACGAAGACCTGCTGGTGCTCGAACTCAACGAAGAATTGCACGCACACCTGCACATGCGTTTCCCGCAGGTGCCGGTGGTGCTCGGCGACGCGCGCGCGTTGCCGCAACTGGCGCGCGACAGCGGTTATCTGGCGGCCGGTCCGGCAGATGCGATCGTGTCGGGTCTGGGATTGCTGACGATGCCGCATCCGCTGCAGCGCGACATCCTCGGCGCGGCGTTCGAATGCCTGCGCGAGGACGGCGTGTTCGTGCAGTTCACCTACGGCCCGGCCGCGCCGGTGGCCGATCCGGTCGCGCGGTCGCTGGGCCTGCAGGTGCGGCGCGGCGATTTCGTATTGCGCAACGTGCCGCCGGCGACGGTGTATGTGTATTCCAGGGTGAAGCGCTGAGGCTCGCGCGAGCGATCCCCGCCGAAACCTCGACCGCTCTCCCTCTGCCGCTTGCGGGAGAGGGAGGTGAAAGCGGGAGGTTGGGTTGAAACGCCGGTGGGCGATGATTGGTGATTGTTCCATTTTTGTAATTGATGATTGCATCGGGAGCGCTATCGTTCCGAAAATGCAGTGCCATCCTATGGCCATCGCCAATCCGGCGTCCCGATAGGAAAGACCCATGGCCACCCCCACCGCTTATGCCCGCGTCGGCCGCAAGCTGCGCGGCCAGCCGACTTCCGATGGCGCCGGGGTTCGCCTGACCCGGGTCATCGGCGGCCCGCAGTTGCCCGACCTCGATCCGTTCCTGCTGCTCGACGAATTCGGCACCGACAAACCTGAGGATTACCTCGCCGGCTTCCCGGAGCACCCGCATCGCGGCTTCGAGACCGTCACCTACATGCTCGACGGCCGCATGCGCCACAAGGACAACCACGGCAACGAAGGCGTGCTGGTCCCCGGCAGCGTGCAGTGGATGACCGCCGGCCGCGGCCTGGTGCATTCGGAGATGCCCGAGCAGGAGCAAGGCCGCATGCGCGGCTTCCAGTTGTGGGTCAACCTGCCGGCGCGCGAGAAGATGACCGAGCCGAAATACCAGGAGTTCGCGCCCGACCGCATCGTCCAGTTGCAGCCGGCCGACGGCGTGCAGGTCAAGCTGATCGCCGGCCGCATCGGCGACCTGCGCGGCCCGATCGCGCAGCCGGCGACCGATCCGGTCTACCTCGACATCGCGCTCGATGCCGGCGCGCGCTGGGAGTACGAACTGCCCGAAGGCCACAACGCCTTCGCGTACGTCTACGAAGGCGGCGTGCAGATCGGCGACGGCGAGGACGCGCGCGCGATCGATGCGCAGGAACTGGCCGTGCTGTCGGGCGGCAACGTGCTCAAGCTGTTTGACGCGAAGCCGGGCAGCCGCCTGATCGTGATCGCCGGCCGGCCGCTGCGCGAGCCGGTCGCGCGCTACGGCCCGTTCGTGATGAACACCAAGCAGGAAGTGATGCAGGCCTTCGTCGATTTCCAGGAAGGCAAGTTCTGATCGCGATCCGCGCCTGAGGCAGCGACGCGAAAGGCCACGCGCGAGCGTGGCCTTTTGCTTTTTCATTCGCCGGTATTGGCATGCGCGGCGATTTTCGCTGCGCCCGCAACACCGATGTTTCACCCGCGATACGTCCGTAGCCCGATGGCGCGCGCGTTGTTTTCTATCGCACGCAACATCGACGCAGGTCCGCGGCGATGGGCGAAGACACGCGCGCAGCCGCGCAAGCGGCGCGCGTCACAAGGAGCGACATCGCATGGCCACCAAGCTCGATCCCAAGCAGATCACCCTCGTCGCCACGTTCGTATCGGCCGGCGTCGCCAACGGCGCCAGCGGCTGGTGATCGTCGGCGGCAAACTCAAGAAGATCCCGCCGCGCGGCATCAAGCAATTGCAGGCGGTGTCGCAGATGCTCAACGCCGCCGACGCGCTCGGCAATGCGCGACTGGCCGCGCAGTTGCAGCAGACCGCGATCGAGGTCGCGAACGAGGCGGTGCGTTAGTCGACGATGCATCGGCGGGCGGGCGTTGCGACCTCGGTCTTGCGCGTCCGTCGTTGTTTCGCGCGTGTCGGCGCGGCATGGGCCGCGCCGCATCGTGCGCATGCGCTCGGCGCGCGTTGCGCGCGGAACAAGCGCGCGACCGGCGCGAGACCGAAACGAAAAAGCCGCGCGGGTGCGCGGCTTTTTCGTTTGCTGTCGAGCGCGGCATCAGTCCTTGCCGAGCCAGCGATACACCGCGCCGCCGAGCAGGCCGCCGACGATCGGCGCGACCCAGAACAGCCACAACTGGCTCATGGCCGCCGCGCCCGCGAACAAGGCCACGCCGGTGGAACGCGCGGGATTGACCGAGGTGTTGGTGACCGGAATGCTGATCAGGTGGATCAAGGTCAGGCCCAGGCCGATCGCGATCGGCGCGAAGCCGGCCGGCGCGTTCTTGTGGGTGGCGCCGAGGATGATGATCAGGAACATCGCGGTCATCACCACTTCGGTCAGCAGCGCCGCGGTCAGCGAGTAGCCGCCGGGCGACATCAGGTCGTAGCCGTTGCTGGCGAAGGTGCCGGCCGCGTTGGGGTCGATGGCGAAACTGCCGTTGCCGCTGGCGATCTGCAGCAGGATGAAGCCGGCGAGGATGCCGCCGAGCACCTGGGCGACGATGTAGGGAAACAGGTCCTTGGCCGGGAACCGGCCGCCGGCCCACAGGCCGAAACTCACCGCCGGATTGAAATGGCCGCCGGAGATGTGGCCGAACGCGTAGGCGCCGGTCAACACGGTCAGACCGAACGCCAGCGCCACGCCGAGCAGGCCGATGCCGAGCGGATTGCCCGCGCCGCCGAAATTGGCCGCCAGCACGGCGCTGCCGCAACCGCCGAGCACCAGCCAGAACGTACCGATGAACTCCGCACCGAGTCGCTTGATCATGATCGTCATCCTTTGAGGTAGTGGGGCATACAGGCCCTGCGGATCGACGATCAACCCTGTTCAGTCTTGGAACGGGGCAGTTCGACCCTGTTCAGCCAGGCCATTCTTATGCTGGCCGATTCCTCAAAAATGAGCAATACGTCACAAATATGCAGCGCGGGCACAGCAAAACGACCGCGCTGAGCCAGCGCGGTCGTTTTGTTGGAACGCAGTGCTGGATTACTTGGCGCTTAGTTGGGCGGTCGGAAATCGCAGGCCTTCGGTCTGGCCGATGACCTCCTTGAGCTGATCGGGCGAGGAGGCCTGCATCCAGATGTGCGCGACCTTGCCCGAGCCGATCTCGATCAGCGTTTCGCGGACCTGGATGTCGGGTTTGCCGGCCAGCTCGCCGCGATACCAGTACATCGCCTTGCCGTCGATCGTGCTGGCTTCGGCACGGTCGCCGCGTTTGGGCGTGAACGGCGATTTGCTGGCGATGTACAGGCCGAAGGCTTCCGAGCCGTCGGCGCGCAGAGCGCGGCAGAAATCCGAATCCGCGCTGGCGCGGTACTCCCAACGCAAGCCGGTGCTGGCGGGCAATGCCGGGCAATTGCCCGGGTCATCCGCAGCGGCGTCCTGGGCTTTGGCGTTGGCACACAATGCAAACAACAACACCAGCCACGGCACAGCGTGCTGGTTCTTTCCCCATGACTTCACGACACTTCCCCCTGCAACCGGATGTATATGGTTAAGCGGTGTTGCGAGTCCTATAGGTTGTGACCTTAGTCCACTTTGCGGGGATTGACAAACGCCAGATTCGGAAAAGTCACCGTTCAGGTAAAGGAATGAATTCGTGCTCACCCGGGATGTGACCGAATCGTCCCTCGGCCCAATCCTGCTTGGCCTGTTCGATCCGCTCACGCGAACTTGAGACGAAGTTCCACCACAGATGGCGCGGCCCATCCAGCGGCTCGCCGCCGAGCAGCATGGCCTTGACCGGGGTCTTGGCGCGCAGGCGCGGCCGGGTGCCCGGATCAAGCACGACCAGGTGTTTTTCCGGCACATCGGCGCCATCGAGCTGGGCCTGGCCTTCGAGCAGGTACAAGGCACGCTCGGCGTGACTGTCTTCGATTTCGAGTTCCTTGTCCGGGTCCAGATCGATGGCCACGTACAGCGTGTCGGCGAATACCCGCACCGGCGATTCCTGGCCGAAACCGCGACCCGCGACGACGCGCAACCAGGCACCGTCGCGGTGCAGTTGCGGCAAGGTCGCGGCGGGATGGTGGTGAAAGGCCGGCGCGGTTTCCTCGAACGAACGCGGCAGCGCGACCCAGGTCTGCATGCCGTGCAACGGATGGCCGTCGGCGCGCGGTTTTTCCGGAGTGCGTTCGGAGTGGGCGATGCCGCGGCCGGCGGTCATCCAGTTGACGTCGCCGGGATGGATGTCCTGCACGCTGCCCAGGGTGTCGCGATGGCCGATCGAACCGGCCCACAGGAAGGTCACCGTGGCCAGGCCGATATGCGGATGCGGGCGCACGTCGATGCCGTGGCCGGGCTCGAACGCGGCCGGACCCATGTGGTCGACGAACACGAACGGACCGACCGAGCGCGCCTGGACGCTCGGCACGGCGCGACGCACCTGGAACCCGCCCAGGTCGTGGATGCGCGGGGCGATGATCGTGGTCATGACGGACTCCTGCGAGACTGATACCCGCAGATTGGCATGACTTTTATGCATTCGCGGTGTCGATGCTGCAACTCGGTGTTGCAGTTGCCGGCATGGATCGAGAGGGCAGCGGGTGTGCGGCTGTTGCCGATTCCCCTGCCAATACCCTGAGCAAGTCCGAAGTCTTTTGTGGGAGGGCCTTCAGGCCCGATGCTTTTCGCTCAGGTCGCGATGAAACCGCATCAGTCGCCCCCATGAAAGCTGCGCGGCGATCCGAGCGAAAAGCATCGGGCCTGAAGGCCCTCCCACAAAAGACTTAGCTGCATCGGTATTGACTGGCCAGCGAAGGCTTCAGATCGCCGGTCGGGCGCGATCGAGCAACTCAATCACCCGATCATTTCACCCGATCACTTCGCCTGGAACCGCACCGTCGCATGCGGCGGCTCGGCGAAATCCAGCGCCTGCAATTCGAACGTCCACGCGCCCGCGCTCTTGCTCGGTTGCGCCGGCGTGTTGAGCGACACGGCGGTCTTCGTGCCGTCGCTGCCGGTCCATTGGAACTCCAGCGTCGCATCGCCGGCCCAGATGCACTGCAGGCCCGGCTTGCAGCGCGAGTCGGCGGTGACGGCGACGAAACGCAGGCGCGAGCGATCGGGCAGGGTCACTTCATCGCCGGGCCGCATCGACAGCGGCTGCCCGGGACGCGCGCCGTCGCCGGTTTCGGGGTTGGCATCGGCCTGGTCGGACGGCGCGGCGTGCGCGCAGGCGGTCAGGGCGAGCACGCACGACAGCGTCGAGGCGGCGAACAAGGGCTTCATGGCGGGACTCCGTGCGGGCGGGGCGGGCTGGCTGAACACATGAGCTAAGTCGGTGCGCAAGGCCGATGAGCTGGATGGACGGGCCGAACCCGTGAACAGGCATGCTCGACGATCCGCGTCGGTGCGTCCAGCCGCGCGAGCATCGCTCAACGCGCGCCGCGTCACTGATCGCGCGACTCGCTGTAGCTCGGGTGGCCATCGCGATCGAAGTCGATGCGCATGCGCCGGTCGAATTCGGTTTCCGCCATCGGCGCCACGCTGCACTGACACAGGGCTGCGGCAATATCGGGCGCGGTATTGCTGTGGCCGACCACCAGCACGGTGCCGCTGGGATGTTCGCGCCGCAGCGCCGCGGCGAAATCGCCGGCGGGCTGTTTGGCGTCGTAGCCGATGACTTGCAGTCCGTGCGATTGCGCGGTCGGTTCGCCGGTCTGCTGGGTGCGGCGATACGCGGTGGCATAGACCGCGCGCACCGGCTGGTTTTTCAGCGAGGCGGCGAGGCGTTGCGCGCGCGCGCGGCCGACTTCGCTCAGGCTGGGGTCGCGCGGATCGTCGTCGCTTTTTTCGGCGTGACGCACGATCACGAAACTCGCGCTGGGCGCGGGCGGCGCGCTTGCGCAGGCGGCGAGCAGGACGCTCAAGCCCAGGGCGGAAATACGGGCGATCGGTGTCATGCCGGAATCCTTGGAACGCTTGGAGTTGCGGACGATGCAGTCGGCCTACTTCAACACATCGGCGCCGGCCTGGGCGATCTCGCCATCCTGCGCGGCCCGCGCGCCGGACACGCCGATGCCGCCGATCACCTGATCGCTGTGCAGCAGGCGCACGCCGCCCGCGATCGGCGTGCTCGACGGCAATCCGAGCACGACGGTATTGCCTTCGCTGAGCAGCTTTTCATGGAACGCGGTATCGCGGCGGTAGTTGACCGCGTGCGTGGCCTTGCCGATGGCGACCTCGACGCTGGAATTCGGCGTGCCGTCCATGCGCTGGAAATGCAGGAGCCGGCCGGCGTCGTCGACGATCGCGATCGATACGTTCAAGCCCTGCGCGCGCGCCTTGTCTTCGGCGGCCTGGGCAATCTGCTTGACCGCGGCGAGATTGAGGGTGGTGCGTTGGCTGAGTTCGATCTTCATGGCGGCGGCCGCGGTGAGTGCGAGCACGGACAGCGCCGGCATCAGCAGCGCGAGGGCGAGGAAGCGGGCATGGCGAGACGGCATGAGGCGCCCGGCTTGGGAAGGGAGCGGCGATGGTAGGGCGGATGTGGGGTGGGTGTCAGTGTGGAATGTCAGGGGACGAGCGTTGCGAATGGCTTGTGGGGGCGAGGACGGGGGCGAAGAGTGAGTGGGAAGAAATGAGGAGTGAGTGGGAAGGAGTGAGGCATGAGTAAACGCGGAGCGAGCGGATGACGCCGGGCGCGGCATACGCGTCGGCGGACATCGTGAATATCGCTAAAGCCCGCGCTCGTGAAATTCGCGCCGAACTGTTCCCCCCTTTGAAAAAGGGGGGCTAGGGGGGATTTGCTTTTCGCTCGCGGCCATCGCGACGAAGCAAAAGCAAATCCCCCGCGCTGCCGATCAACCGGACATCGTGCCGACGCCGGGCGCTCGCCCCCTTTTTCAAAGTGGGCACGACAGTTGCGCGCGCCGCTCGAACCGCAGTCGCAGCCATCGTGCGGCGCTCGACGCGCAACCTCAGTGCTTGGTATCGAGCAAAGTCAGCAACCCCTTCGCCGCCGCCAACCGCGCCAACGCATCGGGCAGGTCCAGCTTGATCTTGAGCTTGTCCGGTCCATCCATCTGATACAGCTTCGGTTGGCCCTGGATCAGCTTGATCACCGACATCGGGTCCACGTTCGGCCGTTCGACGAACTGCAATCGCCCGCCCTTGTCGCCCAGATCGAGTTTGCGAATGCCCAGATTGGTCGCGATCAGCTTGAGTTCGGCCACCGCGAACAAGTGCTTGGCCGCGTCGGGCAACAGGCCGAAGCGGTCGATCATCTCGACCTGCAGCTCGCGCAGTTCCTCGCTGTCGCGCGCGCCGCTGATGCGCTTGTACAAGGTCAGGCGGGTATGCACGTCGGGCAGGTAATCGTCGGGAATCAGCGCCGGAATATGCAGTTCGACTTCGGCCCCGCGCGATTGCGTGGAATCCAGGTCGGGCAGCTTGCCCTGGCGGATCGAGCGCACCGCGCGTTCCAGCAACTCGGTGTAGAGGCTGAAACCGACCTCGGCCATCTGCCCGCTCTGATCCTCGCCGAGCAACTCGCCGGCGCCGCGGATTTCCAGGTCGTGCGTGGCCAGGGTGAAACCGGCGCCGAGTTCGTCCATCGAGGCGATCGCTTCCAGGCGCTTCTGCGCGTCGGAGGTGATCGAGCGCTTGTCGGGCACCACCAGATACGCATACGCGCGATGATGCGAACGGCCGACCCGGCCGCGCAGCTGATGCAACTGTGCCAGGCCGAACTTGTCGGCGCGGTTCATGATGATGGTGTTGGCGTTCGGGATGTCGATGCCCGACTCGATGATGGTCGTGCACAGCAGCACGTTGAAGCGCTGCTTGTGGAAGTCGAGCATGACGCTTTCGAGTTCGCGCTCGGCCATCTGGCCGTGGGCGACGCCGATGCGCGCCTCGGGCACCAGTTCTTCGAGCTGACGCTTCATGCGGCCGATGCTCTCGACATCGTTGTGCAGGAAATACACCTGGCCGCCGCGCGACAGCTCGCGCTGGAACGCCTCGCGCAATTGCATGTCGTCCCAGGGCACGACGAAGGTCTGCACGGCGAGGCGATGCGCGGGCGGGGTGGCGATGATGCTCAGATCGCGCAGGCCGGCCATGGCCATGTTGAGCGTGCGCGGGATCGGCGTCGCCGTAAGCGTCAACAGATGCACGTTGGCGCGCAGCGCCTTGAGCGCTTCCTTCTGGCGCACGCCGAAGCGCTGTTCTTCGTCGACGATGACCAGGCCGAGGTCCTTGAAGCGCACGTCGCCCTGCAACAGGCGGTGGGTGCCGACCACGACATCGATCTTGCCCTCGGTCAGCTTCTCCAGTTCGGCCTTGATTTCCTTGCTGCTCTTGAACCGCGACAGCACCTCGACCTTGAGCGGCCAATCGGCGAAGCGATCGCGGAAATTGCGGTAGTGCTGCTCGGCCAACAAGGTGGTCGGCACCAGCACCGCGACCTGCTTGCCGGCGGTGGCGGCGACGAAGGCCGCGCGCACCGCGACTTCGGTCTTGCCGAAACCCACGTCGCCGCAGACCACGCGGTCCATCGGCTGGCTGCTGCCCAGGTCGCGGATCACCGCTTCGATCGAGGAATGCTGATCGGGCGTTTCCTCGAACGGGAAGCCGGCCGCGAACGGTTCGTACATCGAACGGTCCACGTCCAGCGCCAGGCCGGCGCGCGCCTGGCGCTTGGCCTGGATCTCAAGCAGTTCGGCGGCCACGTCGCGGACTTTTTCCGCGGCCTTGCGCTTGGCCTTGGTCCATTGCTCGCCGCCGAGCGAATGCAGCGGCGCGGTTTCCACCGACGCGCCGGAGTAGCGGCTGATCAGGTGCAGTTGCGCGACCGGCACGTACAGCCGGTCGCCCTTGGCGTATTCGATTTCCAGGTATTCGCCGGGCTGGCCGCCGGCTTCGAGCACGATCAGGCCGCGATAGCGGCCGACGCCGTGATCCTCGTGCACGATCGGCGCGCCTTCGGACAACTCGCCCAGATCGCGGATGATCGCTTCGGGTTCGCGGCCGACGCGCTTGCGCCGGCGCGGCTGCGAGGCGCGCTCGGGAAACAGCTGGCGTTCGGTCAATATCGCCAGCGCCGGTTCGCTGAGCGCGAAGCCGTCGTCGAGCGGCGCGACTGCGATCGCGAAGCGGCTGGCGCCGTCGCGGAACGATTTCCAGTCGGCGACCACATCGGGTTTCAGTGCCGCGGCCTGCAGCACTTCGAGCAGCGCTTCGCGGCGGCCGGCGGTGTCGGCGGCGATCAGCACGCGGCCGGGATAACTGCCCAGGAACGACTTCAACGCTTCGGCGGGTGCAGCGTCGCGCGCGGCGACCGGCAAGGTCGGCGCGGGCTGGTCGCCCAGCGCGACGGCCTTGCCGCGTTGCGGATGCTGTTCGCCGCACAGCTCGATGCGCGCGGCCTGGTTGAGGCGCTCGCGCAGGCCGACCGGGGTCAGGTACAGCGAATCGGGCGGCAGCAGCGGGCGTTCGAGATCGTGGCGGCGCTGTTCGTAGCGCTCGCCGGTCTGGGTCCAGAATTGATCGGCCGCGTCCAGCGCGCCGTCGGCGATCACCGGCAGCACCTTGTCGCCGAGGTAATCGAACAAGGTCGCGGTCTGTTCGAAGAACAGCGGCAGGTAGTACTCGATGCCCGACGGCGCGATGCCGGCCTTTAGATCCTGATACAGGGCGCTGCGCCGGGTATCGAGATCGAAGCGTTCGCGCAGCGCATCGAGCGCGCGCTTGAGCGAGGCGTCGTCGAGCGGCACTTCGCGGCCCGGCAACAGATGCACGCGGTCGATCTTGTCGAGCGAGCGCTGCGATTCGGGATCGAACGCGCGGATGGTGTCGATCTCGTCGTCGAGCATCTCGACCCGGAACGGCGTGTCGGCGCCCATCGGGTAGACGTCGAGCAGGCCGCCGCGGACGGCGAAATCGCCCGGATCGAGCACCTGCGGCACGTGCCGGTAGCCGGCCGATTCGAGCCGGCGCTTCTCGTTGTCGAGGTCCAGGCGCTGGCCGACGCGCACGTCGAAACTGCCGCCGACGATATGCCGCAACGGCGCCAGCCGCTGCAACAGCGTCTGCACCGGCACCACCACGATGCCGCGCTTGATCGACGGCAAGCGGTGCAGGGCCGACAGACGCTGCGAGACGATGTCCGGGTGCGGACTGAACAAGTCGTAGGGCAGGGTTTCCCAATCCGGGAAGGTCAGGACCGGCAACGCGCCGTCGTGACCGGCGTCCGCGCCCAGCAGGGTGCGCAGGTCGGATTCGAGTTGGTGCGCGCCGTGGTTGTCGCGCGCGACCGCCAGCAGCGGGCCGTCGTAGTCGGCGCCGGCGCGGGCGATCGCCCAGGCCAGGGCGGAAGGCGAGGCCGGCGCGCGCCACCAGGCACGCTGCTGGCCGGTTTTAGGCAAAAGGGCAGACACGTGGTGAGGGAACTCGCAGAGGGCGGCTAGGTTAGCCGCAGGGGGACGTAAGGTCACGTCGCGCGCGCGGGCTTTCGCCTGCATGATGGCGCGGCGCCGAAGCACGGACCGGAACGCTCTGTCCGGCGCAGGAGCCGGCGCTCGTCACGGCCGGCTCACGCGGGCCGAAGCCGCCAGCGCGCGGCATCGGTCTTACGCTCATGAAGATCATGGAGGAAAGTGCAGTCATGAAGCTCGATTCGTTGGTTTCGCGGTTCCGCCGGCCGTTGCTGGCGTTGGGTGTGATGAGTGTGGTCGTGGCGTCGGCGTCGGTGTGGGCTCAACCCCCGCGTCCGCCGACCGCGGTGTCGGTGACCAGCTACTACACCGATGCATCGCATGCGTACGTGGCCGGGGTGGTCTTCTACGGGGATTGCCCGGCGATCAGTTCCGGCAGCTTGATCGGCGCGTCGACGCCGTATTCGGACACCACCACGGTCATGTGCGACGACGTGGACAGCGTGCCGCTGCCGTTCTGACCGGTGTCGCGCTAGGTTCAATGGGGCCGTAGTCGGCCCGTGACAAGGCGCCCGGGAACGGGCGCCTTGTCGTTGTCGCGCGTTGGATTACCGCCAGGGACGACACGGCCTTGTCGGCCGGGTGGTGTCGGGCGGGGTGGGGCGACTCAGTTCTGGTTGTTGCAGGTGGCGTAGTGCCAGCTGAACTTCGCGGTCTGCTGGCCCCAGTCCAGCGGCCTCGGGCCGGGACAGCCGGCGCCCTGATAGCGCATGCCGACGACCCTTTCGACACCGTCGCGACCCGCCGGGCCATAGTAGGTGTAGACCAGCCAGCCGCTGCCGGACGGCGGGACCGGCAGCGCCGAACTGGCGAGCGAGAACAGTCCGCCGACCACGATCGTGGCCAGCAGGGCGATGCGTTTGAAACCCGAGCGCTGCGTCGTCGTTTGCATGGGAGACTCCTTGTCGTACGCGGTTGTCGAAGGTGTGACCGACCGGCATTGCGCCGCAACACGAATCGCGGCGGCGTCCGGCCATGGCGACACCAACGCAGCCTAGCAGCCCGCCCTGGCCGGTGCGTGCAGGCACGCGGCATCTGGTTTTTCGAAGTGTCTGGCCGCCGAAGCAGTGTGCAGGCGGCAAGTCGCGGCCGTGAACAAAACGGCGATCGGGCCCGCGGCGAAGCGCGGGCACGGGTATCAGGTACCGGGCGTGGTCTCGCCGGCGGCGGCCTTGTGGCTGCGCAGGTCCAGCGACACCCGGATCAGGCCCGGCGCGTCCTGCTGGAATTCGCGTTCGAACCCCAGCGACTGGGCCAGCGACAGCATCGGCGTGTTGTGCTCGAACACGTCGCCGTACAGCCGATGCACCTTCTTGCCGCGCGCCCATTTCACCAGCCGGGTCATCAGATACCGGCCCAGGCCCATATTGGCGATGTAGCGGCTGACCAGGATCGCGAACTCGGCGTCCTGGGTGCGTTCGTCGATCGCGACCCGCGCGACCGCGCCGACCAGGGCCTCGCCCGGCGGCAGCGGCTCGGCCGCGACCAAGGCGAATTCGGTGCGCGGATCGATCCGGGTGAAGCGCTCGGCCATGTCCGGGGTGAGTTCCTTGAGCGCATACAGGAAGCGCTGTCGGACTTCGTCGGGCTGAAGCAGGGCGAAGCCGGCCCGCAGGGGCTCGGCATCCTCCGGCCGGACCGGGCGGATCAGAACTTCGCGTCCGTTGGGAAGACGCTGGCGTTCGTGCCAGGGAGGCAAACGTTCACGCGTGGCCATGGTTGGGATAGTGGCACATTGTGACGAATTTGGCCCTTCATCTTCGTGAGGGGCGCTCGCCGGTGCGATCGGCGGCGCTGAGCGGGTGGAATCGGCTCATCGGGCCTGTGCCGGTGAAGGGTGGGCCGGCGCGGGCTCCAGTACGGCGGTTTTGTTGACGCGAGGCACGTTGGAAATGCGAATGGCTCGCATGATGGCTGGGCGATGACGGCCTGACAATGCCCCCACGGCCGGCCAAGACGCCAGTGCCTCGCGCGGCGGCCTTCAGCCAGCCGGTTCCTTTCGACCCGCCCGATACCGGGCCCTCGACCGGACCGTGGTGTCCTGGGCGGGCCAGCTGCGCACGGCGGGGGCCAGGGGCGCGCCCGCGGCGCCGATGGCTAGGCGGCCATCGGGTTCGACCGGGCGGAGCCTGCCGGCCGTGCTGGCGGAGAAAGCCGGGCGAATGAAGCGGTGGCCGCGTGTGCAGCGTCTGGCGCTGTACCGCGTTCGCAAGAAGAATCGGCAGGCGGGCGTTGCGAACACATGCCCGATGCAGTGCAAGGCTCGATTCGGTGCAGACCGTCGAGGTAGGCGCGAGGGACGTGGCGTTGGGGGCGATGCGTGCCTTGCCGGACAATTTCTGTGCCGTGCGCTCGGCGATTGCTTTGCCGACGATGGGCGCGAATGAGCGCGAGGGTGATGTCTCGGTTTTGATTCTGGGTCTTGATCGCGTGTCGCTTGCATCGGTGTTCGCGCTGGGTGGAGTGGCGCGGTCGCGGCTTGCGCCGCTCCTCCAGGGGGTTGCCGTTGCCTGCCGGCGATCGGATGGCCGCGTGAGCCGCATGGGCTCCCTGTAGGAGCGGCGCAAGCCGCGACCGCGCGACCTCATCCGCGCCGCACGCTCGCCTGCCTGCGTAAATGCCGCCGCGCTCGTACCACCGCATCGCCCGCGCTGGCACCTGTCCCGGCCTGTCCAAAGGCCAGCATCGGCAATGCTAGACTCCGCCGCTCGTATCCGAAGGAGCAGTCCAGTCATGGCAGGTGGTGGCGATTCGACCCGCGCGATTTTGTTCGCACTTGGCGCCAATTTCGCGATCGCGGTGGCCAAGGGCGTGGCCGCGTTCTTCACCGGTTCCAGCGCGATGCTGGCCGAAACCGTGCATTCGCTGGCCGACTGCGGCAACCAGGGCCTGTTGCTGCTCGGGCTCAAGCAGTCCAAGCGGCCGCCGACGCCGGACTACCCGTTGGGGTACGGCAAGGCGATCTACTTCTGGTCGTTCCTGGTCGCGGTGATGCTGTTCACCGTCGGCGGCATGTTCTCGCTGTACGAGGGTATCCATAAATTGCAGCACCCCGAGCCGCTGAAGCAGTGGTGGTGGGCGGCCGGCGTGCTGGCGTTCGGCATCGCCGCCGAATGGGTGTCGATGCGCGCCTGCCTGCAGGAAGTGGCCAAGGCGCGCGGTCAGCGCTCGCTGTGGCAGTGGTTCCGCGAAAGCCGCCAGGCCGAACTGGTGGTGATCTTCGGCGAAGACCTGGCCGCGCTGCTGGGCCTGGTGCTGGCGCTGGGCGCGGTGCTGCTGGCGGTGGTCACCGGCAACCCGATCTGGGACGCGATCGGCACCGTCTGCATCGGCGCGCTGCTGATCATCGTCGCGGTGTTCGTCGCGATCGAAGTCAAGGCGATGCTGATCGGACAGAGCGTGGATCCGCTGCGCCAGCAGCAGATCCGCGAGTTCCTCGATTCGCGCCCGGAGATCGCCAAGGTCATCAGCGTGATCACCCTGCAGCTCGGCAACGAGGTGATGGTGTCGGTGCAGGCGCAGATGCGCGAAGAGCAAAGCGTCGCCGGCCTGACCGAACAGATCAACTCGGTCGAACGGGCGATGAAGCAGGCCTTCCCGGAGGTGCGCTGGAGCTTCTTCGAGCCCGACTTCAAGCTCGGCGACTGAGCGCTCGCGCCGTCGCGTAACAACCCGACCGGGGGAGCGAACGCTCCCCCGGCTTTTTTCTGCGCGGGCTTTCTGGGCAGGCAAGGTTCGCCCTCGTGGCGCGTTCTTGGCCATAATCCGCCCGGAGAACCGGCAAGCGAATGGACGGCGGACGATGAAGACGGGCAAGGCGGTGTTGGTGTCGGTGGGGATCATCGCGGCGGTGCTCGCCGTCGCCGGCGGCGTGGGCTATTTCGTCTACAGCAAGGTCGACAGCCGCAGCAAGCAGGCGGCCGCGCAGATCAAGGCCGAAGCCGAACACGAAGACGCCGACGAGAGCGCGCCGCAATGCGGCAGCCACGACGACGACGAACGTGCCAAGGCGGTGCTGGCGCCGATCGAACCGGCCCTGCAGAACACCCAGCGCCCGGTGGCGCGCATCGAGCTGGAGGAGATGAAGGCCGACGACGTCGCGGTCAGCAAGGTCGGCGGCCGCGCGTACTGGGCGGCCGGGCGCGACTATCCGCGCGATCCGCAGGGCCAGCCATTGTTCCTGCTGGCGCAGGTCCAGCTCAGCGAATTGCCGAAGATGCCCGGTTATCCCGAGCGCGGCATGCTGCAGTTCTTCATCTCCGGCGACGACTACTACGGCGCCGCCATCGACGCCGCGCACGGTCCCAAGCGGATGGACGCGCTGGCCGAGCCGAAGGGCTTTCGCGTCGTGTACTGGCCCGACGCGAGCGCGCCGGCGATCGCGCCGCCGGTCGCCACGGCCGGCCTGGATGCATTGCCGTTCGACCCGGCCAAGCCGCGCCGCATCCGTTTCAGCGCCGACCACGAGACCATGGGCATCCACGATGTCGGCCTGGCGAAGGTGCTCGGCACCGATATCGACGCCCTGGCCGAGCGCTACATCAGCGCCAACGTCGACGATCGCGTCGCCGCCGAGGACCTCAGCGACGAAGTGTCCGACTATCTCGATCGCAGCGGCCACAAGCTCGGCGGTTATCCCGATTTCACCCAGGACGATCCGCGTAACGCCGACGACAAGCGGGTGCTGCTGTTCCAGCTCGACAGCGACGACGGGCTGATGTGGGGCGATTCGGGCATCGCCAATTTCTTCATCGACCCCGCCGACTTGGCGCGCGCGGATTTCAGCCGCGTGTCCTACCACTGGGATTGCTATTGAGCGCGCCGGTCGCGCGCGCGTATCGCGAGGACGACCACGCCGCCTGCGTGGCGCTGTTCGAATCCAACGTGCCCGAGTATTTCGCCGCGGTCGAGCGCGAGGATTTCCTGCAGACCTTGCAGCGCATCGATCGGTACTGGGTGATCGAACAGGCCGGCGACGGCATCGTCGCCTGCGGCGGTTATGCCGGCGTGCCCGATCAGCCCGGCGTCGCGGCGTTGTGCTGGGGCATGGTGCGGCGCGACCTGCACCGGCGCGGCCTCGGCGATTTTCTGGTCGGCGAGCGTTTGCGCCGGATCGACGCCGACGAGGATTTCAACGCGGTGGTGATCGAAACCACGCGTTTCAGCTGCGGCTTCTATGCGCGCTATGGCTTTGTAGTGACTCGCGAACAGGCCGATGGTTTCGCGCCGGGGTATGACCTGGTGGAGATGCGTCGAGTGGTGCCGCGGGTCGGTTACGCGGTGATCTGAGCGGAAAGCGTCGGGGCTCAAGCCCCTCCCACAAAAGACTTCGAAGCTCGCGCAATCTTTTGTGGGAGGGGCTTGAGCCCCGACGCCTTTCGCTCAAGATGCGGTGAACCGCGGCAACCGAAGCGAATCGGTTCACCCTGATCCAACGATTCACTCGGCTGACGCCGCAAGGCGATGCGGCGCCGGCCGATCGGCCTCAGGGCACTTCGCAGCCGGCCCGGCCCATGCAACCCAGGTAGCCGCGTTCGCACGCATCGGCCGGAATGCCGTTGTTCAGGCAATTGCGCTGGAGGCGCTCGCAGTTGACGATCGCCTGCGGCGTGCAGGCGGCGGCGAAGACGGCGGTCGACAGACCGGCGGTGAAAACGAAGGTGCAGGCGAACAGCAGCAGGGTGCGGGATCGTGGCGTCGAGCGGGTCATGAGCATTCCTTTGTCAAAGTGTGGAGGCGTTGCGGTGCAACGGTGTTGGCGACGAGCGCCGCTGCGGCGGGGCTCACGGATCGTCGCAACCGGCCCGTGCCATGCAGATCAAGTAGCCACGCTCGCACGCGGCGGGCGGGCCGCCAGCCAACTCGCAGTTACGTTGCATGCGCTCGCAGTTGACGATGGCTTGCGGCGTGCATCGTGCGGCGAACGCGGTGGTCGACAAGCCTGCGGTGAAAAAGAAGGTGCAGACGAACAGCAGCAGGGTCCTGGATCGTGGCGGCGAGCGGGTCATGAGCATTCCTTTGTCAGAGTGTGGACGCGTTGCAGTGCAAGGATGTGGCTGACGAACGTCGTTCGAGCGTGTCGCGGACAATCGCCGCGCGCTTCGGCCGCCGTGGGCGGCGCGGGCGCGGCAAGGCCGATCCTGGCGCAAGCGGCCGAGGGGTTGCAATGGGCGGGGCGGTGAGTCGCGTCGGGCGGTCCGCGGCCGCGGAGGTGGCTCCGCGGCCGCGATTCATCGCCCGAACGCGTCTGGCGATCGGTCCCCGCGATCAGGGAATGACGCAGCCGCAGCTGCGATAGCAGCGGTTGTAGTTCAGTTCGCAATTGGTGGTGGCCGGATCGCACAGGCTGTAGGCGCGTTCGCAGCCCAGGCGGCAGGTGTTGTTGCACGCGGCGATCGCGGTGCTCGCCATGCCGATGCCGAAGGCGAATGCACACAGGGCGAGAAGGGTCGATTTCTTCGGGATCATGTGAACTTCCTGTCTGAGCCCGTCATTGGGCACAGGCGGTCATACGCCCAACCTCAGCGTGGCCGCAAGGCGATTTTCTGACAGGTGCGCGATCGGCGCCGGTATGAAAAGGCAGGCCGAAATGCCGGTTTTTCAGCGGTTTTCGCCTGTTCCGCCGGCTCGCCGCGGCGAAGCGGCGGCGACGCGCGAGGGCGAAATGCAATCGGCGATGGCATTGCGCGACCAGCGTGGCCGGGTGTCTCGCTGCGCTGCAACGCGGGATTGCGGCGATGGCTCGCGCAAGGGTGCGATGCAGGATGTGATCGGGTATGCAGTTGGATTTGTGATCGGTCGACAGAGCGCGGCGCGTGGGCAGGCCTTCGCCCATGCGGCGCTGATCAATGTCGGATCGATGCCGTCCGCGCTGAATCGGCTCGTCTGAGTCGTAAGCTTGAAGTCTGCAGCTCAGACCGCGCGAGCGGGACCGGCGCGCAGCCGCGCGCCGGCTCGATCGTTCAGTCGCCCTGCTTGAGCCAGGTAATCGCGCCGGACGCATCCGCGGTTTCGCCCAAGGTGCGCGCGAGCACCGGCAGCACCGCGTCGAGGGTGCGATCGAATTGCCACGGCGCGTTGAGCAGCAGCAGGCCGCTGCCGTTCATGCGCAGCGGCGAATCGTCGGCGCGCACCAGCAGCTCGGCGGTCATCACCGACTTGGCCGGCAGGGTCGCGGCGCGGCGGTAGAACGATTGCAGCGAACGCCGGCGCTTGATCGGATACCACAGCACGTAGGTGCCCTGCGGCCAGCGCGCGAGCGCATCGCGCAGCGCGCCCAGGGCGGTGTCGAATTCTTCCAACTGCGCCTCGTACGGCGGGTCGATCAGGACCAGGCCGCGGTTGAAGCGGGTCGCGCCGAGCTTGGGCGGCAACAGCGCCTTCATCCCGGTGTAGCCGTCGCGGGCGTGGACCGCGACCCGGGGGTCGTTGTCGAAGTGATGCTTGAGCTGGGCCGCTTCCTCCGGCTGCAGTTCGCAGGCGGCGATGCGGTCGTCGTCGCGCAGGGCATGCGCGAGCAGCCACGGCGAGCCCGGATACGCGGCCGGCCCGTGCTCGGCGCGGCAGGCGCGCACCGCGGCGAGGTAGCGGCCGATCGCCGGCTGCTTGGGCGCCTCGGCGAGCAGCCGGCCGATGCCGCCCTCGGCCTCGCCGGTGCGCTGCGCCGAATTGCCGTCGAGCGGGTACAGCCCGCGCCCGGCATGGGTATCGAGCGCGAACAGCGGCGCCGGCTTGGCGGTCAGTGCGTCGCACAGGGCCAGCACGGCGATGTGTTTGAGCACATCGCCGTGGTTGCCGGCGTGGAAGGCGTGGCGGTAATTCATGAGGGGCGGCCGGGAATAGGGAATCGGGAATGGGGAATCGGCAACGGCAAAAACCCCGGCGTTGGGTCGGGCAGGGCATCATTATGACGGCAAGTAGGCTTTCCCCCGATTCCCGATTCCCGATTCCCGGCCCCTCATGCGCATCCTGCTAGTAGAAGACGAATCCGCCATCGCCGACACCGTGCTCTATGCACTGCGCGCCGAGGGCTTCGAGACCACCCACTGCCTCACCGGCGGCGAGGCGCTGCGCGAGGCGCAGCGGGTCGCCTACGACCTGGCAGTGCTCGATATCGGCCTGCCCGACATCGGCGGCTTCGCCCTGTGCCGCGAGCTGCGCCGCGATCGCGACCTGCCGGTGATCTTCCTGACCGCGCAGAACGCCGAGGCCGACCGCATCCTCGGCCTGGAGATCGGCGCCGACGACTACGTGACCAAGCCGTTCTCGCCACGCGAGCTGGCCACCCGGGTGCGGGTGGTGCTGCGGCGCAAAGGCGGGGCGAACGTCCCGGCCGAGTCCGAGGCCGGTTTCGTCCACGACGGCGAGGGCAAGCGCATCCGTTACCGCGGCCAGGCGCTGGACCTGACCCGCTACGAATACGGCCTGCTGGCCGCGCTGCTGCAGCGCCCCGGCGCGGTGCTGTCGCGCGCGCAGTTGATGGACCGGGTATGGGGCGACGCGCTCGACAGCGGCGACCGCACCGTCGACACCCACATCAAGACCCTGCGCGCCAAGCTGCGCGAGATCGGCCCCGACAGCGACCCGATCCGCACCCATCGCGGCCTGGGCTATTCGCTGGAGCTGGGCTGAGATCGCCGGCATGCGCATCGGGCTGCGGATCTTCCTGGGGTATTTCCTGATCGTCGCGGTCGCCGCGCTGCTGCTGGCGCGGGTGTTCGTCGCCGAGGTCAAGCCCGGCGTGCGCCAGGCGATGGAAGACACCCTGGTCGACACCGCCAACATCCTCGCCGAGCTCGCCGCCGACGATTTCCTCGCCGGCCGCATCGACCACGGCGACTTCGCCAAGCGCGTGCGCGCGCTCGGCGAACGCGACGTCGGCGCGGCGATCTGGGGCTTCCGCAAGCGCGCGACCACGTATCGCGTCTACATCACCGACGCGCGCGGCATCGTCGTGTTCGACAGCGACGGGCGCGATGTCGGCCAGGATTACTCGCGCTGGAACGATGTCTACCTGACCTTGCGCGGCCGCTACGGCGCGCGTTCCAGCCCGGCCACCCAGGACAATCCCGACGACACGATCATGTACGTCGCCGCGCCGATCCGCGACGACGCGCGGCGGGTGGTCGGTTCGTTGACCGTGGCCAAGCCCAACAGCGCGATCGCGCCGTTCATCGCCCGCAGCCAGTCGGTGGTGATGCGTTGGGGGTTCGTGCTGATGGGCGTGGCGCTGTTGATCGGCGTGTTGGTGTCGTGGTGGCTGTCGCGCCAGATCGACCTGCTGCGGCGCTACGCGCATGCGGTCACCGCCGGCGCGCGCGCGCCGCCGCCGGACGCGGCCGGCGAATTCGGCGAACTCGGCCGCGCCCTGGAAACCATGCGCACGCGCCTGGAAGGCAAGCAGTACGTCGAGCAGTATGTGCACACCCTGACCCACGAAATGAAGAGCCCGCTGGCGGCGATCCGCGGCAGCGCGGAACTGCTCGAATCGCCGCCCGGCGACGGCACCATGGCCGACGCCGACCGCGCGCGCTTTGCCGGCAGCATCCGCGGCCAGGCCGAGCGCCTGGCGCAGATGATCGACAAGCTGCTCGCGTTGGCTGCAGTCGAACATCGTCAACGCCTGGAAAAACCCGAACCGGTGGCGCTGGCCGCGATCGCCCAGGAAGCGGCCGAACAATGCGCGCAGCGGCTGCACAAGACCGGCGCGAAACTGCTGCTGGACCTGGAACCGAACCTGCCGCCGGTGCTCGGCGATGGCTTCCTGCTGCGCCAGGCCTTGATCAACCTGATCGAGAACGCGGCCGATTTTTCCCCGGCCCAGGGCGAGATCGTGTTGCGCCTGCGCCGCGACGGCGAGTCGCAGCGGGTCGAAGTCAGCGACCGCGGCCCGGGCGTACCCGATTACGCGGTGGGACGGGTGTTCGAGCGGTTCTATTCGCTGCCGCGTCCGGCCGGCGGCAGCCGCAGCAGCGGACTGGGCTTGTGCTTCGTCGCCGAAGTGGCGTCGCTGCATGGCGGCGGGGCGGCGTTGGTCAATCGCGATGAGGGTGGGGCGGTGGCGAGCTTGGTGGTGCCGGGGTAGGGCGCACAGGCATCGAGCGGAGTACCGGGTGGCCAACAGAGGCTCGATCTTCGTTGCGTTTTGCCGTTGTGCGATCGCATCGCATCGCGGCCGTCGCTGAGTCGAGCGCGAGTGGATTGGCCGAACGCGACGGCGAAACCATGGCCGTTGTGCGCGACCGCGACTCACGATCGATGTCGTATCGGCGAGAGCCGCTGCGGCCCGCTGCGGATCGATCGGATCGGCCTCTGAATTTTCGAATTCTGCGCAAATACCTATTTTTTGTGCGTTTTATGCGGATAGGGTCGGCGAGTGTCGATGCTTGCTTTATGTGCCGTCGAAGCTAGCGCAGCGCGAATATTGATCTGTAAAAGCGTCGCGACGAACGATTTGGCCGAGCCGCCCGGTTTTCTTCGTTTGGAGTCTTGATCCGCGGTCGATACGCAGCGCGAACGCATCGGGTCTAGTGCGATTTGGTGCTTGCATACCGGATTTTTTCGGATGCAGCATGACTGCAACCAGGGGGCTGGGGCGGTCATGGAAGCAATGGAGACAGGGATCGGCGCCGTAGCGCTATCGCATGGCGTCGGCACGGTACGACCAGGTTGCGGTATTGGCGATGAATTGTTCGCGCCGGTGCCTGGTTCTTTCTTCTCTTTCTTGGCTTGGCGCGACGCTCGCGAATGCCGCGACGCAAGTCGTGACCACTTGCCGCGATCGCGCATCGCCGCCCCGCGTCGATTGAACACGACATTGCACAAGGTCGCTCGATCACGCACCGACCCGTTCTCGCGACGCCTCCATGGCCGCACAGGCAGGAGCGCTTCGCGCCGCCTGTCGACTTCGTCGCATCGGCGGTGTCGGGAGTACCGCAATCGGCCGAGTGTTTCCGCCGCGCGCTGAGGCCCGGCGTCGTGGGACCTGCAGTTCAAAACGAAAGGGGGATCAAATGGATATGAAAACAACCGCATCCGGTCTGGTGTCGACGCTTGCTTTCCTTGTTCTGGGCGGCTGCGCGAACATCCAGACCTTGGGTCGGCATACCGCTACACCCATGGTCGAAGGAAAGGGGCGGGCCATCCATCTGGATGCCCAGCAGCGCCTGGTGGTATTCACCGCGAAAAAATACTGCGCCGAGCCCAGTCCCGATGCGCTTGCCGCCTATGCGGCCGCCATCGGCGTGAGCGCTTCCAAGGTTCCAAAAAATTCCGCGGCGATTTCGGCCGCGTTGAACAACGTTGCCGGGTCCATCGGCCTGCGCACGCAGTCCATCACCCTGATGCGCGACACGCTGTACCGCAATTGCGAAGCGGGCATCAACGGCTATCTGAGCAACGAACAGGTGGCGGTGCTGCTTGCGCGCAGTCAGGACCTTACCGCCGTGATCCTGGCGATCGAGCAGCTGACCGGCGCGGTGGCGGCCCCGCCGCTGATGCTCGACACCAGCGGCGGCTCATCGGCGGCGTCCACGCTGCTGGCCAATACCGAAGCGCTCAAGGCAGCTGAGAAGATGGAAGCGGAAATGAAGGCCGCTCGCGACGAGGCCGAAAAGCAGCGCGACGATCTATTGGCCAAATTCGACGAAGTCAAGGCGAATGCGGATCGGCTCAGAAGCGAAAGCGACGCCGCCCCGGACGATGAAGGAAAAAAGACTGCGGCGGTGAAGGAAGAAGCAAAAACAGACGCCGCGAAGATCGCCGCCGAGGCAGCGAAGACCCGGTTCGTCGACCTGGATGATGCCTACGTTCGCCAGAAACAGACGACCGCGACGATTTCCGCGCTGCGCGACAGCAGCGTCAATACGGTTAATGCCCATGTGGCCGGAACCGCGCGCGCGGGTGAATTCCTTCATCGCAACACGATCGACGACAAATCGGTCGAGCACATCGCCGACGCCGTCGAAGAGACGATAAGGCGGTTTCTGCACAAGGACTACTTCGCCGACGCCTGCCTTGCCGTGCTGATGCCGGGCGCCGCGGAAGCGCGCGATGCCGCCGGCAGGGCATTCACTGAGAATGACGGTTCTTACAGTCGCGACGTCATGGCCGTCGTCAAGCGGAATTACATCGGCTTGACCTACACGTGTCTGAGGTACTTCTCGAAATACGAGCCGCATTACATCGGAGCGGAGGAAGAGGCGGCCAGAGGAACCGCTGGTGATGGGAAAGAAAAATCTCCAGGAACCAAGCCGCCGGCAGCAGCGGCGGGCATGAACGCGCCGGAGGTGATCAAAGCAAGGGACTTGGCGAAGGCTTCCGAAGCCCAGCGCGACCAGGTCTTCATCCAGCAGTTGCTTGGGCAGCCCGCCTCGCCCCCGAGTCCCGACAAAAATCAGTAAGGCCGCGTCGATTACTTTCCCTTGCCACGACGCCGGCCTGACGACCGGCCCGGCGTCCGTGGCGATCATGCGCATCGATCCGGACTATTTCGTATCCACCCGATCAGGCCGCGTCCCAACGCTTCACCACCACTTCACCAACGCAACACCGCAACGTCATCGCCTCCCCGCACACCGCCCCCAAGCTGCGCGCCAACGTCACGGAAGGAGTACGACATGCGGGTGTGGTTGAAGATGCTGATGGTGCTGGGCATGACCCTGGCGATACTCATTCCCTTGCTGATGATCGGCGGCATCATCAGCGAGCGGCAGCAATACCGCGCCCAGGCGGTCGCCACGGTGGCGCGCAGCTACGCCGGCGCGCAGGCGTTCTCGGGGCCGGCGCTGGTGGTGCCGTACGAAGACACCTGGGTCGAGGCGGAAACCGACGACAAGGGCGCGGTCAAGCACACCGTGCATCGCGAACAGGGCCGCTGGACCTACTTCCCCAACAAGCTCGCGGTCACCGGCGACCTCAATCCCGATACCCGCCGGCTCGGCCTGCACAAGGTCCTGGTCTACACCTGGCAAGGCAAGGCCGAGGCCGATTTCGCCGCGAACATCCCGGCCAATCCGGTCGCCGCGGCCGGCACCACGGTGTCGGGCATCACCCGCGTCATCGGCAAGCCGTGGTTGAGCTACGCCTTCGCCGACGTGCGCGGTCTGCGCGAACCCAAGCTGAAACTCGACGGCGCGCAGGCGGCGATCGAAGACGGCCTGGGCGCGCGCGACGGCGGCGGCATCCATGCGCGACTGGCCGCGCCGGCGCCGGGTACGCAGCTGCGCCTGCAGACGCAGTTGGAGTTCGCCCTGGGCGGCACCGAATCGCTGGCGCTGGTGCCGTTGGGCAAGGACAACCGCTTCGCGCTGAACTCCTCGTGGCCGCATCCGAACTTCGGCGGCAGCTTCCCGCCCAGTTCCGACGGCATCACCGACAAGGGCTTCAAGGCCGAATGGCGGGTGTCGTCGGTCGCGACCAATGCCCAGCGCCAGTACCAGGCCGGCACGATCATGCCGTCGGTGACGGTGATCGGCGACGACTCGGTCGACAGCGCGACCGGCGGCGACATCAACGCCGTCCAGGTCACCATGAAGGACCCGGTCAACGTCTACTCGCAGGCCGATCGCGCGACCAAGTACGGCCTGCTGTTCGTGCTGCTGACCTTCGTCGGTTTCTTCATGTTCGAACTGATCAAGCAACTGCGCATCCACCCGATCCAGTACGGCCTGGTCGGACTGGCGCTGGCGATCTTCTTCCTGCTGCTGGTCAGCCTGAGCGAACACATCGATTTCGGCCTGTCCTACCTGGCCGCGACCGTCGCCTGCATCGGCCTGATCGTGTTCTACCTCAGCGCGGTGTTGCGCAGCGTGGTGCGCGCGCTGGGCTTCGGCGCGATGCTGGTGACCTTGTACGGCGCGCTGTACGGGCTGCTGATCTCGGAAGACAACGCCCTGGTGCTCGGCGCCGGCCTGCTGTTCGTGATCCTGGCCGCGATCATGGCGCTGACCCGCAAGGTCGACTGGTATCAGATCGGCGGCAATGCCGGCCCGGCGGTCAAGCGCGGCGTCGCACCGGCCCCGGCCCCGGCCAGTCCGGCCGCGCCGCTCGAGCCGAGCGTCCCGCCGGCCCTGTAAGCGGCGGGTCGATCCGGCGGCGGCAGGCGAGGACGCCTGCCGCCGCTGTCGTTTCCAGGCCGGGGCGCGAGGCCTGGGGCCAGCCCCGATTGGCGCGAGCCTCGGCGACGGCGGAAGATGAGTTCCCGCAACCCACCGGCGCGGCCGGCCCTCACGCGCCGCGCGCCGACCCGCCCGCGCTCACCAAGATGCCGACATGAAGAAACCGATGCCTCAGATCCGCAGCTACGCCGGCGCCGAGATCACGCCCTATCTGGACGCGATCGCCGCGCTGCGCATCGCGGTGTTCCGCGACTGGCCGTATCTGTACGACGGCGATGCGGCCTACGAGGCCAAGTATTTGCAGACCTATCGCGATTCGTGGCGCAGCATTGCGGTGCTGGCCTTCGACGGCCCGCGCGTGGTCGGCGCGTCCACCGGCGTGCCGATGAGCGATGAAATCCCCGAATTCCGCGCCGCCTTCGACGATCACCTGCTCGATGTCGATCACGTGTTCTATTGCGGCGAATCGGTGCTGTTGCCCGAGTACCGCGGACGCGGCGTCGGCCACCGATTCTTCGACATGCGCGAGGCGCATGCGCGCGCGCTCGGCGGTTTCAACTGGACCACGTTCTGCGCGGTCGAACGCGAGTCCGGCGACCCGCGCCAGCCGCCGTTTCATCGCGGCAACGAGGCGTTCTGGAAAAAACGCGGCTACACCCATCGCCCGGAACTGCGCGCGAACCTGCCGTGGAACGAAGTCGGACGCGGCGAGCGCCCCCACACCCTGAGTTTCTGGCTGCGGCCGCTGGGGCGCGCATGATGCGGGTGGCCGTGGCCAAGTACGCGATCGGCGCGCCGCGCACGTTCGCCGAATTCGCCGACAAGCAGACCCAGTGGCTCAGCGAGGCGCGGCGCAGCGGCGCGCAACTGGCGGTGTTGCCCGAGTACCTGTCGCTGGAACTGGGCGCGACCTTCGGCGCGGCGACCCAGGGCGACCTGCATGCCTCGCTGGTCGCGACCCAGGCCTATCACGGCGCGTGGCTGGATTTTTTTGGATTGCTTGCGCGCGAGTTGGGGCTGCATATCGTCGCCGGCAGCTTCCTGTTCGATCCCGGTCATGGGCGTTATCGCAACCGCAGTTACGCCTTCGCGCCCGACGGCGGTCGGCTGTGGCAGGACAAGCTGCAACTGACCGGTTTCGAAAAACAGGCCGGGGTGATCGAGGCCGGCGATGCGCTCAAGACCTTCGCGCTGGGCGAACAGCGCGCCGGTATCGCGATCTGTTACGACATCGAGTTCCCGTTGCCGGTGCGCGCGCAATGCGAAGCCGGCGCGCGCTTGCTGATCGCGCCCAGTTGCACCGACACCGCGGCCGGCGCGACCCGGGTGCGGGTGGGGTGTCTGGCGCGCGCGTTGGAAAACCGTTGTTTCGTCGCGCAGGCGGTGACCGCGGGCGAGGCCTTGTGGAGTCCTGCGCTCGACACCAATACCGGCGAGGCGGCGGTGTATGCGCCGATGGACGTGGGCCTTCCTGCGGACGGGGTGTTGACGCAGACGCGCGGTGGGCAGCGGTGGGCGTATGCGGATCTGGATTTCGCGGCGCTGGAGGCGAGTCGGGGGCGGGCGCAGGTGGCGAACGATCGCGATTGGGTGGGGCAGTTGCGGCCTGGGGTGTTGCGGGCGCAGGTGGATCGGTTTGGGTGATGGGTTTTGTTGATGGTGGAGTGGTTTTTTAGCTGCGGGTGGATGCGATGTTGATGAGGTGTCGCGGTCGCGGCTTGCGCCGCTCCTACAGGTAGGCCATGCGGCTTCGGCTTGGGCCTGAAGTCGCGCAGTTCATCCAGCGCCGCGAGGCCTGAACTCGCGTTAGCAACAGCACACCCGGAGGGCGGCGCACATGGATGTGCGCCGTGCGCCACCGAGACAGGATGTCTCGTGTGGCGCATGCCTGCGCAAGCACCGATCGTGCGGCTCTTGATTCGAAACAGGAACGCCTTTTTCTTTGGTGACTTTCTTTTGTGGCTCTGGACAAAAGAAAGTTACCCGCCGCTTTAGTGGCGGAAGCTTTTGATCCTGCTTGCAGCTTCAAAGCTTTGAAGCTCTAGAGCTTTTGAAGCCAGAGGCAAGATCAATAGCTTTCGTCCGCAAGCGGCCGAGTTACTTTCTTTTGTCAAAAGCGACAAAAGAAAGGTAACCAAAGAAAAACGCTTTTTCTTGAATCAAGTGCCCGCAAGTGCGGAGCTTCCGCGGGCACGCGCCACACGGGACATCCATGTCCCGGTGGCGCGCGACGCGCATCCATGCGCGTCGCCCTCCGGGTGTGCTGTTGTTCTCGCGAGTTAGTCGCCTCGCAGCGCTGGATGAACTGCAAGACTTCAGGCGAAAGCCGAATGGCCTACCTGTAGGAGCGGCGCGAGCCGCGACCGCGCCAATTCGACTACGACGCCGGTTGCGATGCGCAACGGCAACTGCGGATGCAACTTCCAGTGTCACCTGGGTCGAAATGCAATCCAAAAGCGGGGGCGGCCAACGACACCGCGCGCAGCGCAAACCCTCAACCAAACAGCGACACCCCAGGCACCAACCACAACGAAACCCCCGCCAGACTCGACCCGATCACCGTCGCGGCCACCACATCGCTGGGGTAATGCAAGCCCAACACCACCCGCGACGCCGCCACGCTGGCGGTGAACGGGATCAACAGCCACGCCAGCACCGGGTAATGCGCCATCGCCACCAGGCTGAAGGCCACTGCGTGCAAGGTATGCCCGGACGGGAAGCTGAATTCGTCCAGCGGCGCGACCCAGGCGTGGATGCGCTGGTCGGAGGCGAACGGACGCGGGCGGCGGGTCCAGCGCTTGAGCAGTTTGTACAGCGCCAGCGCGATCACGCCGGTCGCGGCCAGATGCAGCGAGGCGCGCAGGCCGTCGTAGCCGTCGACCGCGATTAGCGTCGCCATCAGCGCGTACCAGAACACGCCGTCGCCCAGGCGGCTGACCGCGGCGAAATAGGCGCGCGAACTGTTGCGTTCGCCGAGGCGATTGGCGCGCAGGCACCAACCCGATTCGCCGGCGATCAGACGCTTGCGCAAGGGCAACCGGTTCATACGACCTCCTGCTTGGGTTTGGGTTTGTCGCGTTGCGATGCCGGGGTGCTGCGATTGCGCGGGTTGCGCTGCGCCAAGGCGTGCAGCAGCGCATCGAAATCGGCCGCGACCTGTTCCGGGCGCAGGCCGCTGATCGCGTCGCGGCCTGCGCGCGACATTCCCGCGCGCAGTGCGTCCTGGCTGCCGATGCGGACCGCGGCATGCACGAAGCCGGCGTCGTCACCGTCGGCGATCGCCGCGCCGTGCAGGCCGTCGCGCAGGTGTTCGTGGGCGGCGCCGTAGTCGAACGCGACGGTCGGCACGCCGCTGGCCATCGCTTCCAGGGTGACGTTGCCGAAGGTTTCGCTGTGGCTGGGAAACAAGAACAGATCGCCGCTGGCGAAATGTTCGGCAAGCACCTCGCCGCGCTGCACGCCGCAGAAGATGAAATCCGGGTGGTCGCGCTGCAGCTTTTCCCGCGCCGGGCCGTCGCCGACCCAGACGAAACGCGCCTGCGGCCGTTGCTGCTGCAAGGTGCGGAACGCGCGCACGGCCAGTTCGAGATTCTTTTCCGCGGCGATGCGGCCGACGTAGATCGCGGCGAAACCGGCCTCGTCCAGGCCCCACTGGCGGCGCAGGTCGGCGCTGCGGCGTTGCGGATCGAACAGCTGCGTGTCGACCGCGCGCGGCAGTCGCACCACGTCTTCGAAGCCGCGCGAGCGCAGGAACTCGGCCAGTTCGCGGGTCGGCACCAAGGTCGCGTCGGCGCCGTTGTGGAAGCGGCGCATCCACGCCAGCGCGGTGCCGGCGAGGAACGGCGCGCCGTAGTCGCGCATGTATTCGTCGAAACGGGTGTGGAAGCCGGTCGCCGCCGCAATGCCCAGGCGCTTGGCCGCGCGCAGCGCCGACCAGCCCAGCGGGCCTTCGGTGGCGACATAGATCGCATCGGGGCGGTCGCGCGTCCACGCCGCGCGCAGGCGGCCGGCGCAGGGCAGGCCGAAGCGCAGCCCCGGATAACGCGGCAGCGGCAGGCTGTTGACCAGCAGTTCGTGCGTCTGCGCCTGGGCGCCGTCGCTGAGCTGGCGCGGGCGGATCAGGCCGACCTCGTGGCCACGCGCGCGCAGACCCTGCTCCAGACCTTGCACGGTCAGGGCCACGCCGTTGATTTCCGGCGGATAGGTCTCGGTGACGATCGCGTAGCGCATGCCGCGGCTCCCGGTTTGGGCAATCCTGGGCGTGGGCCGTGTCGCGCTTGTGGCGTTGGCATGACCGGCCGATGACGTGGCCGGGTAATCGTTTTCTTGTGATCGATTCGGCGCTTCGCCCGCTCGCGGCGAGTTCGCGCGCGATCCGTCAAGCGTGCCTTGCGTTCAGCGTATTCCGTGTTGTTAACAAGCGCATCCCTACAATCGCCGGGTTTATTCGATCCGAGGTGGTTCTTGCAGCGACGCGAATTGCTCCAGGCCGGGCTGACCCTGCCGTTGGCCGCGCTGGCCGGCGGCGGCTGGTGGCCTGGCCTGGCCCGGCCGCCGCCGGCCCCGCCCAGCGCTTCGACGCCGGCACGGTGCCGGCGCTGGCGCGCGCGTTGGCCGCCAAGCCCTACCGGCCCGCCGACGCGGACCTGCCCGAGGCGCTGGCGCGGATCAAGTACGACACCTGGCGCGACATCCGCTTCGACCCCGCGCAGGCGCTGTGGAAGAACGACGGCCTGCCGTTCCAGGTGCAGTTCTTCCATCGCGCGTTCCTGTTCAAGCATCGCGTCGACATGCACGTGGTGCACGGCGGTTCGGCGACGCCGGTGGTGTACCGGCCGGCCATGTTCGATTTCGGCAAGGCGCCCAAGCCGGCGCAGGACGATCTGGGCTTCGCCGGGTTCCGCCTGCATGCGCCGATCAATCGCAAGGATTACTTCGACGAGGTCTGCGCGTTCCTGGGCGCGAGTTATTTCCGCGCGGTGGCGAAGGACCTGCTGTACGGCTTGTCGGCGCGCGGGCTGGCGCTGAACACCGGCGCCGGCGACAACGAGGAATTCCCGGTGTTCACCGGGTTCTGGATCGAGCAGCCGGCGCCCGGCGCGAAACAGATCGTCGTGCATGCGCTGATGGACAGCCCCAGCGTGGCCGGCGCGCTGCGCTTCGCGATCACCCCGGGGGTGCAGACCGTGTTCGATACGCAACTGCGCCTGTACCCGCGGGTCGCGCTCGATCGGGTCGGCATCGCACCGCTGACCAGCATGTACCACTTCGATGCCACCGACCGGGTCGGCATCGACGATTTCCGTCCCGCGGTCCACGACTCCGACGGCCTGGCCCTGCACAACGGCGCCGGCGAACAGATCTGGCGGCCGCTGCACAACCCCGGATCGCTGCAGGAAAGCGCGTTTCAGGACCGCAGCCCGCGCGCGTTCGGACTGATGCAGCGCAAGCGCGCGTTCGCCGACTACGCCGATAGCGAGGCGCATTACGAGCGCCGCCCCAGCCTGTGGGTGGAACCGGCCGGCGATTGGGGCGAGGGCGCGGTGCATCTGATCGAGATCCCGACCAAGGACGAGTACCACGACAACATGGTCGCGTTCTGGCGCCCGCGCGCGCCGCTCGCGGCCGGACGCGAGCACCGTTTCGACTACCGCCTGCACTGGTGCGCCGAGCAGGCCTGGGCGCCGACGCTGGCGACGGTGCGCCGCACCCGCATCGGGGCCGGCAGCAACGGCGCGCGGCTGGTGGTGATCGACCTCGACGGCGCACGCCTGCGCACCCTGGCCGCCGATGCGCAGCCGCGCGCGGTGGTGTGGGCTTCCTCGGGCCAGGTCGTCAACGCGCTCGCGCATGCCAACGCCGGCACCGGCGGCTGGCGGATGTCGTTCGAACTGCAACCCGGGGACGCGCGCGTGGTCGAACTGCGCGCCGTGCTGGAAGACGCGCGCGGTCCCCTTTCCGAAACCTGGCTGTATCGTTGGACTGCATGAACGCAACTGTCGCTCCCCCGAAGAAAACGCCCTCCGTGGCCTACGAAGCGCTGCCGGCCGAAGCGCCGATGGCGATGCCGGTGCAATCGCTGCGCGTGGGCGAACGCCCGGACCGGCCGCTGCCGAGCGCGCCCAACGCGATGGCGTGGCGCCGGCTGTACGTGATCGGCGGCGCCGCGCTGCTGACCCTGACCGCCGGCTATCACATCCTGCGGGTGCTGTACGTCGGCGGGCTGAGCCTGCTCGAAGGCATGCTGCTGGTGCTGTTCGTGCCGCTGTTCGCCTGGATCGCGCTGGCGTTCACCAGTTCGCTGGCCGGGTTCTGCCTGATCCTGTCGCGGCGGCGCTGGCGGTTCGGCCTCAAGCAAGGCGGCGAGTTGCCGGTGCTGGGCCTGCGCACGGCCTTGCTGATGCCGACCTACAACGAAGACCCCGAGCGGCTGATGGCGGGTCTGCAGGCGATCTACGAATCGGTGGTCGCCACCGGGCAGGTCGATCGCTTCGACTTCTTCATCCTCAGCGACACCACCAAGGAGCCGATCCGCCAGGCCGAGATCCGCGCGTTCCTCGCATTGCGCGAACGCACCGGCGGGCACGAACGGATCTTCTACCGCCGGCGCAAGGACAACGCCGAACGCAAGGCCGGCAACATCGCCGAATGGGTACGGCGCTTCGGCGCGGCCTATCCGCAGATGCTGATCCTCGACGCCGACAGCCTGATGACCGGCGAAGTCATCGTGAAGCTGTCCGGCGCGATGGAACGCAACGCCGATGTCGGCCTGATCCAGACCTTGCCGATGATCGTCAACGGCCAGACCCTGTTCGCGCGCATGCAGCAGTTCGCCGGACGCGTGTACGGGCCGGTGATCGCCTACGGCATCGCCTGGTGGCACGGCGCCGAGAGCAACTACTGGGGCCACAACGCGATCATCCGCACCCAGGCCTTCGCCGATCACGCCGGCCTGCCGGAACTGCGCGGCTACAAGCCGTTCGGCGGCACCGTGCTGAGCCACGATTTCGTCGAGGCTGCGTTCATGCGTCGCGGCGGCTGGGCGCTGCACATGGTGCCGGGATTGGTCGGCAGTTACGAAGAAGGCCCGCCGTCGCTGACCGACATGCTGGTGCGCGATCGCCGCTGGTGCCAGGGCAATCTGCAACACGGCGCGGTAGTGTCGGCGAAGGGGCTGCACTGGATCAGCCGCATGCACATGGCGATGGGCATCGGCCATTACTTCACCGCGCCGATGTGGGCGATGCTGATGCTGATCGGCCTGGCGATCCCGCTCGACAAGGAAGGCTTCTTCAACTGGGAGAGCATCCGCCTGCCGGGGTTTTCGCCGAGCGCGTACTGGCGCGATCAGGACCCCGACCGGGTGCTGTGGGTGTTCGTCGCGACCATGGCGGTGCTGCTCGCGCCGAAGTTCATGGGCTTTCTGGCGATGTTGACCGACCGCGAGACCCGCCGCGGCTGCGGCGGCGCGATCCGCGCCTTCCTCAGCATGATCTTCGAAACCCTGCTGGCCGCGCTGATGGCGCCGATCACCATGTACGTGCAGTCGCGCGGCGTGGCCGAAGTGTTGGCCGGCAAGGACTCGGGTTGGGAATCGCAGCGCCGCGACGACGGCAGCCTGCCGCTGTCGGGCCTGATCCGCAGCTACGGCGGGCTGAGCCTGCTCGGCGTGCTGATCGGCGGCATGGCCTATGTGGTGTCGCCGCCGCTGGCGGCGTGGATGTCGCCGGTGATCATCGGCCTGTTGCTGTCGATCCCGGTGGTCGCCTTCACCTCCGCGCGCAGCACCGGCCTGTGGCTGCGCAAGATCGGCATCTTCCGCATTCCCGAAGAGATCACCCCGCCGCCGGTGCTGGTGCGGGCCAAGCAGTTGCGGGCCGAGGCGGCGCAGCGGCCATTGGATTGAGTCCGGGCGCCGTCGTCCATGCGACGAGCGGCGCGATCCATTTGCAGCCATCCCAGATAACAGGCGAATGCGCCTGTGAAAGTCATGCCTGTAGTCGTGCGCATGGAGTCTGCGATGCTGCTTTCGGCCTGGCGAATCTATCGATTGCATTTGCTGCTGGAGTCATGCATTCAGCGGCTCGAATGTGCCATCGATATTGAAGATTGGACAAAGTGATTGTCCACGAGTGACTTGTAAGCATCTTTTTTCATGAAGGAATCGTCCTGTCCTTCAACGAATCTCTCAATGCCTCTTGACGGTGCGGATCGCAACGTAGAACTATCAGGCAGCGCCCGGTTGCAGGTGCGCCAAGCGCGATCGATTCGATACTGTGGAATCAGCGACACAGGAGGCGCCGATGAGCAACATCGAGCGAACTCGCGGGCCGATCGGCAGCCGCATCGAGTGGGCGCGCGATGCCGCGTTGATGCGAGAACTTGCCAGCATCAATGAGCGGGTCGTATGCGAACTTGGAGCGCTTACGTCATATGGTCTGCAGGTGAAGGCAAAGCAAAAACCTGCAGGGGCGCGATCGGCGACGGCCTTGGATCACGGATTGAAGGAGAACGACACCATGAGGTTGCGTGATGTTGCCGCCATCGCCGCAATGGCGACCGCAGTGGGCAGTTGCGGAGCGTCTGAGCCGGCTGTTCAATTCCAATCGGTCTCGGTTACGCCGGGTCACACGCAAAAGGTCGAATCGCTTGGTTCGCACTACAAGCAAGGCATGGCCTATGGGCCTTTCCGGAAATTGTTGATAGCCGACGGTTGGAGGCCGGCGGCGAACCTCGACGAATGTCTGCGGGTGACGGTCGGCGACGACTACAGGAAAATCTGCGAAAACCCTGCCATCTCCGCGGCCTGCAACACGTGCATGGAATTCAGGGAAATCGAAGCTTGCGCGGAGGATGGCTACTGCTACATGACCTTCTCCGGTCACGGCGCGCAATTGAACATCAAGACCTATGGAGACGTCCTCAGATTGAACAAGGACGGCTCCGAGCCGATTGTCCAAGAGTGGACGCTGTCGGCCAAATAGCTTTCGTGATGCCCGTTAGGTGTGAGAATGACGAACGCATTGGGCGATCTGATCAGCAAGGGTGAAGGCGATTACAACTCCTATAACAAGGGCACAGCGGGAGGGCGGATCGTTGGAGCGGATCAGCCGATCGATCTGGGGCAGATGACGATACAGGAGATCATGCGCTGGCAATCGCTTGCGTCTGGAGATCCGGACAGATTGTTCGCAGTCGGAAAGTATCAAGTGATTCCCGCGACCATGCGGCTGACGGTGAACGGGCTTGGCGTCGATCTATCGGAAAAATATACGCCGGAAAACCAGGAAAGAATGTTCGCGGACTACCTGGTCAGGGTTAAACGTCCGGATATCTACAGGTACATCGCTGGGGAGGAAGGGGCCACGTTGCGCGAGGCGCAAAAAGCGGCCTGCCTGGAATGGGCGAGCGTGGAAGACCCCGACAATCCGGGGCATGTATACGCACTCTATGAGAAACATGGCAACCGGATGCACACAAGCGCCGCGGAAGTCGCTGTGGCGTTGGACGCGATGCGAGAGCAATATCGAGCCCGCATCGAGAAGGGTGTGCCGCCCGATGCGGCCTGGCAGCAGATCACTACTGGCGAAGTCCCCACGACGCAGTGGAAGGGAATTCCTTATGCGATTTCCGATCCTCGCCCCCTCGCGTTGGCCGACCGCGGCATCGATGTTCGCGCGTTGCAAGAGAATCTGAACCGGCTTGGCGTCACCGATGCGCAAGGGCGCGCGCTCAGCGCTGATGCACAGTTCGGTCGAAACACGCATGACGCGATCACGAATTTTCAGCGTCAACAAGGGATTTTGCCCTCGGGCATCGCTGACGTCGCAACGCTCAATGCCATACAACGCAGTATCGGCGCCGCCGATCCGTTCCAGGAAGTGAAGAAATTCCAACCATCCGGGTCGCGTGACGATTGGATGCAGACCGGCGGCAACGGTCTTCCCGGTTATCTCCACGCCGCTCAGCCGTCCGGGCATGAGAGTCGGACAAGGACGCCGGCTGCGTTCGCAGATGGCGTGCTGAAAATCGGCGAACGCGGCCCTGAAGTCGCGAAGCTACAGGAGAGCCTGATCCAGTTGGGCATTAACGAGCATATCAAGAACCCGATCGTGCCAGACGGCGTGTTCGGTTCCGATACGCAGCGCGCGGTACAGGCATTTCAGCTTTGGCATGGATCGCAGAAGGTCGATGGCGTGGCCGATCGGCAGACCTTGACGGCGATCAACACACAGGCCGGGCTGGCGCTTATTCAGCGCGCGACGGATCGGGTCCAGGGAAGCCCAACGAGCGATTTCGCTGCCAATGTCAATCTCGGTACGAAGATCGATCCACAGGCAGGGGCCGATCTTCGCGTGCCCAACGAGACCTTCCAGGCGACAGCGCATGCGTCGGTGCCGGCTCAATCTTCGTATGCGGACCCATCGCGGTTTTCCAACGAAGATCACGCAATGTTCGCAAAGATTCGTGCGGGTACACTAGCGGGTGTGTCCGATGAGACCGTGGCGTGGGCGATGTTGGCCGCCAAGCGCATCGGCATTGCGGATGCGGATCGCCTGGGTCCGGTCGGAATCGCCGATGGCAAGTTGTGGGTGGGGGGCACCGTGCCGGGCTATCACACCGGCGTATCGATCATCGATCCGCCTCCAGCGATGCAGGACACCTTACGGGAAACGCAGGCGTTCAATCAGCAGGTGGCCCGGGATGCGACTCAGCGTTCGCCGGACGATCCCAGCCAGGGACCTCGCAGGTAGCGATTGCACGGCGCAATTCAGGCGAGCCGTCGGGGGCCGTGGCGAACGACCGCGATGAGAACCCAAGGACGCAAAGACGGCGAGGATGGATATGCTTGCATCATGAGCCATATTCCTTTCGCCCCGGACCCCGCGTTGAGCCACGTCGTCGGCGCCACCGCGCCGCCGCTGCTCGAAGAAACCATCGGCGCGATGCTCGCGCGCATCGCCGCGAGCTGGCCCGAGCGCGAGGCGCTGGTGGTGCCGCCGCAGGGCGTGCGCCTGAACTGGCGCGAGTTCGATGCGGCGGTCGACCGGTTGGCCGCCGGCCTGCTCAAACTCGGCCTCGCCCCGGGCGACCGCATCGGCGTGTGGTCGCTCAACCGCGCCGAATGGGTGCTGCTGCAATTCGCGAGCGCGCGTGTCGGCCTGATCCTGGTCAACATCAATCCGGCGTATCGCACCCACGAGCTGGAATACGCCTTGAATCTGGTCGCCTGCCGCGCCCTGGCGATCGTGCCTTCGTTCAAGACGTCGCACTATCTGGAGATGCTGCGCGAACTGGCGCCGGAACTGGGCCAGCAGCCGCCCGGCCTGTTGCGCGCGCGGCGGTTGCCGGATCTGCGTCACGTGCTGACGATGGGGTCGGGCGAACCGCCCGCGGGCACGCATGCGTTCGACGCGATCGCTGCGTGCGAAGACCCCGACGCGCATGCGCGACTCAAACAGATCGCCGCGCAGTTGTCGCCGGACGATGCGGTCAATATCCAGTTCACCTCCGGCACCACCGGCGCGCCGAAGGGCGCGACCCTGACCCATCGCAACATCGTCAACAACGGCTTCTTCGTCGGCGAGGCGATGCGCCTGAGCGAGCACGACCGGCTGTGCATCCCGGTGCCGTTCTATCACTGCTTCGGCATGGTCCTGGGCAATATGGCCTGCGCCACCCACGGCGCGTGCATGGTGATTCCGGGCGAAGGCTTCGATCCGCTGGTGACGCTGCGCACCGTCGCCGACGAGCGCTGCACCGGCCTGCACGGCGTGCCGACGATGTTCATCGGCGAACTGGAGCATCCGCGTTTCGGCGAGTTCGATCTGTCGAGCCTGCGCACCGGGATCATGGCCGGTTCGAATTGCCCGATCGAGGTGATGAAGCAGGTGGTCGAGCGCATGCACATGCAGCAGGTCACCATCGCCTACGGCATGACCGAGACCAGTCCGGTCAGTTTCCAGACCGTGCCGGACGATCCGCTGGCGCGACGCGTGGATTCGGTCGGGCGCGTGCATCCGCACGTGGAGGTGCGCGTGGTCGACGAAGACGGCAACACCGTGCCGCGCGGCGAGATCGGTGAACTGCTGACGCGCGGGTATTCGGTGATGCAGGGCTATTGGGGCGATCCCAAGCGCACCGCCGAAGCGATCGACGGCGAAGGCTGGATGCATACCGGCGATCAGGCCATCATCGACACGGACGGCTATGCCCACATCGTCGGTCGCTTGAAGGACATGCTGATCCGCGGCGGCGAGAACGTGTATCCGCGCGAAATCGAGGAATTCCTCTACGCGCATCCGGCGATCGCCGACGTGCAAGTGTTCGGCGTGCCCGATGCGAAATTCGGCGAGGAAGTCTGCGCCTGGATCCGCATCGCCGACGGCGCGGCATTGGACGCCGACGCGGTGCGCGCGTTCTGCCAGGACCGCATCGCCCAGTACAAGATCCCGCGCTACATCGAGTTCGTCGACAGCCTGCCGATGACGATCAGCGGCAAGCCGCAGAAGTTCGTGATGCGCGAGAAGATGATCGAGTTGCTTGCGGCGATTCGAGACCGCGGGTGAGCGTTGCGAGTGCGCGACGCTCGCCGAACCGATGATGCGATACCCGTAGCCTGTCAGCCGTCATTCCCGCGAACGCGGGAATCCAGTGACTTTGCTTCGCCTGCACGAAAGTCACTGGATTCCCGCGTTCGCGGGAATGACGTTCTGGTGAGGGCGTTGGCGGTTGAAAAGCGCAACAGCCGGCTTGGCTCGAAACTCAGGCCGCGAGCAATTTCAACGCAATTCCGAGCCCGGCCATGTCCTGCGGCTCGCCTTCCAGATCCGCGCGCACCAGCGGCCGCGATTCCAGCCAACGCTTGGACACGGTCAGGGTCAAAGTGTTGCCTTCGGCGTGCGCGTCGAGCTGCGGGATCGGGTCGGACTCGTGGGCGCGATGCAGCAATACCGCCAGGCGCAGCAGGGCCGAGCTGCGGCGAACCGCGGCCAGCAGGCGATCGGGCAGGGCGTCGAAGGCGTTCTTGGGAATGCCGCGGCGATGGGTGCGCACCAGCGCGGCGAGGAACTGCTGCTGCTGGCGCGAGAAGCCGGAGATGTCGGAATTCTCGATCACGTACGAGCTATGCACGTGGTACTGGCTGTGCGCGATCACCAGGCCCAGTTCGTGCAGGCGGGTCGCGCGTTGCAGCATCAGGCGGTCGTCGGCATCCAGGTTCCAGGCTTTGGCGACCTGATCGAACAATCGCAACATGGTCGCTTCGACCCGCGCGGATTGTTGTTCGTCGATGCCGTAACGCTTGACCAGCGCGACCACCGCGGCGTCGCGCGGATCGTCGGCGCCGCCGCGGCCGAGCATGTCGTACAGCACGCCTTCGCGCATCGCCGCCTTGCTGATCGCCATGCGCTGCAGGCCGAGGACGTTGAACGCGGCTTCGAGAATGAGGATGCCGCCGGCGATCACCGGACGGCGGTCGGCGGACAGGCCGGGCAGGTCGATGGTTTCGATCCGGTCGGCCTGCAGCAGGCGGTCGCGCAACTGCGGCAGGGCCTCGGCGGTGACCGCGCCCTTGGTCAGCTTCATCGCCGCGCAGATTTCGCCGATGGCCTTGTTGGTGCCCGACGAGCCCAGCGCTTCCTGCCAGCCCAGGGCGCGGTAGGTGCCGGCGAACTGCTGGAACTCGGCCGACACTTCAGTGAGCGCGTCGCGCCATTTCTTCTTCGACAGCTTGCCGTTCTCGAAGAACCGGCGGGTGGTGGCGATGCAGCCGACCTGCAGGCTTTCACGCTCGATCGCCTCGAAGCCGCTGCCGACGATGCATTCGGTGGAACCGCCGCCGATGTCGATCACCAGCCGGCGTTCGCCGGGCTTGGACGGTTGGGCGTGGGCGATGCCCAGGTAGATCAGGCGCGCCTCTTCGCGGCCGGAGACGACTTCGATCGCGTGGCCCAGCGCCGATTCGGCCGGCATCAGGAACGCCTGCGGCGCGGCCAGCCGGCGCACGGTGTTGGTCGCGATCGCGCGCACCCGCTGCGGCGGCACGTCACGGATGCGCTGGCCGAAGCGCGACAGGCAGTCGAGCGCGCGCTGACGCACTTCCGGCGCCAGCCCGCCCTTGCGGTCCAGGCCTTCGGCCAGGCGCACGGTCTCGCGCAGGCGATCGACCGTGCGCAGCTGCCCGAGCACGTACCGCGCGACCACCATATGGAAACTGTTCGAACCCAGGTCGATCGCGGCGAGCAGGTCGCCGTCCTGGAGCGGCAGGCGGGTGGTCGGGAAAAGATTGTTCATGCGCGGAATTTTATCCGCAGATCTTGGCTAGCAGGGTCGATTGCGCCGAATGCGGCATTTCGCCGTCGCGCGGCAACACCCGCGAGTAGTGGCCGTCGGCCTGCAATTGCCAGGCGTTGAGGTTGTCGGCGAGGTAATTGGCCAGGGCTTCGTCGTAGACGCGGGCGCGCAAATCCGTGTCGAGGATCGGGAAACCGGTCTCGACCCGGCGCAGCAGGTTGCGTTCCAGCCAGTCGGCGCTGGAGCAGAACAGGTCCGGCGCGCCGTCGTTGGCGAACCAATAGACGCGGTGATGCTCCAGGAACCGCCCGACGATCGAACGCACCCGGATATTGTCCGAGATGCCTTCCACGCCGGGACGCAGGGTGCAGGCGCCGCGCACGATCAGGTCGATCTGCACGCCGGCCTGCGAGGCCTGGTACAGCGCGCGGATCACCTGCGGCTCGTTCAAGGCGTTCATCTTGGCGACGATGCGCGCGGGCTTTCCGGCGCGTGCGTGCTTGGTTTCGCGGTCGATGCGCTTGAGCACGCCGGCGTGCAGGGTGAACGGCGATTGCAGCAGGCACTTGAGCTTGAGCGACGGCGCCAGCCCGGACAGCTGCTGGAAGATCATGTGCACGTCGTTGCCGATGTCCGGATCGGCGGTGATCAGGCCGAAGTCGGTGTAGGCGCGCGCGGTGCCGCTGTGATAGTTGCCGGTGCCCAGGTGGACGTAGCGCTTGAGCTTGCGGCCTTCGCGGCGGACGATCAGCAGCATCTTGGCGTGGGTCTTGTAGCCGACCACGCCGTACACGACCTGCACGCCGGCTTCCTGCAATCGATCGGCCAGGCCCAGGTTGGCTTCCTCGTCGAAGCGCGCGCGCAGCTCGACCACCACGGTCACGTCCTTGCCGTTGCGCGCGGCCTGCACCAACTGCTCGACGATCGGCGAATCCTTGCCGGCGCGGTACAGGGTCTGCTTGATCGCGAGCACGTTCGGGTCTTCGGCGGACTGACGGATCAGCTCCAGCACCGGTGCGAACGAATCGAAGGGGTGGTGCAGCAGCACGTCGCCGTCGGCGACGGTGTCGAACAAAGTATCGACGCCGGGCAGCACGCGCTGCTGGTACGGCGGGAATTTCAGTTCGGGACGCTGGACCAGATCGTAGACCTGGATCACGCGATTGAGATTGACCGGGCCGTTGATGCGGTAGACCGCGTTCTCGGGCAGGTCGAAATTCTCCAGCAAGGTGCGCACGATCGGCTTGGGGCACTGCTCGGCGATTTCCAGCCGCACCGCGCGCAGGTAGCCGCGGCCGATCAGCTCGTCGCGCAAGGCCAGGGCGATGTTGTCGACTTCTTCCTCGTCGACCAGCAATTCCGAATTGCGGGTGACGCGGAACTGGTACGCGCCCTTGACCTCCATGCCCGGGAACAACTCATCGACGAACGCCGACAGCACCGAGGACAGGAACACGAAGTCGTGCTTGCCGCCGGAGACGTTCTCCGGCATCTGGATGATCCGCGGCAGCGAGCGCGGCGCGCGCACGATGGCGAGGTTGCCGGCGCGGCCGAACGCGTCCTTGCCCTTGAGCACGACCACGATGTTGAGCGATTTGTTGAGGATCTTCGGGAACGGGTGCGCCGGATCGAGGCCGAGCGGGGACAGCACCGGCATGATCTCGTCGCGGAAATACGCGCGCAGCCAGCGGGTCTGGCGCGCGTTCCAGGAATTGCGGCCGAGCACGCGCACGCCCGATTCCTGCAGCGCCGGACGCAGCACGTCGTTCCAGCATTCGTACTGGGCCTTGACCAGTTCGGCGGCGCGGTCGTGGATGCGCGACAGCACGGTCTGCGGCGCGAGGCCGTCCGGGCCCGGCGCGAGGCCGAGGTCCTGGGCGTGGCGCAGGGTGCCGGCGCGGATCTCGAAGAATTCGTCGAGGTTGGTGCAGGAGATGCACAGGTACTTCAACCGTTCCAGCAACGGCACCTGCGCATCCTGGGCCTGGGCCAGCACGCGGAAGTTGAAATCCAGCTGCGACAGTTCGCGATTGAAGTACAGGGCGCTGTCGCGCAGCGGATCGGTGTCGAGCGAGGTGTCCGTCATCGCGTTCATGGCGCTGTCGCTGGTTCCCTGAGGCTTAAATATCGGAAGGGTGGGCGGGATAGGCAAGCGTATCGGCATACGCCTCGCCGTAGGCATCGCGGCGGCGGATGCGGTCGACCCCGAAATGGCAGGCGAAGGTGCTGCCGCGGCCGACTTCGCTGGCGATTTCCAGGCGCGCCTGATGCAGATGCAGCACGTGCTTGACGATCGACAGGCCCAGGCCGGTGCCGCCGCTTTCGCGCGAGCGGCTGGTCGAGACGCGATAGAAGCGTTCGGTGATGCGCGGCAGGTGCGCGGCCGGGATGCCGTAGCCGCTGTCGACCACTTCCAGCACCACGCCGCGGGCGATGCCGGCGCTTTCGGGGCGGAAGCGGATGCGGATGCTGCCGCCGGCCGGGGTGTAGCGGATCGCGTTGCCGACGAGGTTGGAGAACGCGCTGTGCAGTTCTTTATTCGATCCGAACAAGTCGACGCCGGCCAGGTCGTCCATCGCGATTTCGTGGCGCCCTTGGCTCAGCGCATTGGCCTCGCGCTTGAGCGTGGACAGCATCGAGGCCATCGACACGGTGTCCTCGGCCGGCAGGTTGTCCTGCGATTCCAGCCGCGACAGGGTCAGCAGGTCCTCGACCAGCTGGGTCATGCGCTGCGACTGGCGTTGCATTTCGGCCAGCATCGGCGCCCAGTCCGGGTGTTCTTCCGGATCGAGCATGTCGAGGTAACCGTGGACTACGGTCAGCGGCGTGCGCAGTTCGTGCGAGACGTTGGCGACGAAGTCGCGGCGCATCTGTTCGAGTTGCAGCAGCCGGCTGACGTCGCGCGCGACCAGCAGCCACAGGTTTTCCGAATACGGGATCAGGCGCAGGCTCAGGGTGATCGCCGGGTTCCACGGCGAGGCCGCTTCCAGCGGTTCGGCGTTGCGGCCCGAGGCCAGCCAGTGCGCCAGTTGCAGCGGTTGCAGGCGGTTGACCACCGGCGCGCCGATGTCGCGCGGATAGCGCAGGCCCATCAGCCCGGTCGCGGCTTCGTTGAACCACTGGATGCGCTGGCTGTTGCGTTCGACCACCACGATCGCGTCGGGCATCGCCGCCGCGGCGGCGCGGTAGGCGCGCAGCATTTCGATCAGGCGGCGCTTGCGTCCGCGCATTTCCGCCTGGCTGCGGTGCAGCAGGCGGTCGAGTTCGTTCCAGATGCCTTCGCCGAGCGGCGGGGTCAGGCGCTGGCGCGCGGTCAGCCGGATCAGCACCCGCCGCAGCCGCCAGTAATGCCAGGCGACCACGCCGAGCGCGGCGGCGGTGACGATGGGCCAGGGGTACCCGACCAGGATCCCGAGCACGGCCGCGCCGACCAGGATCAGCGCCAGCTGACCGAGGGTGCGGAACCAGGCGGAGCGTGCGCGCGGCGGCATACCTCCAGCTTACGCGGCGAGCGACGCGGAGAAGCGGTAGCCCGCTCCGCGCACGGTCTGGACCATGCCGTCGAGACGGTGCGGTTCCAGGGTCTTGCGCAGGCGGCGGATGTGGACGTCGACCGTGCGTTCTTCGACGTAGACGCTGCCGCCCCACACGTGGTCGAGCAACTGGGTGCGCGAGTAGACGCGTTCGGGATGGGTCATGAAGAAATGCAGCAGGCGGTATTCGGTCGGGCCGATCTGGACCGGCTGCTGCTCGCCGCCTTCGGCCTGGGCGAACACCCGGTGAGCGGCGCCGTCGATGCGCAGCGGGCCGACGCCGACGCTGCCGTCTTCGTCGTCTTCGCGCGAGCGGCGCAGCACGGCGCGGATGCGCGCCAGCAGTTCGCGCGCCGAGAACGGTTTGACCACGTAGTCGTCGACCCCGGCTTCCAGGCCGCCGACGCGATCGTTCTCTTCGCCGCGCGCGGTCAGCATGATGATCGGGATCTCGCGGGTCAGCGATTCCTTGCGCCAGCGCCGGGCCAGTTCCAGGCCGCTGGTGCCCGGGAGCATCCAGTCGAGCAGGATCAGGTCGGGCACGCGGTCGGCGATGGCGGCCTGGGCCTCGCGGGCGTCGCCGGCATGGACCGGGTCGTATTCGCCCTTGCGCAGGGCAAAGGACACCATGTCGCGGATGGCGGGTTCGTCTTCGACTATCAGGATGCGCTTCTGCACACGGTCACCGAGGGGGAGGCGGAAAGGGTTCGTCCTTGAAACCGCGCCAGTACACTACCGTTTTGTGACTACTCCATGACATAGGACGGGCGGCATTGTCGGCTTTGTGATGTCGTGCCGCTGTGCGTGTGCCATCCATACGCCTCCAGGCGTGGCGCGGTTCTGCCGGGGTTGGGCGCGCTTTCGCCGTCGTTGCCGGCGTTATCGCCGTAACTGGAGTTTGGCGGGCAGGTTACATCGTGATGGCAGAACGCGGGCTCGGGGCGCGTGTGAAGCGACATTCGCCGATAACGATTCCACGAAATTGTTGCCCTCTTTGAAAAAGGGGGCGGCGCGTTGCGACAGATGGGTTGCGGTCGGATATGGCGGCGCGGGGGATTTGCTTTGGCTTTTCGGATGCCTGGTAGGGCGAAAGGCAAGAGCAAATCCCCCTGGCCCCCTTTTTCAAAGGGGGGAACGCTTCGGGTGGGAGCGTGGGGGCGGGGCGAGCGAGCGGGGCTTACTGCCGGCGCAGGTCTTCGTCGCGCACGCCCTGGCGCTTGAGTTCCAGCACGGTCGGGGTGATCGCGGCGATCCGCGCCTCGATCCGGGCGCGGGCGTAGTAGTCCAGGTCGGGCTTGCGCTTGAGCGTGTTCAGCTGGACCAGCGCCTGCTCGGGACGGCCGCGCAGGTAGGCGGCTTCGGCATAGGCCTCGCCGGCGCGGATCGAGTCGCCGGCGATTTCGCAGGCGCGGGCGAAGGTCTGCTGCAGCAGCGGGTCGTCGCTGTGGTTGCCGAACAGCGGCCGCAGCACGGCCTGGGCGCGCTGGCCGGCGGCGGCGGTGCTGCGGTCGGTCAGGACCTTGGCGTAGCTCAGGGCGATCGCGCGGTTGTTCGGGGTCTGCCGCAGCAGCGCCTCGAAGCGCGCGTCGGCCGCGGCGTTCTTGCCCGACTGGGCTTCGGCCTCGCCCAGCGCCAGGCTCAGCCACAACTGGCCGGGGTGCTTGGCCAGCAGTTCGCTCAGCGCCGGGATCGCCGCGCCGGACTGGTTGTTGCGCATCCGCGCCAGGGCCAGGCCGTAACGCTGGGCGTCGGTGCCGGTGCCGAGTTTTTCGTATTCGCGCACCGCCTCGCGCGGCGAGTTGGCGCTGAACACCCGGACCCGTTCGCGGGCGTAGTCGAACAGCCCGGTGCCGCCGGCGGTCAGCGCCTGGTCGGAGATCTTCAGGCCGCTGGGCAGCAAGGGGTTGTCGGTGCCGGTGGCGGTGTCGGGCAGGCTGAACGGCGCCTTGGGAATGCGCTCGACCCGGGTCTCGGTGGGCGTGGCGGTGACCGCGGTGACGCTGTTCTTGTTGGCGATCTGCTCGGCGCGTTCCTTGGCCTCGCTGATGCGGGTGGTGGTGACCGGGTGGGTCATCAGGTAATCGGGGGTTTCGCCGTACCAGTTGGCCGCGTTGCTGCGCGAGACGACCTGCATGCGGGCGAAGAAATCGGCCATCGCGCTGGTGTCGTAGTTGCTGCGGTACAGGGTCTGGATGCCGATCCGGTCGGCTTCGGACTCGTTGGAGCGGGTGTAGTTGATCTGGCGCTGCTGCATCAGGCCCAGGCCGGAGGTGATCGCGGCCATGGTCGCGTCGTCGGTGGAATTGCTGCCGGCGCCCTGCGCGGCGACGATCGCGCCGAGCATCGCCAGCAGGATCGGCAACTGGTCGCGCTGGGCGCGCTCGACCCCGCGCAGCACGTGCTGCTGGGTGACGTGGGCGATTTCGTGCGAGATCACCGCGGCGACCTCGTCTTCCTTCTCGGCGGTCAACACCAGGCCCGAGTTGACCCCGATGTAGCCGCCCAGAGTGGCGAAGGCGTTGATCTGGCGCTCGCGCAGCATGAAGAAGGTGAAGGGCTGGCGCGGCTTGTCGCTGTTGGCGGCCAGGCGCGTGCCCAGGGTGTCGAGCCAGCTGTCGATCAGCGGGTCTTCGAGCAGGTAGTCGTAGTGGCGCAGCTGCGCCAGCATCATCGAGCCGTACTCGCGCTGCTTGGCCGGGGTCAGCAGTTCCGCGGCCGAGGAGCCGATATCGGGCAGCTTGTTTTCCTGCGCGCTCGCGCAGACGCTGCCGAGGGCGAGGGTTACAGCGGCGGTGAGCAGGGCGATGCGGCGCAAGCGATGAGTCCTCGGAACGGCGGTGGTGCGGACGACGGCGGGCGGTGCGGGTGCAGCGTCGTGGCGGTCATCGCGCCGCGGGTCGATGGCAGGATGCAGCGCGCCGCGATCGGTGGCGTGAATGCGCCGTTAATTTTCATCGCAGCCCGCCGCGAGAACGAACCCGAAGCGGGAAAAACCGGCCGACTCCACGCCAGCGTACTGAGTCCGGCCGGACTGCGTTCCACCGGCGCGCTTTAAACTGCCCGACCGCACGCCCATATTCCGACCGCAACCCCTTTCAAGAGTTCAGGCAGGAGAACCGTTTTGAGCGACACCGCCCCCAAGCCGCAGATCGTCATCTATAGCACCGCGATCTGCCCGTATTGCGTCGCCGCGAAGAATTTCCTCAAGAGCAAGGGCCAGACCTGGAGCGAGGTGCGCATCGATCTGGACCCGGCCGAGCGCGAAAAGATGGTCGCGCTGACCAAGCGCACCAGCGTGCCGCAGATCTTCGTCGGCGACACCCATGTCGGCGGCTACGACGACATGATGGCGCTGCACCGCGCCGGCGGGCTGGAGCCGCTGTTCGCGGCTTAAGCGATGCTGTGTCGGGCGGCGTTTGTCGCCGCCCGCTTGCGTGCGCCGACGCCTGTTGATCCATGTCCGCCCGGGCGTGATGGTTCGCCGATGAACGCGGCGGGCGGCTCGCGCCGGCCGCCGCGGTCGCGCCCGGCGAGCGTATTTCCCTTATTCGAGGAGTTTGTGTGAGCAACGACCGTACCGACGACAGCGCGGCCCAGAGCGAAAGCGACCGCGTCGCCGAATTCACCGCCTTCCGCAAGCGCATGAACGAACGCATCCTGGCCGAGCCGAACCAGGTCGTGCGGCGCTTCTTCGCGCTCGACACCCAGACCTACCAGGCCGGCGCGCTCGACGTGAAGACCAAGGAGTTGCTGGGCCTGGTCGCCTCGATGGTGCTGCGCTGCGACGACTGCATCAGCTACCACGTCGCCCAGTGCAAGGAAGCCGGGGTCAATCGCGAGGAAATGTTCGAGGCGTTCTCGGTCGGTCTGGTGGTCGGCGGGTCGATCGTGATCCCGCACATGCGCCGCGCGGTCGATTTTCTCGACAAGCTGGAGCAGGGCGAGGCGGCCGCGCCGGCCGGTCACGATCACGGCTGAGGCCGATTTAGCCCTTGTAGGAGCGGCGTGAGCCGCGACCGCGACATCGCGCTTGCGTCGTGGCTGCGATGTCGCGGTCGCGGCTTGCGCCGCTCCTACAGGGGCTAGTTCGAAGCCCGCTCGCTGCGAGCATCTGGAGCGAGAGCTGGCCAGGCACTACGGCTTCGGTGGGTTGAGTGGTATTCGGTCTCTTCGGTTGGTCGCGGCTCGCGCCGCTCCTACAGGGGGCAGACCCACTTTCGGCGTCCGGGCGCCATGCCGAATCGGGCCGCTTGGCCGCCTCCGGCCCTCGTCCAGTACTGCCCCGAATGCAGGGGCAGGCCGCTTCCGGCATAATTACGGGGCTAAGACCTCGTGCGCCGCGCCGCCTGCGCCGCGCCCTTCAGCTGGAAGAACTCCCTCATGACGCAAACCATTACGGTCATCCGTGGCGACGGCATCGGCCCCGAGATCATGGACGCGACCCTGCACGTGCTCGACGCGATGAACCTGGGCCTGTCCTACGAATTCGCCGACGCCGGCCTGGTCGCGCTGGAAAAGCACGGCGAGCTGCTGCCGGCCGCGACCATGGACTCGATCCGCAAGAACCGCATCGCGCTCAAGAGCCCGTTGACCACGCCGGTCGGCGAAGGCTTCAGCTCGATCAACGTCGAACTGCGCAAGCGCTTCGACCTGTACGCCAACGTGCGTCCGGCCAAGTCGTTCCCGAACACCAAGTCGCGCTTCCCGAGCGGCGTGGACCTGATCACCGTGCGCGAGAACACCGAAGGCGCGTACATCGGCGAAGGCCAGTCGCTGTCGGAAGACGGCGAGACCGCGCTGCTGACCCAGAAGATCACCCGCCGCGGCTCCGAGCGCATCGTGCGCTACGCCTTCGACCTGGCGCGCAAGACCGGCCGCAAGAAGGTCACGGTGGTGCACAAGGCCAACATCCTGAAGTCGACCTCGGGCCTGTTCCTGAAGACCGCGCGCGAAGTGGCGCAGCAATACCCCGACATCCAGTGCAACGAGATGATCGTGGACAACACCTGCATGCAGCTGGTGATGCGCCCGGAGCAGTTCGACATCATCGTCACCACGAACTTGTTCGGCGACATCATTTCCGACCTGTGCGCCGGGTTGGTGGGCGGCCTGGGCCTGGCCCCGGGCGCGAACATCGGCACCGACGCTGCGATCTTCGAGGCCGTGCACGGCTCGGCGCCGGACATCGCCGGCAAGGGCATCGCCAATCCCTGCGCGCTGCTGCTGGGCGCGGCGCAGATGCTCGACCACCTCGGCCAGCCCGAGAAGGCGACCAAGCTGCGCGAGGCGATCATCGCCACGCTCGAAGCCAAGGATTCGCTGACCCCGGATCTGGGCGGCGAGGGCAATACGCTGTCGTTCGCCAAGGCGATCGCGAGCCGCGCTACGGCTTGATCGGCGGTCTATCGCGGGATACGACGAGGCGCCTTCGGGCGCCTCGTTGCGTTTGGAGGTTCTGCCGGCCTGCCCTCACCCCAACCCCTCTCCCGCAAGCGGGAGAGGGGCTTTCAAGCGTCGCCTAAAGAGCCCGGGCTCTTGATCCCTTCTCCCGCTTGCGGGAGAAGGTGCCCGAAGGCGGATGAGGGCGGGCAGGGATTGTTCCCGTCCCCATGAACTCCCCCAAAGCGTTCCACCCCCGGCACTCGACACACGCCATGCTGCACTGCAAAATCGCGCCGTCTTAAAATCCATTCGGATGAAGCGATGAATGAGCCGCTCCGCCCCGGCGCCCCGATCACCCCCAGTGCCCTGGCGCTGACGCCGCTGCTGCTGTTCCTGGCGCTGTTCTTCGGCGCCGGGCTGTATTTCACCGCCAACGGCGACGCGATGGGCTTCTACCAGTTGCACGCGCCGGTCGCGATCCTGCCGGCGCTCGCGCTGGCCGCGTTCATCGCCTGGCGCCGCGGGATCAAGCCGCTGGAAACCCTGCTGGGCGGCATGGGCGACCACAACGTCGTGCTGATGTGCCTGATCTTCCTGCTGGCCGGCGGCTTCGTCGAAGTGTCCAAGGCGATCGGCGCGGTCGATGCGATCGTCGCGCTCGGCGTGGGCAACGTGCATCCGGCCTTGCTGCTGCCGGCGCTGTTCGTGGTCGCCGGTTTCATCTCGCTGTCGCTGGGCACCTCGATGGGCACGATCGCCGCGGTCGCGCCGATTGCGCTCGGTGTGTCGGACGCGTCGGGGCTGGACCGCGCGCTGGTGCTCGGCGCGGTGATCGGCGGGGCGACCTTCGGCGACAACCTGTCGGTGATCTCCGACACCGCGATCGTCGCCAGCCGCACCCAGGGCTGCACGATGCGGGAGAAATTCCGCGAGAACCTCAAGCTCGCGCTGCCGGCGGCGATCGCCACGCTGGTGCTGCTGGGGTTTCTCGGCGAAACCGCGCCGGTGCAGACGCCCGATCCGGTGTCGCCTTGGCTGATCCTGCCGTACCTGGTCGTGCTCGGGCTGGCGATCGCCGGCGTCGACGTGATCATCGTGTTGAGCATCGGCCTGGTCATCGCGGGCCTGTTCGGGGTGTATTTCGCCGAGGATTTCGGCTTCGCCGCCTACACCACGCATATCTGGGACGGTTTCGAGAGCATGGTCGAGATCACCTTGCTGTCGCTGCTGGTCGGCGGTCTTGGCGCGCTGATGAAAGCCGCCGGCGGGCTGGCCTGGGTGGCGCAGACCATCGGCCGGTTCGCGCGCGGCCATCGCAGCCGCCGCGCGGGCGAGATCAGCATCGCCGCGTTGTCGGCGACCACCGACGTGTTCACCGCCAACAACACCGTCGCGATTTTGATCAGTGGCGGTTTGGCGCGCGATGTCGCGCAGCAGCACGGGGTGCCGCCGGCGCGCGCGGCCAGCGTGCTCGACATTTTCGCCTGCGTGACTCAGGGCGTGCTGCCGTATGGCGCGCAGATCCTGCTGGCGGCGTCGTTGAGCAAGGTCTCGCCGTTGCAGTTGATCGGCAACGTGCATTACAGCTGGCTGCTGGGCGCGGTGACGATCGGGGCGATGCTGTGGCCGTCGCGGCAGCGGGCCCTCACCCCAACCCCTCTCCCGCAGGCGGGAGAGGGGCTTTAGTACGGCGAGGCGGGTTGAGTTCCTTATCCTGCCTGCAAGAGAGAGGATTCATTACGGCGAGGTGCTACTACTCCCTCTCCCGCTTGCGGGAGAGGGCTGGGGTGAGGGCATCGCAGGCCACCTGCGCGACTATTTGCCCGCCGGCTTGCCCGCATCGATCAACAGCGCCTGCCCCGGCTTGAGCACGGCATTGGCCGCCAAACCGTTGCGCTCCAGCAGATCCGCGACGCGAATGCGATAGCGCTTCGCAATCGTCCAGGCGTTGTCGCCGCGACCAACGGTGTGGCGACGCGCCTGCGTTTTCGCCGAACCGCTGTCGGCGACGGATTTTTCGCCGGCGCGCTTGCCTTCGTCGCTGCGCGCAACCCGGTCGCGACCCTTGGCCGCAGGCTCAACCCGATCGCCCGACGCCGGACGCTCCGACGCCTCGACAGAACCGCGCGTGCTCGCGACCGCAGTCGAAGCACTGCTCGACCCACTGGCGACGGGCGCGCTCGACCGGTCGCCACCTGCCGGCGCGACGCCGGCCAACTCGACACCCGCCAAATCGATATCGGCCGCGCTCACGCCGGCCGCGCCGATCGCGCTGGCCGCCACCGCCAGCAGCGGCGCGCGCTTGCCGGCGCTGCGGGCGATGCGGCCGTCGCCGAACACCGGGTTCAGGCGCTTGATCTGGGCGAGGTCCTGGTCGGTGCGCGCGGCCCATTCGCCGATGCTGTCGATCTCGGCCGGCACGGTCACCGCGGCCAGCCGTGGCACCGGACGATCGAGCGCGCTGAGCCATTCCTCGCGGTCGTCGGCCTGCTCCATCAGGCACGACAGCGCATGCAGCTTGCGCACATAGGCCGTGGTGATGTCGGACAGGCCGGTCAATTGATCGTGGCGTACGTCGGCGATGCTCAGGCCGCTGCGCTTGACCGCGTTGAGCACGCGGTACTCGCCGGCGTTGTAGGCCATCACGGTCAGCTGCCAGTCGCCGCCGAACATGCCGTGCAGGGTTTTCAGGTAACGCACCGCGGCCTGGGTCGATTCGACCGGCGACAGCCGCCCGTCGTAGCCCTCGCGCATCGGCACGCGGTGGTTGCGCGCGGTCATCGCGATCATCTGCCACAGCCCGGCCGGGCCGGAAGGACTGCGCGCGCCGGGCTTGTAGCCGCTCTCGACGAACGGGATCAGCGCGTACTCGGTCGGCAGGTGCGCCTCGCGCAGGGCGTCGACGACGTAGCCGAACAGCGGCAGCAGGTCGTCCTCGCTGGAGGCCAGGCGTTTGGGCGCGGTCGAGAAATGCTGGCGCCAGTGGCTGCTGACCCCGGGCTCGCAGGTCTTGTCGGCCAGGCCGTCGCGGAAGCGCTGGTAGATCTCGCGGCCGTTGCGGCTCGGACCGGTGCCCAGGTCCGGCGCGGCGACCGCCAGTTGCGCGGCATCGGCGGCGATCGCCGGCGCCGACAGTGCCGCGCTCAGGCCCAGGCAGGCCGCCAGCGCCAGATGCAGCGGCCGGCGCGCCGGCCTGCGGCCGCGGGCGTCGCCGCGTCTCACGCGCGGAACCCGTCCTTCCAGCGCCGCAGTTCGGCGAAGGTTTCGGTCTCGTCGGCCGGCGCGCGACCCAGCCGCGCGGCGACCGCGGCGATCACCGCCGGCTCGCGGGTGCGCAGGAACGGGTTGGTCGCGCGTTCGTCGCCGATCGAGCTGGGAAGGGAGGGACGTCCGGCGTTGCGCATGGCCTGGGCCTGTTCGATTCGGCGCCGCAGCGCGGGATTGGCGGGTTCGACCACGCTGGCGAAGGCCGCGTTGGACAAGGTGTATTCGTGGCCGCAGCAGACCCGGGTGTCGTCCGGGAGCGCGGCCAGCCGGGTCAGCGAGACCCGCATCTGGGCGGGCGTACCTTCGAACAGGCGGCCACAGCCCAGGCTGAACAAGGTGTCGCCGCTGAACACGATCCGGTCGGTGGCGCGGCCGCCGCGCTCCAGGTTGTCCTGTTCCAGGTAATAGGCGACGTGGCTGCGGGTGTGGCCGGGCACGGCCAGCGCGGTCAGGCTCCAGCCGTCCACGTGCAGGCGGGTGCCGTCGCCGACGCGGGCGGTGGCGCTGGCGATGCGCTCGTCGTCCGGGGCGAACACCGGGATGTCGGGCCAGCGCTCGCGCAGGGCCGGGGTGCCGCCGATGTGGTCGTCGTGGTGGTGGGTCAGCAGGATCCCGACCGGGCGCAGGCCGTGCGCGGCCGCGGCCAGCACCGGCGCGGCGTCGCCCGGATCGACGATCAGGGCCGATTCGTCGTCGCCCGACAGGGCCCAGATGTAGTTGTCGCTGAGGGCGGGCAGGGCGAGCAACCGCATCGTCGGACTCCTGGCGGCGCGCGGCCGGGGCCGTCGCGGTGGGCGGGGTGCTCGGCTTGCCTGGCCGGCGCCCGGGGCGCACAGTCGGGGCGTCGCGGACCGATGCCATCCTGGGCCGTACCGAGCTTCCTTGGTAAACGTTCGGGAGCTTGAAATCGGAACGGTCCCCGGGGTCGGCGTGCTCCGATCTGGCCGCGCCGAATCCCGAATCCCGATTCCCCAATCCCGGCTCCAAGAGACGCGACCATGCCCGCCCTGTCCCACGGCCGTCAACCCGATCACGAACCCAGCCCGGCCCTGGCCTGGTTCGGCGAGGTGCCCGGCCACGGTCTGCTCGACGTGGAGTCGGCGTCGATGGCGCGGGTGCTCGCGGCCAGTCCGAGCCTGCCGTGGGCCTGGTTCGGGGTCGCCGCGGCCTCGCCACCGCTGGGCCGCGGGGTGGCGCTGCGGCGCAGCGCCGACGGCTTCGACGGCGCGGTGCGCTGCCGTTTGCCGCTGCCGCTGGCCAGCGAGGCCTTCGGCGCGGTGCTGCTGCAGCACGTGTTCGACGACGGCGTCGACTGCGCGCCGCTGCTCAGCGAATGCGCACGCATCCTCGCCCCGGGCGGGCGGCTGTGGCTGGCCACGCTCAATCCCTGGAGCCCGTACCGCCTGCGCTGGGCCGGCAGCGGCCTGTACGCGCGCGATGCCGGCCACTGGCAGACCATGCTGCGCGCCTCGGGCTTCGCCGCCGACCCGGTCAGCCTGCAATGGCTGGGGCCGCGCTGGCGGGTCGCGCACGGCGAGGCCGGAGTCGGCGCGGCCGACGTGCTGCGCGCCGGAGTCGCCCTGACCCTGACCAAGCGCGTCCACGCCGCGATTCCGCCGGGCCGGCTGCAACAACTGCGCTGGCAGACCGGGCTGGGCCAGGCGGGGCTGGCGAACGCCGGCCTGCCGCAGGCCAACCAGAGCGGCCGGGTCGACAGCGGCCGCGGCGATGCCCGCCGCAGCGCATCGGCCAACGCGCCTATCGACCGCAACGACCCCGATCCGCTCGCGGCCCGGATCTTGCCGTTCGATCCCGACCGATCCGATGCGACCCGCGGCGGCGCGCAACAGCGATAATGCTCGGCCGTCGAAAGCGAGTAGCTGTTGCGTGAGCCAAACCACCTCCGAAGTCGACAAGACCGTCAGCATCCACACCGACGGCGCCTGCCTCGGCAATCCCGGCCCCGGCGGCTGGGCCGCGTTGCTGCGCTACAAGGGCCACGAGCGCGAGTTGTCCGGCGGCGAGCCCGACACCACCAACAACCGCATGGAACTGATGGGCGCGATCATGGGCCTGGAAGCGCTCAGCGAGCCGTGCAGGATCGTGCTGACCACCGACTCGCAGTACGTGCGCAAGGGCATCACCGAGTGGATGAGCAACTGGGTCCGGCGCGGCTGGAAAACCGCCGGCGGCGACCCGGTCAAGAACCGCGACCTGTGGGAACGCCTGCACGCGGCGAGCCTGCGCCATTCGATCGACTGGAAGTGGGTCAAGGGCCATTCCGGCCAGCCCGAGAACGAACGCGTCGACGTGCTCGCGCGCGTCCAGGCGGAGAAGCTCAGGGCCTATCGGCCTTGAGCCACAAGTGAGGGCAAAGGAGTGAGGAGTGAGTGCCAGCACTCGCGGCTCTACTCATCGCTCACTCCTCCAGACTCGTTCCTCGCTTTTTGAGACAATCGGCTAATGCGTCAAATCATCCTCGATACCGAAACCACCGGCCTGAGCTGGGAACGCGGCAACCGCGTGGTCGAAATCGGCTGCGTCGAATTCGTCGAGCGCCGCCCGAGCGGCCGCACCTACCACCAGTACATCAAGCCCGATTGCGATTTCGAAGCCGGCGCGCAGGAAGTCACCGGCCTGTCGCTGGAGCGCCTGGCCAACGAGCCGACGATGGAGCAGGTGGTCGATGAATTCCTCGAATTCATCAAGGGCGCCGAGCTGATCATCCACAACGCCGCGTTCGACGTGGGCTTTCTCAACAACGAGCTGTCGATCTGCGGCGCGCAGTACGGCAAGTTGGCCGATCACGTTCCCAACATCGAAGACTCGCTGCTGCTTGCGCGCCAGCGTTACCCCGGTCAGCGCAATTCGCTGGACGCGTTGTGCAAACGCCTGGGCGTGGACAACTCGCACCGTCAGTTGCACGGCGCGCTGCTCGACGCCCAGTTGCTCGGCGAGGTCTACATCGGCCTGACCTCGGGCCAGGAAGAGATCGGCTTCGGCGATCCGGCCGCGATCGCCGCGCAGCAGAGCCCGGCGAGTTTCCAGATCGACCCGGGCGCGGTGCGGCCGCGGGTGATCGTGCTCGCCGACGAATTCGCCGCGCATCAGGCGCGCCTGGAGAAGCTGCGCAAGAAGGCCGGCGGCAAGTGCGTGTGGGATGCGTTCGATCCGCCGGCGGCGTTGGCCGAGGCGTAAGTCGCGCGATCGCGGCGAGCGGTCGGCGGATCGACGAACGGTCGGCGATTCGATGGGTGGATTGCGCCGGCCGTCGTGTTGGCGCGGTCGCGGCTTGCGCCGCTCCTACAGGGGGCGGTCGAAGCTTCGTTGGCTACCTGTAGGAGCGGCGCAAGCCGCGACCGCGAATCCGCAACGACTGCGCAAACAACGCCGCGTGCCGGCTGATGCCAGCGCCCGAACGCGTCGAAACGATCGACTGGAAAAATTTAGACGAAGCTAAATCCGTCTAAATCCCTGCGTCGCCACCCAGCCTCAATGGCTGCGCACCAACACCACCGTGACATTGTCCGACCCGCCGCCATCCAGCGCCGCGGCGACCAGCGAATCCACGCATTCCTGCGCGCTGCAGTCGTTATGCGCCAGCACCCGGGCGATGCTGCGATCGTCCACTTCCTCGGTCAACCCGTCGCTGCACAGCAGCAGCTGCATGCCCGGACGCAGTTCGCCGGTCATGGTCTCGACGTTGAGATTGCGCGGGTCGGTCACGCCGAGCGCCTGGGTGACCACGTTGCGATGCGGATGGCTGCGCGCCTGCTCGTGGGTGATCGCGCCGTTGGCGATCAGCTCCTGCACATAGCTGTGGTCCTGCGACAGCTGGGCCAGATGCCCGTCGCGCCACAGGTACACCCGGCTGTCGCCGACCCAGGCCACCTCGAAGCGGTTGCCGTTGATGCGCGCGGCGACCACGGTGGTGCCCATCGGCAGGGCGTCGTTGCGCCGGCGCGAGGTGCGGATGATCTCTTCGTCGGCGATCCGGATGGCCTGGGCCAGGCCGGTGCCGTTGCGGACCTCGCGCACGATCGACTCGCGCGCCAGCGCGCTGGCGACCTCGCCGTATTCGTGTCCGCCCATGCCGTCGGCGACCAGCCATAGGCCGAGTTCGCTGTCACCGTAATAGGTGTCTTCGTTGAGTTCGCGGCGCAAGCCGACGTGCGTGAGGTGTCCGAATTCGATCATCTGCCGGTCAGTGCCATTCGCTTCGTCGGGATCGCCATTGCAGTAACGGAATCATCGCGGCACAACGGCCTAGTGACAAGAAAGCGTGATCCCTGCACGGCTTCATGCCCGAGATTCGATGAAGACCGCGTGTGTACCGGATCGGTGGAACCCCGCCTGGCGATACGCCGGCGCGAGCCGATCGCGGCATTTGCCGTGCATCGTGACGCAAGTCGGATTCCGAGCCTGGCTCAGTCCGACCAAACCGGGCGTGAAGCGTAAGCGCAAGCGGTGGTCGCAGAGCATGGATCTGCGCGAAGCCTGTCGAACAAATGCAGCCGAAATGCGCAGCGAATACAGCCGATGTGAGCGTCCTGCCCCGCGCACTGCCGATCCAACCGTCGTAGCCCGCGCCTGCGGCGATCCGGCGCGAACCTCGACGCCAACCGCCACGGCGCGCAAAGTGCCGGCCGTCGTCGCCCGGACCGCGAGGGCAGGGCTTCGGCGTTCGACTCAGGCCCCGAGCGCGATGGCCCTAAAACAACACGGGCCCCGAGGGGCCCGTGTCGTGCGTATCTGGCGGAGAGGGGGGGATTCGAACCCCCGGTACGCTATAAACGTACGCCTGATTTCGAGTCAGGTACATTCAACCACTCTGCCACCTCTCCGGGTGCAGTGAGCCGCGAATGATACGGATACTCGCGACCGCCGACAAGGTTTCTCGCGCATCGGATCGATCCGGCCCCGCCCGGCCCGCATCCGGCGGCCGCGGCGCCGGCCGGGGCGCCGGCTCGGGCGCCCGGCGGGGCTACACTAATCGGCCCCCTGATTAGCAAACGGCGGCGTCCCATGTCTGAAATCCTGGTCCCGGTGTCCTTTGGCGAACTGCTGGACAAGATCTCGATCCTGCAGATCAAGTCCGAGCGCATGAGCGACGAGGCCAAGCTGGCCAATGTCCGCGCGGAACTGAGCGCGCTGGAGCAGACCTGGATGGCCCATCCGGCCGCCGGCGGCGACATCGGCCGTCTGCGCGCCGAGCTCAAGGCGGTCAACGAGCGCCTGTGGGTGATCGAGGACGACATCCGGATCAAGGAAAAGGCCCAGGCCTTCGACGCGGAATTCATCGCCCTGGCGCGTTCGGTCTATGTCGAGAACGACGTGCGCGCGCGGGTCAAGAAAGAGATCAACCTCGCGTTGGGTTCGACCTACGTGGAAGAGAAGTCCTACCAGGACTACGGCACCGGCGCGTTCTGATCGCGGCGGCTGCGAGACGACCGAGCCGTTGAACCCCTCGCTCGGGGACGACGGACGCATGGCCGATCGATGCCGCGTCGTGCGTCGTCGGCGCTGCGTGTACGGCGGCGTGCTCGCCTGGCGGCTATCGGGCAGACTGTTGCCGATGGCGATGGCGATGGCGATGGCGCCGTGCAGGTCCAGAAAGGGCGCGAGCGGCTCCGCGCCGCTCAGCGCCGCGCCGCCAGGCGTTCGAAGAACTCGCGCCGGTCCGGATCGGCGAAGGCGCCGATGAAGCGCAGGTCGTTGTAGAGCCGGCCCGGCGGGTCTTCGCTGAAGCGGCAATCGCAGTAGTAGTACAGCGAATTGGCCTGGGCGATGCCCAGTTCGCGGCAGCGTTCGACGATTTCGACCTGGGTCCGCGGCGAGCAATCCACTTCCTCGCAGATCCGCTCGATCGGCAGCAGCGCGTGGCCGGCGCTGCGATAGGCGACGAAGAAATCCGAGTCGATGAAACCGCAGCGCAAGTCGCGCTGGATCGGGCTGCCGCTGTGCAGCGATTCCATGCCGCGGGTGTAGGCGTGGAAGTCGTCGTCGCTCTTGTGGCTGGTGCCGATCCAGACCGAGACCACGTCCCTGGCGGTGTCGTCGATCACTGAGGCGATTGCAAGCCGGGCAGGGCGCGCTCGTAGCCGGCTTCGTGGCATTGCGCCGGATCGCTGGCGGCGTCCGGGTCGGCCAGCTCGTGCCAGTTGCGCGCCGCGACGGTGAAGCCCAGGCCTTCGAAACATTGCGCGTGCTCGGCGAAGGCTTCGTCGTCGTCGAACACGCGGTCGCCGATCAGCGCTTCGATCAGGCCGCGGCCCTGCAGCAAGGAGAACTGGCCTTCGTTGTCGAACTTGACGATCGGCGCGGCGGCCAGCGCGGTGCGTTCGGGGCCGTGCCAGTAGCCGAACAGATTGCTCTGGTCGTCTTCGGCGAAGAAGCTGATCTGCGCGCAGACCTCGTCGATCGCGACGATGTTGGCCGCGATCGAGGGATCGGCGCGCTCGGCTTCACTGAGGTAGCTGTCGGGATGGAGCAGGGTCGGCGCGTCGTCGGCGGCGAGCAGGCGATAGCCCAGGTCCGACAGCGCATCGTTGAAATCCTCGTCGCCGCTGTCGCGCAGGCGCAGCAGCAGGCTCAGCTCGGGCGAAGGCGGGCCGTAGTCGTCGTCGATCGTTCCCAGGGGCATGGCGGTCTCGCGGGTTGAAGGTGGTGGTCGATGAGCTTGTTAGACGAACGTTGCACGCAGACGATCGCGCACGTCCATCAAGGCGAAACCCAGCAGGTTGAGCCCTTGCCAGGCCTCCGGGCGGGTCGCGTCGGGATGATCGGCGGCCAGGCCGATGCCCCAGATCGGATCGACCGGGCTGGCCTCGACCAGCACCTGCTCGCCGGTGCTCAGCAGGAAACCGCGCAGCCGCGGGTTGTGTTCGAACTTGGCCTGATTGCCGGCGACGACCAGTTCGTAGCGATGCGCGACCCAGCGCGCTTCGTCGAAGCCGGCGATCTTGCGGCCGAGCGCCTTGACCTTGGCCGGGTCGTCGCTGGCGACGATCTGCGCATGGATCGCCTCGTCGCCGAACAGCCGCGCCTTGCCGGCCATCATCCAGTGCTCGGCGGTGGCGTAGCGCTGGCCGTCGAGCTCGAACGGCGCCGGATACCACTGGCTGAAGCAGCTCTTGCCGACCTGGCCGGGCGTGACCCGGTGGCCCCAGAAGCACAGGTAGTCGAACCGCGCGCCGGCGCTCAGCGCGGCCTGCAGGTCGGCGAGGGAACGTGGGGTCATGCGCAACGTGTCCTTGTCGGAAGAAGGTTTACCTGCCCGGATGATCGGCGCGGTAGCGTTCGAACGCGGCGATGCCGTCGTCGACGCCGATCAGGTCCATGACCCCGTCGTGTTCGATCTTGGTGCCCCAGGCGATCTCGCTCGCGGCTTTGCCCAGGTACTTGCGCGCGGCGTCGTCGTAGCGGTCGGCGCAGTAGCGCAGGTCGCTGTACGGGCCGCTGCGCGCCGGGTTGCTGGCCGCGTGCAGGCCCAGCACCTTGGTGCCCATGGCGTTGGCGATGTGCATCGGGCCGGAGTCCGGGGTCATCAGCAACTGGCCGCGTTCGAGCAGCGCCGGCAATTGCTTGAGCGTGTCCTTGCCGACCAGGTCCAGCGCCGGATGGCTCATCGCCGCCATGATCGCATCGGTGGTGTCGCGTTCGAGCTGGCTGCGGCCGCCGCACATCACCACCCGCCAGCCGCGCTGCGCGGCGTGATCGGCGACCGCGGCGTAGCGCTCGGCGCGCCAGTTGCGCAGGGTGTGGCTGGAGCACGGCGAAATCAGCAAGGTCGGCACGTCGTCGCGCGGCCATTGCGCGCGCGCCCATTCGCGTGCTTCGTCGGGCACCGGCAGGTCCCAGACCACCCGCGTCTGGCGCAGGCCGAGCGGTTCGCAGAAGCTGCCGATCGCATCGAGCACGTGGATGCCGGGGCGGTCGGGGATGCGTTCGTTGACGAACAGGCCGTGCAGGTCCTTGGAACGCGCGCGGTCGTAGCCGATCCGGCGCCGCGCCGGGACGAACGCCGACAGCAGATTGGCGCGCGCGGCGACCTGCATCTGCAGCAACGCCTCGAACCGGCCGTCGGCCAGCCCCAGCGCGCGCAGCTCGCGGCCCAGCGCGCGCATGCCGGCCAGTCCGCTCTTCTTGTCGTATTCGACGAAGCGCACGCCTTCGAGGCCTTCGAGCAGGCGCCGCTCGCCCTTGCCGATCACCCAGGTGATCGCCGCCTGCGGCCGCGCCTCGCGCAAGGTGCGCACCAGCGGCACGACGTGGGTGACATCGCCGAGCGCCGACAGGCGTAGCAGGCAGATCGAAGGAGCGGCGCTGAGAGACGAATGGGTCACGTGACTTGTTAGACTCGGGCGGATGACGGGTTATGACGCCGCCGAAGGACTGACACCGTACCGCGACGACAGCGGGTACGGTGCGATTGTGTTCGACCGCGAGCGGGTGCAGCAAGCCGCGCCGGACTGGTTCTCGCCCGCGCACTGGGGCGAGAAGGCGCGTCCGGTCGACAGCGGCGGCCGCGGCGGCGCCTGGTTCGTGGACGCGCCGTTCGGCCAGGTGGTGCTGCGGCGCTACCTGCGCGGCGGCCTGGTCGCGCGCTTCAACCGCGATCGCTACTGGTGGCAGGGCGCCAACAAGACCCGCAGCTTCGCCGAATTCCGCCTGACCCGCGAACTCGCGCGCAAGGGCCTGCCGGTGCCGGCGCCGGTCGCGGCCTGGTACCGCCGCGACGGCCTGCATTACTACGCCGCGATCATGATCGAGCGGCTCGACGGCGTGCGTTCGCTGGCCGACCGTGCCGCGGTCGCCGGCGACGGCGCGCCGTGGGAGGAAGCCGGCCGGCTGATCGCGCGCTGCCACCGCGCCGGGCTGGACCACGCCGACCTCAACGCCACCAACCTGCTGTTCGACACCGCCGGACAGGGCTGGGTGATCGACCTGGACCGCGGCGCGATCCGCATTCCGGCCACCGCCTGGCGCGAGCGCAACCTCGCCCGGCTCAAGCGGTCGCTGCTGAAACTGCGCGGTTCGCGCAGTCCCGAGCAGGTCGAGGCCGACTTCGGCCGATTGCGCACGGCCTATGAACGCGCCTGGGAACGTGGTTACTAAGTACTTGGGCGAAATAAGAGGGCTGGAATGACTTGGCGGCTGCGTCTGCACGGTGTCGGCAATGCGTCGGCGGTGGAACTGGGTTCGGCGATGGCGACGCTGGAGCGCGACGGCGAGCCGTGGCTGACCGTCGACTGCGGCGGCGAGGGGCTGACCGCCTTTCTCGCCCATTACGGCCGCATGCCCGAGGCCCTGTTCGTCACCCACAACCATCTGGACCACATCGGCGGCTTCGAGCGCCTGTTCGTGGCCCACTACTTCGACGAAACCCGGCGCGGCAAGGTCCGCCTGTACGTGCCGGCGCCGATCGTGCCGCTGCTGCACCAGCGCGTGGCCGACTACCCCAACGTGCTGGCCGAGGGCGGGGTGAATTTCTGGGACGCGTTCCAGCTGATCCCGGTCAGCGGCCATTTCTGGCACCGCGGCCTGCGCATGGAAGTGTTCGCGACCCGCCACCACTGGCCCGACAGCAGCTTCGGTCTGCGCCTGCGCGGCAGCGCGATCTGGACCGGCGACACCCGGCCGATCCCGGAAATGCTGGCCAAGTATGCCGATGCGGGCGAATTGATCGCCCACGACTGCGCGCTGGAGGGCAATCCCTCGCACAGCGGCATCGAGGATCTGGAGCGCGAATACCCGCGCGCGCTGCTCGAACGCTGCCTGCTGTACCACTACGGCAGCCGCGAGGAAGGCGACGCGCTGGCCGCGCGGGGGTATCGTGTAGGCAGGCCCGGCGAGGTCGTCGACCTCGCCGATCCCACCGCCGCGCAGGCGCCGTTCGATTGACGCGCCTGGCTTGAACGCCATCGATTGAGCGCCATTCGATTGAGAGCCACCGATTGAGAGCCTTCGTGTGAACGCCGTCCCAGGTCTGCCGCTGCCGCCGGTCCCGCTGGATCGCCAGGGCCGGCCGCTGCGCGACCTGCGGCTGTCGGTGATCGAGGCCTGCAATTTCCGCTGCCCCTACTGCATGCCGGCCGAGCGCGTGCCCGACGACCACGGCCTGGATGCGGCCTCGCGCCTGAGCTTCGACCAGATCGAAACCCTGGTGCGCGGCTTCGTCCGCGTCGGCGTCAGCAAGCTGCGCCTGACCGGCGGCGAACCGCTGCTGCGCAAGCGTCTGCCCGAGCTGATCGCGCGGCTGGCGCGGATCGACGGCCTGGACGATCTGGCCCTGACCACCAACGGCTCGCTGCTCGCGCGCCAGGCGCGCGCGCTGCGCGAGGCCGGCCTGCGCCGCCTGACCGTCAGCCTCGACGCGCTCGAACCCGAGTTGTTCCGGCGCCTGTCTGGCGGCCGCGGCGACGTCGCCGACGTGCTGGCCGGGATCGAGGCCGCGCGCGCGGCCGGGTTCGATTCGCTGAAGATCAACTGCGTGATCCAGCGCGGCGTCAATGAAGATCAGGTGCTGCCCTTGGTCGAACATTTCCGCGGCAGCGGCCACGTGCTGCGTTTCATCGAATACATGGACGTGGGCAACTGCAACGGCTGGAGCGAGCAGGGCGTGGTCAGCTCGCAGCAACTGCGCGACCGCATCCACGCGCGCTGGCCGCTGCGCCCGCTCGACGCCAATTACCGTGGCGAGGTCGCCTCGCGCTACGGCTTCGCCGATGGCGGCGGCGAGATCGGCTTCGTCTCCTCGATCAGCGCGCCGTTCTGCGGCGACTGCCACCGCTCGCGCGTGTCCGCCGACGGCCGCCTGTACACCTGCCTGTTCGCCGCCGAAGGCACCGACCTGCGCCCGGCGCTGGCCCAGGGCGAACTGGCGTTCGCGCAGCGCCTGGCCGAGCTGTGGACGCGCCGCAACGACCGCTACAGCGAACTGCGCGCGATGGATGCGCCGCGTTCGAAGCGGCATGTGGAAATGTTCCTGATCGGTGGGTGAGGGGGGGCGATGCGATTGGGTTCGGACGCTGCATCGAGCCCTGACCGAAAAGCGTCGGGCATGAAAGCCCTCCCACATAAGATTGCGCAGGTTTCGAAGTCTTTTGTGGGAGGGGCTTCAGCCCCGATGCTTTCCTCTCAGATCGCGGCAGTCGACCCGGCATGAACGGCATCGATACCTCACTCCGGGTTTCCAGCGGCCGATCGATTGAAGCCACGCGATCCAGTTCGGGTGATGTATCGAGCACTGACCGAAAAGCATCGGGCTTGAAAGCCCTCCCACAAAAGACTTCGAAGTTCGCGCAATCTTTTGTGGGAGGGGCTCCAGCCCCGACGCTTTCCTATCAGATCGCGGCATTCGACCCAGCATGAACGGCATCGATACATCACTCCGGGTTCCCAGCGGCGGATCGATTGAAACCACGCGATCCAGCTCGGACGCTGCATCGAGCCCTGACCGAAAAGCGTCGGGCATGAAAGCCCTCCCACATAAGATTGCGCAGGTTTCGAAGTCTTTTGTGGGAGGGGCTTCAGCCCCGATGCTTTCCTCTCAGATCGCGGCATTCGCCCCAGCATGAACGGCATCGATACATCACTCCGGGTTTCCAGCGGCCGATCGATTGAAGCCACGCGATCCAGTTCGGGTGATGTATCGAGCACTGACCGAAAAGCATCGGGCTTGAAAGCCCTCCCACAAAAGACTTCGAAGTTCACGCAATCTTTTGTGGGAGGGGCTTCAGCCTCGACGCTTTCCTCTCAGATCGCGGCATTCGACCCAGCATGAACGGCATCGATACATCACTCCTTGTTCCCAGCGGCGGATCGATTGAAGCCACGCGATCCAGCTCGGGTGATGTATCGAGCACTGACCGAAAAGCATCGGGCTTGAAAGCCCTCCCACAAAAGACTTCGAAGTTCGCGCAATCTTTTGTGGGAGGGGCTTCAGCCCCGACGCTTTCCTCTCAGATCGCGGCATTCGAACCCGCATGACCGACCACACCCTGATCTCTCAAGGCTTCCAGCACATCAACGCCGCGATCACCGCACCGGCACTGGCGCAGATCGCGGCGCAACCCGAGGTCGCCGACGCAGGCGACGCCGATGCCGGCACCCGGGAACTGCTGCAGCAGCCCTGGTGCCGCGATCTGGCCGCGCGCCTGCGCAGTCACTTGCAGGCCGCGCGGCTGTTGGACGAAGACGCGGTTGCCGTGCAATGCACCCTGTTCCGCAAGAGCGAAGGACGCAACTGGAACGTCGCCCTGCATCAGGACCTGTCGATCCCGGTCGCGCAACGCGTCGCGCATCCGGCCCTGAGCGGCTGGTCGCTCAAGCAGGATCGGCATTTCGTGCAACCGCCGACGACGCTGCTGGAGCGCACGCTCGCGGTACGCCTGCACGTGGATGCCTGCGGCGCCGGCGACGGCCCCTTGCGCGTGGTGCCCGGTTCGCATCGCCACGGCCGGCTCGATCCGGAAACGGCGCGACGCCTGCGCACCGCGAACGGCGAAGTCGAATGCACCGCTCAGCCCGGCGATCTGCTTATCATGCGACCGTTGCTGCTGCATGCCTCATCCAAGGCCGTCCAACCCCGTGGGCGGCGGCGGGTCCTGCATTTCCTGTTCGGCCCGCGCGATCCCGGGTTCGCACTGCGTTGGAGTCTGGCGATTTGAAACCCAAAGCTTCCCTGACCCACCTCGACCGCGCCGGCCGCCCGGCCATGGTCGACGTGTCGGACAAGGCGATCAGCGCGCGCGAGGCCATCGCGCGCTGCCGCGTGCGCTTTCCCGCAGCGGTCGCCGCGCAATTGCGCGCCGACGGGCTGCGCAGCAAGAAGGGCGCGGTGATCGATACCGCGATCATCGCCGGCACCCTGGCGGTCAAGCGCACCCACGAACTGATTCCGTTCTGCCATCCGCTGCCGATCGACGGCTGCCGCTTCGCCATCGACTGGGACGGCGCGAACAGCCTGTCGATCGAATGCGCGGTCAAGACCACCCATCGCACCGGCGTGGAGATGGAAGCGCTGACCGGCGCCACCGTCGCCGCGCTCACCGTGTATGACATGTGCAAGGCGCTGTCGCACGCGATCGTGCTCGGCCCGGCGCAATTGCTCGGCAAGCGCGGCGGCAAGCGCGATTTCGGTCGTAGCGATGCGGTGGTTGCGGGCGTGCACGCGGGTGAGGTCGAATCGAAGCGCGGCGCGGTCAAGCGCGTCCAGCCGTCGGCTGCGGCGTCCGCGGTCGCGGCTCCCAAGCGCGCCGCCAAGAAAGCTGCATCCACCAAGCGCGTAACCGCCAAACCCGCGCCGCGCAAACGCGCGGGCACGACGCGCGGCACGCAAGGAACCGGTGCATGAGCCGCCTGACCGTGCTGTATTTCGCCAGCCTGCGCGACGCCGCCGGTGTCGCCAGCGAATCGGTCGATGCCGACAGCGGCGACTTGCGCGGCCTGTACGAGAGCTTGCGCGAACGCCACGGCTTCGTCTTGCCGGCGCAGCGCCTGCGCGTCGCGGTCGACGGCGCGTTCGCGCATTGGGACGACGCGCCGCGCGCCGGCAGCGAAGTCGCCTTCATTCCACCGGTGTCGGGAGGCTGAGCGATGAAACGATTCCTCTTGTCGCCGCAACCGTTCGAGATCGCGCCGCTGCGCGAGCAACTGCTCAACGCCCACGCCGGCGCCTACGCCAGTTTCGAAGGCTGGGTGCGCGACCACCACGGTGGCCGCGCGGTGGCCGGCCTGCGTTACGAAAGCTATGCCGCGCTGGCCGACAGCGAGGGCGAGCGCATCGTGGACGAAGCGATCGAACGCTTCGCGATCGTCGACGCGCGTTGCGTGCATCGCGTCGGCGATCTGGCGATCGGCGAACTCGCGGTCTGGGTCGGCGTCAGCGCGGCCCATCGCGATGCGGCCTTCGCCGCCTGCCGTTTCATCATCGATGAGACCAAGGGGCGAGTGCCGATCTGGAAGCATGAGCGCTATGCGGATGGGGAGGCGGGTTGGTTGCATCCAACGCCGCCAGAGGCGAGTTGACGAACGCAGTCGTTTCAAAGGTGCGAAGGTCGCGGTTGCTTGTGGGTGAGGCTTAAAGTCGCTGGATTCCCGCGTTCGCGGGAATGACGGACTGGGGGGAGCGAATCGATCCAGGCAAGCGCCGAAGCCGAGGATCGAACAGATCGCCAAACTTCCACCCAACGTCATTCCCGCGAACGCGGGAATCCAGCGACTTTCCTCGCCGAGACCGCGGCACATGAAGCGATAGCCGCTTTGTTGTAGCGTCGGCCTTCCCTATCGTCCGACCGGTCGCCCGCATGTTCCGTTCACTGTGCCTGTGCTTCTTGCTCTGCGCTTCGGTGCCCGCGGTTTCAGCCGAGCTTTTGGTAGGCAACAAAGCCGCCGACACCCTCTGGCGCCTGTCGCTGGACGATGGTCGCAAGCTCGGCGAATTCGCCACCGGACATGCGCCGCATGAGATCGCGGTCAGTCACGACGGCGCGATCGCGCTGGTTGCGAATTACGGCGGCAAAGAGCCCGGACATACCCTGAGCGTGCTCGATCTGCGCGGCGCGGCCCCGCCGCGATCGATCGAGCTGGGCGAACACGGCCGGCCGCACGGGCTGCGCTTCCTGCCCGGCGATCGCGAGGCGCTCGCGACCACCGAGGCGTCCAAACATCTGCTGCGCATCGACGTGGCCAGCGGCCGGATCGTCGCGGCGATCGCACTGGGCGAGGGCAAGGGCCACATGGTCGCGGTCGCCGCCGACGGCAAGGCCGCGTATGTGAGCAAGGTCGATCGCGGCACCGTCAGCCGCGTCGATCTGACCGACAACACCAAGACCGACGAAGTGCCGGCCGGCGCGGGCGCCGAAGGCATCGCGGTGCGACCCGGCAGCGACGAGGTCTGGGTCAGCAATCGCGACGCCGGCACCGTGACCGTGCATGACGCCAAAACCCTGGCGATCCGCGCGACCTTGTCGAGCCCGGGTTTCCCGATCCGGGTGGTGTTCACCGCCGACGGTCGCCACGCGCTGGTCAGCAATGCGCGCGCCGGGATGCTGTCGGTGTTCGACGCCAAGCGCAAGAAACCGGTGGCGACGATCGCGCTGCAACGCGACGGCGCGGCGTACCGCGACACCATGCTCGGCCGCGCGGCGCTGCCGATCGGGGTGATCGCCGATCCGAAGCGGCCGCGGGTGTATGTGGCGATCAGCGGCGGCGACGAGGTCGCGGTGATCGACCGCAAGCGCTGGAAGGTGATCGACCAATGGAAGACCGGGCGCGAGCCCGATGCGCTGGCGCTGGCGCTGTCGTTGGCGTCGGATTGATGGCGGCGCCTGGTGGGCATCGCGATCGAGATCGGCGCTGAAGTTTGCGCTAACGCAGTCGGACCTCAGCCCGATTCGCTACCAAAAACACCGCGCGAGCTCAGCTGGCGACCGTCACCGCCAACCGCGCCCCGAATCTCTAATCCCCAATCCCGAATCCCGAATCCCCAAAAAGGTGGCGGCCCCGCAAGCGTGACTCCGGCGCCCGAATCGGTCGATACCGTTGCTGCCTTCCGGCCCTGGCGGGATTTTCAACTTATCGTCGCGGAGGCGCCAACGGGGCCACCATAGGGATCGCATGCGCGCCTGGGCGCCATGCGGTGTCCGGATCGGAGGCGGTGGCGCCAGGGCGTCGCCGTTTCCTTCCAGAGGGGCGGCATTCTGCCTGAAACCATCGCCGCGACGCAATTGCGCCGGCGCGCGGCATGGCCGGGCCTTGCGATCGGCCCGCGCGGCAAGGCGTCGCGGCGGGCGACTGCGCCGTCCGGGCGAGGGCGCGCCGCCAACGCAGGCCCGAACGGTCCCGTCTCGCGCCGCCCGATCATCGCAGCAACCGCCTCGCCGCAACGGCTAGAATCCCGCCATGCGCATCGCCGTCGTGTCCGACATTCATGGCAACCTCGCCGCCCTCGATGCGGTGCTGCTCGACATCGAGCGCCGCGGCGCCGACCGCGTGGTCGACCTCGGCGACCTGCTGTCGGGCCCGCTGCAACCGCGCGAAACCGCCGACCGCCTGATCGCGCTGGGCTGGCCGACCATCGCCGGCAATCACGAGCGCCAGGTGCTGACCGATCCGCCGCAGCGCATGGGCGAATCCGACCGCTTTGCGGCCGCGCAGATCCGGCCCGATCAGCGCGAGTGGATGCGCGGCCTGCCGGCGACCCTGCGTCTGAGCGACGAGGTGCTGCTGGTCCACGGCACCCAGCGCAACGACCTGGAATGCTTCATCGAAACCGTCGACGCGAGCGGCATGCGCGCGGCCACGCCGGACGAAGCGGCCGAACGCGCCGGCGACAGCGACGCCCGCGTGATCCTGTGCGGCCACACCCACGTACCGCGCAGCCTGCGCCTGGCCGACGGCCGCCTGATCGTCAATCCCGGCAGCGTGGGGCTGCAGGCCTACACCGGCGAGCATCCGTACCCGCACCGCGTCGAAGTCGGTACGCCGCAGGCGCGTTATGCGATCGTTGAGCGCAGCGGCGACGGCGAATGGAACGCGCAATTGATCGCGGTGGACTACGACTGGAACGCCGCGGCCGAACTCGCGTTGCGCAACGGCCGCCCGGATTGGGCGAGGGCGCTGGCGACCGGGTGGGTTTGAGCCGCGCGGCGGCCGGGAAGCAATCAGTCGCGACCAACGCCCGCGGCGTTCGCCGAACATCGCAATCAAGGAACGAATCAACGCAATGAACGCCATGAAACGCGCATGCAGGCTGGTCCTGCTCGGATCGCTGTTGTTCCCGGCAAGCCAGGCCGCCGCCCAACACGTGAGCAGCGGCGGATGGGTCGACCAGGGCTCGAAGCTGCGGCAGCCTCCGGTTTACCCGCAGCAAGCCATCGCCCAATGCGTTCGTGGCACCACCGTGATCATCGTCGACGTGGACCGCGACGGGCGATTCGTTCGTGCCGTCGTGGAGAAGTCCAGCCGCAACCGGCACCTGGATGAGGCGGCGCTGGAAGCCGCGCGCCACTGGGCCTACATCGCGCCGCGCAACGAGAAGGGCGAGACCGAGGCGGGCCGGATTCGAATCCCGCTGGATTTCGAAGCACACGAAAGCTGCTGGACGAAAATCGTCCCGGATACGTCGGCCACTCCCGAAGCGTCCTCGGTCGAGCGCCATCCGCCGCTGTGGCCCGGCACGGTCGAGGCCAACCAGCTCAGCGGCGAAGTGGTGGTGCTGGTGCTGCTCGACAGCGACGGTTCGAAGGATTCGGTGCGGATCGCGACGTCCAGCGGCGATGTGGGCATCGACAACGCGGTCGAGTTCGCGGCGAATGAATGGACCTACGTGCCCGCCATGCTCGACGGCAAGCCGGTGCGTTCGGTGCTGCGCGTGCCGATGGCCTATGGCAAAAAGCCGCGCTGACCGCGATAAATCCTATGCGTTGGCATCGGCGCGCTGCACTCGATGTTTGCAGGTAAAGCAAAAGCGGCGCGGCCGTTCAGGCCACGCCGCTTTGATACTGGGTCAACGACTGCGGCATCGGGTGGCCGCGCGTATCGATGCGCCGCCATCGCCTATCCGCGATGCCCGCCTCAGCTGGTGACCAGCAGCTGCGAGGCTTCCTTGGAGATTTCCTGGCGAATACCGGCGTACTGATCGCCGGACAGCTCGCGCAGCAGTTGATCTTCGATAAACACATTGGCGTTCTCGGTAAACGCCTTGAGGTATTTGTCCTCGTTGCCGGATTTCGACAACGCGTCGACCACCTTGCCCTTGAGCAGGTCCGTGGCCGCGCCATCGGCCGCCTCGCCGGCGCCCGTTTCCAGAACCTTGTCCAGCGCGCGCACCGCGCCGCTGTCCTCGCCGAACACCGACTTGAACGACGAGCGCAGCCCGGTGCCGAGGCTGTCGCCGCCCGGCAACAGGCCGACGAACAGATTCATCATCGACTCCAGATCGGCCTTGCGCGCCGCGTCGTCCTCGGCCTTGTCGCTGAAACCGTCCAGCACCGCCTGTTCGGTCGAGGCCATCAGATGGGTCAGCTTTTGCGTCGCCTGCAGCTTTTCGTTTTCGTTGTCGGACTTCAGCGCGTTGATGTAGTCCTTCGACCACATATCGGCGTTGCCCGCCAGCTTGTTCAACACCTCGGTGCCTTGCTCGTTGGTCGGCGACAGGCCGGTCAGGCGTTCCAGGTTGGCCATGATGCGCACATTGCGGGTCGAGTTGGTCTCGCCGTCTTCGCCGATGCCCGATTCGCCCAGCCGCTTGGTGTCGAAGATCTCCGCGCCCTTCTTGAGCATCAACTCGTTCAGGGCTTCCTGGCGGCCTTCCTTGGGCATGTTCTTGTCGGTATAGAAGCCGTTGTCGCCGTAGGGATTGTTGGCCGACTGGGTGTAGACGTACTCGGCCAGATCGCCGGCGTAGCTGCGCTTGTCGTCGGAATAGCGGCTGTCCTTATCGTTGGCGACCGCCTTGATGATCAGGTTCATCGGATCGCGGTTGTAGGCGTCCGACAACTTGCTGTCGGCGCGATCGAGCCAGGCGTTCTCGGTGGTCACCTTGCTGAAGCCCTTGCTGATGTCGTCGATCACCTGCTCGCGTTTTTCCTTGTCCACGCCGTGCAGGATGTTGTTGATCACCGACTGATCGGGCCCCGCGCGATCGGCCGCGTTGATCAGCAGGCCCAGATAGTCGCCGCGCGAATTGGCGTCCTTGTCGTTGCCGGGCGCGCCGTCGTTGATCTGATCGATCGAGAACTTCTCGACGAACTTCGAGAACTCCTGATTCACGCCGCCCTTGCCATCGTCCAGGCCCGCCAACAACCGGTCGAATACCTCACCGGTGTTGTTCTCGTTCTTGTAATTGGGGCCCGCGCGGCTGCCGGCCGGACTTTTGTCGACGATCTCGCCGTCGACGCCGCCCATCTTGAGAAAGTCCCAAGTCACGTCCTTGTCGACCTGCCCGTTGTTGTAACCCGAGGCCAGACTCGACAGCACGGTCCTGCGATCATCGGCGCTGATGCGTCCATCGGCGACGAGCTTGTCGAGCCGATCGCCCTGCAGCCACGACCCCGTCGCGCCTTTGTCGCCGTCGAAGACCGCGCCCATGAAACGGCCGCGGTCCTCATCGTTGAGCTTGGGCAGAAAATCGCTGGCCAGCGCATCCAGACGTTTGTCGTAATCGTCCTTCTTGTGCTTGATGTCGCCGACCGAATGCAGTTCCTTCGCCAGGTCCTCCAGTTCGGAGCGGCTGGGCGAATGATAGTTGTCGGCCTGTTTCTCGACGCCGAGCTTGACCGCGTCGACTATGCCTCGGATGGCATCCAGTGCTTCCATGATCGTCACCTGTGTTCACGGGGGAGGAAGACGACATTCGCGCGACGGGCGCCACGCTCAGTCATGCATGACTTGAGCGTTGAATTTGTTTCGATCTAATTCAACTAGGGAATTCCCTAGAAAATTGGCGAAAACGGGGGTGGTTCGGTGATGTGAAGTGGGGTTGGGTCACATCTAGGGATATTGGTGGTTGAATCGAGTATTCGGGTGAGCAGCGCCGCTATCGCATAAACCGGGGCGCGTAGAGACGGCTGCCCAGCGAGCTGGGCTCGCTTCCTCCACCTACCTTTTATACGAAGCCCGTAAACGCCCATTGCCGGCGCTGCATCTGCCTAGGCGCCCGAGGCGACGGTCGGATCGACGCCGACCTGACCGCCACCATCCGCCATGGCCTCGGCGCTTTTTACTCGCAATCAAAAGCCCGAGGCTGGGAGTTGCTGTTTTTTGGGGGGCGCTGTGGCGCCCTTGGTTTCAGGGGGCAAATCCTGGCGAACCGGATCCTCCCAGGTACCTCGGTAGTCGACACTTCGGCCATAGTTCTCAACCTGGAATAGCGGCACCGCTTCACAGTTCCAATTAAAGGTAGTGCCGCTTGCTTGCCCAGCCTGGGCCTGGCGCCTGGTCGTGACCCAACGAACCGCAGTGGTAATAAATAAGAACACTCGCACCCCTATCCTGGCTCCAGGCAAGCGAGGGGCTCGACCGTAGGGCGCTCTTCATGGTTCTATTTGGGCGCACAGTTTTAGCCAGTAATTGTTGCCAGTTGGCATGCTCTCCAATGAACATGTCGCTGTTCGCTGTTCGCTGTTCGCTGTTCGCTGTCGCCGACGCTGAGATGCTGGACGCTCAGGATTGACTCCCTCAAGCCGCAAAGGACGTGCCGGCAACTTCTCCACGAAAGATGCAGATGTTTCATAGGAAACGGACGTCTCCGCACGCCATGACGGCCGCGGCGGCTTCTGTCGACGGGCACCTGATTGCCCCCCAAGGAGATCGACGATGTCTAGAAGAAATGGAGTTCCATCTGCCGGGCTCGACAGGCACCCCCTCGGAGCCGTGCTGGCCCTTTCAATCGGCGCGGCGCTTTGCACAAGCGCCCAGGCCCAAGAGGCCGGAAAACTCTGGATCAGCAACGCCATTCCGGCACAGCCTCAGCTTACCGAGGCGGGCATCCAGCAAGAAATCAAGAACTTCCTCTCCAACTTTCCTGGTGGGTCGGCGTCCAAGTTACTCGTCACCGGCAACGTCGTCTTCGGGAACAAGGCTGTCTACAACTACGATTTCGAGCCGCTGCCGCCGATAATCGAGGCATGGCGATACAGCGAAACCAGCAGTTCTGCTGGCCCCGAGGTCGGCTCGATCGAGGCGCTCAAGGCGCAACTCATCCAGCGTTTCAATCAAGAGAGCGTTAACGAGGGATGTGCGGCCGCCACTACGATCGAAATCGCTCCGGATTGGAGCGAGGACGTTCTATGGGATGACGATCAGACCGCTACCCTAGGATTTGGCGACTACACCGGCACGCGGTCGGCATGGACCGGAAGCCAGTGCGACACCGTCAACCTCAGCGGTTCCTTGAGGCGTGAGCGTGATGTCGCCTGTCCGAACGACGCCTTGCTGTCCTGGCGAGCGGATCTGCAAGCTTGCGGCGGGCCGCCGTTCCAGATCACTTATGAAACCGCGCCACTGCCCAAGAACGAGTGCCCGGTCGGCAATCCGTGCGACCCTACCACCGGCGACAAGTCCGAGCCGGCACCCGATTTCGATTTAGGCTGGATCGCGTTCGACCGGCACTACCACTCGATGGCTTCGGCGGCACGAAGCGGTTTCGGCGACGGCTGGACCCATTCGCACAACATCCAGTTGGCCATGGGCACCGACCCCATGGACCCGAACCAAACCCTGCAAATGGGGTTGATCGAAGCCGATGGCTCGCAGGTCTCGTTCACTGCTATTGGTTCGGCGTACGAGGCCGACGACGGCAGCGGTGACCGGGTTGTTGCCGACGGCGCGGACTGGCTGCTGTATCGGCCGGATCGGGTGCTGCGCTTCAACGCCAACGGACGCCTGACTGAGCAGCGGTTCGAAGATGGCACCTCGTTGGGCTACACATACGACGCGTCGCGGCGCTTGACGACGATCACCCACAGCAGCGGTCGAAGCTTGGGGTTCGAGTACAGCGCCGTGGGGGACAACGCGCCCATCGTGGCGATCCGCTCTGCTGGTGTTGCGCTCGCCAGCTACACCTACACCGCCGGTGGACAAGTCGAAACTGTTACCTACGCAGGCGGCGGAACCCGCACCTACCATTACGAGGACACGCGTTTTCCGCGCTTTCTGACCGGCGTGACCCGCGAGGATGGGCAGCGCTACAGCAGCTTCGCCTACGACGACAAGGCGCGAGTGGTGTCGAGCACCCATGCGGGCGGCGCGGACGCCGTGACCTTGACCTACCCCTCCGCGGGCGGTTCGATCGTGACCGACGCGCTCGGTCAGGCCACCACGTACGGCGTGTTGCCGGCTGGAAACGACGGCCTGTCGCGCAAGCCCACCACGTTCACCGACACGCGCGGAAGCGTCACCCGCACGTATCTGGACGCGGGCTCTGATTTCCGGCGTCGCTTGAGCACGGTCGAGGATCGGCGCAATGTAAACACCAATCACAGCTACACCGAAGCGAATGACGCCGTGACGGGCCAGCCGACGCGCACCCACGCGGTCACAGAAGCGGTGGGGCTGGATGAGGAGCGCACCAGTCAGGTGCGTACCGATATCGCCAGCAATCGCGTGCTGATGACGGTGGTTGGGAACCGTGAAACCCGCATCACCCGCAACGCTCGGCTGCAGCCGGTCACCGTGGCCGTGCGCGACACCACCACCAACGATGTCCGCACCACCACCTTCGCCTACTGTGAATCTGGGGATGTGTCGGCACCCAACAGCACCTGCCCGACGCAGGGTCTGCTGGAGTCGGTGGACGGTCCGCGAACCGATGTCAGCGACATCACGACGTTTGAGTATTTCGGCAGCGACGACAGCACCTGTGCAACCACGCCGGAACTGTGCACGTACCGAAAGGGTGACGTGCGCAAGACCATCGATGCGCTTGGTCGTGCAACCGAGGTGCTGGGCTACGATCCGCAAGGCCGACCGTTGTCCGTGCTCGATCCCAATGGCGTGGTCACCGACTACGAGTACAACGCGCGCGGCTGGCTAACGGCCACGAAGGTGCGTGGGGCCAACAATGCGGCGGAGACCGACGACCGCATCACCCGCATCGAGCACGAGCCCACGGGCTTGGTCAAGAAGGTGACCCTGCCCGACGGCGTCTTCACCCGCTACACCTATGATGCAGCCCATCGCCTGACCGATGTCCTGGACAACGCGGGCAATACGATCCATTACACGCTCGACCTGGCCGGCAATCGCAAGCAGGAAGACACCAAGACCGCAGGCGGAACACTTCGGCAAACCTTGTCGCGCGTGTTCAATACGCTGGGGCAGTTGGAGGCGCTCAAGGATGCATCGCAGAACGCCACCGGCTTCCACTACGACGCCAATGGCAACCCCGACCAGGTCACCGACGCCCTGCTGCGCAGCAGCACCCGGGCCGTTGACCCCCTCAACCGCTTGAGCATCAGCGTGCAGGATGCCGGGGCTGGCGGCTTGGCAGCCGAAACCAAGTTCAAGTACAACGCGTTCGATCAGATCACCCAAGTCACCGATCCCAATGCGCTGAATACGACCTACGCCTATAACGGCTTTGGGGACCGTACCAAGCTGACCAGTCCGGACACTGGGGTTACCGATTACACCTACAACAGCGCGGGTCTGTTGGCGACCAAGAAGGATGCCAACGACGCCGTGGCGCATCGCTACACCTACGATGTGCTTGGTCGGCCGAAGGCGGTTTTCTACACGGCTGCGGGTCCGGCGGATGTTGAGTACGATTACGACACCGTCAACACCGAATGCACCGCCGGCCAGAGCTTTGCGACGGGCGGCCTCACGGCGACAAGGACCGAAGGCAATGAGCTGAAGTACTGCTACGACCGTTTCGGTCAGGTCGTTCGCAAGGTGCAGATCGTCGCGGGCAAGAGCTTCACCCTGAGCTATACCTACACCCTTGCGGGAAACCTCGACACCCTGACCTATCCCGATGGCACCACCGTGGACTACGTCCGCGATTCGCAAGCGCGAATCACGGAAGTCGGCGTTCGTCCGAATGGTGGCAGCCGCACGGTGTTGCTGAACAACGCGGCCTACGAGCCGTTTGGTCCGGTGAAAGGGTGGACCTACGGCAATGGCCGGACGCTGGTCCGCACGTACGATCTGGACTATCGCCCCAGGACCATTCTGGACAGCGCCAGTGGCGGCTTGTCGCTCGGCTATGGCTACAACAGCGTTGGCGAGTTGACGGAGCTGAAGGACGGTCTACAAAGCGCTTTTCAGGCGAAGTACGCCTACGACACGCTGGGCCGGTTGACCGTCACTCAAGACCCCAATGCCAACCCGTTGGAAACCTACACCTACGACAAGACCGGCAATCGAAAGGGCTTGACGGATGGTGGTGGCCTGCAAGCCTACGGGTACAACAGCGCCGGAACCCATCGTTTGACCGACGTGGCCGGCGTGGCGCGCGGCTACGACGCGGCGGGTAACACCACCAGCATTGGCGGCACTGCAAAGGAGTTTGTTTACAGCCCCAACGACCGATTGCGCCAGTTCAAGCAGGCCGCTGTCATCAGGGCGAGCTATCGCTACAACACCCGCGGCGAGCGCGTCGCCACGACCGGCACCACGACAAGCACCATCGATACTTACACCTTGTACGATGAGACCGGCAACTGGATTGGCGACTACGACACCACAGGTGCGGCCAAGCAGCAGGCCATTTGGTTCGGCAGCGCGCCGGTGGGTTTGGTGGTTGGAGCTGGCGCAGCTCAGACGCTGGCTTATGTACAGCCGGATCATTTGGGCACGCCGCGGGCTGTCATCGATCCGGCTCGTAATGTTGCTGTTTGGACGTGGGACGCCAAGAGCGAAGTGTTTGGCAACAGCCCGCCGAATCAGGACCCGGATATGGATGGAACAGCGTTCGTATTCAACATGAGGTTTCCGGGGCAACGGTACGATGGAGCTACTGCAACGAACTACAACTTGTTCCGAGATTATGACTACTCAGTAGGTAGATATCTGCAGAGCGATCCCATCGGGCTTGTTGGCGGCGCATCCACTTTTGCTTACGTAAACTCGTCGCCGCTGCTCCACTTTGACCCTATAGGATTAATAGCAAAATGCAAATGCACGGATAGCGGGGTCGAGATCGAAATTCCGATCAGGTTCGAGGGCCCCGGATCTACGCTACCCGATGTTGTCGATGACATGATCCTGGCTATTGAATCCAACTGGACATCACCAGGGTTTACGGTAAAAGTCATTCGCGACGGTCAATACCCGAATGTGATCGACGTTCCCTTAGGGCAAGGCACTTCCAATGTGGTGGGTCACAGTCGTGGCACTTGGTACGCGGGCTCCGACCCTTGGGTCGCGTCTCATGAGGCCGGCCATCTAATGAAATTCAAGTTTGACGGCAGGGACGACATGTACAACATTACATCTACAAACCCGAGAAAGAGCGTCCCGGAACCGGGCTGGGAGGGGACCATCATGGCTGATGGCTTCGGAGTAGTGGATCAGCGCACAAGGGATGCGATCATCAGTGCTTTGGGATGTAAAAAGAAAAAGTGGTTTTGGCAGAAATGACAATCATAACAGTGGCGGCCATGAAAATAATCACGACAGTTTCTCTGCTGTTTCTATCGGCATGCGCAAGCGCGTCACCTGTTGATCCAATGCCCGCGACTGCGGAGGTTTGGGTTCAGGGGGCAGTTGAATTCGCTCCGTCTACGAAGAATAAACTTCCAGTTGAAAGATACATCCAAGTAAAAGATGGCGAGATAGACAAAGCGTTGGCTCAGCTCGATTCCAGACAGTTTGTTTTGCTATCCAAGGAAGATCTTCAGAAAAGCTTCCCTGTCGCGGCTTCACGGCTATCTTTAGGGGAGCGCTATTACCTTGTGCGTGGGCCATCTAACGAAGGTCGGGGGGCTTACACTGCTTACTTCAAGGCCGGAGAGTTGTTGATTCTGCACACTCAGATGGGTGGATGTGGCAAGCCTTTGAAGGCGGCTTTCATCGTCAGGCTAGATGCCGACATCAAAAAATTGTACGGCGGATGCTCTGGTGTTATGTAGCACTAGCCTGAATCGCCCGGCATTCCGGTGGCTGCGATCTGGCTAACGAAACTTCCGAGTTGTCCGGCGCCGACATGACCGGAGAAATGGCCCATTCTTGGGCCATTTCTCTTCTGCGCCGGCATTGGTTTTTTTAGGTGGTGATAGTCGAAATTATTCCTCATGTCGACGATCAATTTTTACGGGCGCAATTTCCGATCCCGATGGCAGCAATCATCTGTGGGCAACGCGAGGGTACTCATCGCAACCGAGATGGAGGGATCGACATCACGAACATGATGCTTAACAGATGTAGTTCGCGATGACCGGCCGTCGTCGACATCGTGAGTGGCGTCGATCTATTTGACGTGCCCAAAACAAAACAAGCCCCTGAGATCATCAGGGGCTTGTTTCGTAATCTGGCGGAGAGAGGGGGATTCGAACCCCCGAAGCGCGGTTTAGACGCTTACACACTTTCCAGGCGTGCTCCTTCAACCACTCGGACACCTCTCCGGACCTGTCCGGCCGCTTGCGCGGGCCGTGCAGAGCCGGGGATTCTAGCGGCGAGCGGCCGCAGTAACAAGCCACGGCGTGGGTCGGGCGCCGGGAGCGGGGGCGGTGCTCGGGCGCGAGGGTGGGGCGTGGCACAATGCACGGGTGCGTTTGGGTCCGCCGGCGGTGTGCGTCGGGGGACCCGTGTCGCGGCGGCCGCGACGGTCGCCGGCGAGGGTATCCGGGCGGTCCGGACGCCCGCCGCCGGGCTGTCGCACGCCCCAGCCGTCGCTCTTCCGCCCCGCCTGCTCAACGTTTTCAAGGATCCGATGTCCTATCTCGTCCTCGCCCGCAAATGGCGCCCCAAGCGTTTCGCCGAACTGGTCGGGCAGGAGCACGTGGTACGCGCGCTGACCAATGCGCTCGGCACCGGCCGCGTCCACCACGCCTTCCTGTTCACCGGTACGCGCGGCGTCGGCAAGACCACGATCGCGCGCATCTTCGCCAAGTCGCTGAACTGCGAGCACGGCACCTCAGCCGATCCGTGCGGGCAGTGCAGCGCCTGCCTGGACATCGACGCCGGCCGCTACATCGACCTGCTCGAGATCGACGCCGCCAGCAACACCGGCGTGGACGACGTGCGCGAGGTGATCGACAACGCCCAGTACATGCCCAGCCGCGGACGGGTCAAGGTCTATCTGATCGACGAAGTCCACATGCTGTCGAAGTCGGCGTTCAACGCGCTGCTCAAGACGCTGGAGGAGCCGCCGGGGCACGTCAAATTCCTGCTCGCCACCACCGACCCGCAGAAACTGCCGGTGACGGTGCTGTCGCGCTGCCTGCAGTTCAACCTCAAGCGCCTGGACGAGCAGCAGATCAGCGGGCAGATGACCCGCATCCTCGCCGCCGAGGGCATCGGCGTGGACGAATCGGCGATCCGCCAGCTGGCCAAGGCCGCCGACGGCAGCCTGCGCGACGGCCTGTCGCTGCTCGATCAGGCGATCGCCTACGCCGGCGCCGGTGGCGATGCGCCGCTGGAAGGCACGGCGGTCGCGGCGATGCTGGGCTCGGTCGACCGCACCCGGGTCGGCGCGGTGCTGTCGGCGCTGGCCGACGGTGAAGGCCAGCGCCTGCTCGATGAGGTCGCGACGCTGGCCGAATTCTCGCCGGACTGGGGCAGCGTGCTCGAAGCTCTGGGCGACGCTTTGCACCGGATCCAGGTGCGGCAGCTGGTGCCCGAGGCCTTGGTCGAGGCCGACGGGGTCGATGTCGATCATCTGGCCGCGCAGTTGCGGCCCGAGCTGGTGCAGCTGTGGTACCAGATGAGCGTCAACGGCCGTCGCGACCTGCCGCTGGCGCCGAGCCCGCGCGCGGGGTTCGAAATGAGCGTGCTGCGCATGCTCGCGTTCCGGCCGAGCGCGGCGGGCGAACCTGCTTCGCCCGGCCCCGGCCCGTCGTCGGGCGGTCGCAGCGAACCGGTGCGGTCGGCCAACGCCGCTGCGCAGGCTGCGGCGGCGATCCGCGAGATGGGGACGCCGGGCCGCGAGGCTGCGCCGGCGCAGAGCGCATCGGTCCAGAGCGCGCCGGCCCAAGCTGCATCGAAACCGGCCGCGCCGATACACAATCCGGCTCGCGACACTGCGCCGTCGCGCGAGGCGATGTCTTCGCGCGAACAGGCCGACGATCGGCCGCCGTGGGCGCTGCCCGAGCAGGCGCCTGCGCGCGTCGCGCCGCCGGTGTCCGTGGCACCCGCAACGCTGGCGCCGTCGCGTAGCGAGCCGGCTGCGCCGCGCACTGCGCCGGCTTTTCCGGCCAGCGAGCCTACGCTGTCGATGCGGGTCAGCGAGCCCAGGCCTGCGGACACTTTCATCGCCGTGCGCGACGAGCCGCTATGGCCGGAAGACGAACCCCTGCACGACAAGCCGCCGGCGCGGGTCGCCACGGCAGCGGTCGAGGCCAAGCCCGAACCACGGGTCGAAGCGAAGGCCGAACCGGCCCCGGTCGAAACCCGATCCGAGCCGACGCGCGAGCCCGCTCATGACCTGATGCCCGCGCACGCGGCACCGGTGCAGCCGCTAATGCCCAGCGAACCGCAACGCGGCGCCGCGGCGCCCGAAGCCATCCGCCAGCAACCGCCGCGCGACGACATATTCGCCGCGCCGTCCGCGGCCCCGGCCGTTTCGGCGCCGGTCTCCGAGCCGATCACCATGCCCGCGCGCGCCGCGTCGGCGGGTTCGTCGGCCGCGGGCATCGCCGACGACGACGCCTGGCACGCCATCGTCGACGCCAGCGGCCTGCGCGGCCCGGCCCGGATCCTGGCCGAACACGCCGGCTTCATCGGCTACGCCGACGGCGTGCTGAACCTGTCGCTCAGCCCCGACGACGACCATCTGCGCGCGCCGGCCCTGATCCAGCGGGTCGCCGATGCGCTGGCCACGCGCCTGGGCGTGGCGCCGCAGATCCGCTTCGAAACCGTCAAGTCCGGCGAATCGCTGCACGCGCGCAACCAGCGCGCGCGCGACCAGCGCCAGGCGGCGGCCGAGGACATGTTCATGAACGATCCCGACGTGCGCCGGTTGATCGAGGATCACGGCGCCAAGGTCGTGGCCGACTCGATCCGGCCGTTCGACGACGCCTGAGGCCGCGCGACCGCCGCGCCCCTTGCGCCGGGCCGCTTGCGGCCCAAGACAGGATCGGTATTCATACCGATGACGTGTGGCCGCGCCATCCTCGCGGCCATCGCACCCGACCAGACAACTCACGACAGGCAGGACACCATGCGCGGCAACATCGCCCAACTCATGCAACAAGCGCAGAAGATGCAGGAAAACGTGCAGCGCGCCCAGGAAGAACTGGCCAAGATCGAAGTCACCGGCAGCGCCGGCGCCGGCATGGTCACCGTGACCCTGACCGGGCGCATGGAATGCCGCAAGGTGCGCATCGATCCGTCGGTGATCAGCGATGCGGAAATGGCCGAGGACCTGGTCGCCGCGGCGTTCAACGATGCGGTCAACAAGATCAACGCCGAATCGCAGACCCGCATGTCGGCCGCCACCGCCGGCATGCCGATGCCGCCGGGCATGAAGCTGCCGTTCTGATCACGTCGCCTGACCACGCCACCACGGAACGCATCACATGGGTTTTCATATCGGCCTCACCGCTGCGCTGATCGCGGCGATCCTGCTGGGCCTGGACGTCTACACGACCTGGGCGATCTGGCGCGAGCCGGACCTGACCGGCGCGCAGAAAGCGGTGCAGTCGGCCTTCGTCTGGCTGCTGCCGCTGCTCGGCGCGATCGTCTGCCTCAACGTGGTGCGCGCGATGAACCGCGAGCCGGTCGCGCGCAGCAACTTCACTCCGTCGGAGTGAATGTCGTCGTGCCGGCCGTCGCGCTTCGTCGTCGATTCATGCGCCGGGCCGGCGCATGAGCAGCGCGCTGCTCGAACAACTGATCGACGCGTTCCGGGTGTTGCCGGGCGTCGGCCAGAAATCGGCCCAGCGCATGGCCTACCACGTGCTCGAACGCGAGCGCGCGGGCGGCCAGCGCCTGTCCAACGCCCTGGCCGAGGCGATCGAGAAGATCGGCCATTGCGTGCGCTGCCGCGACTTCAGCGAAACCGAAGTCTGCGCGACCTGCGCCAGCGGTTCGCGCGACGCGCATCTGCTGTGCGCGGTGGAATCGCCGGCCGACCGCCTGGCGATCGAACAGGCGACCGGTTACCGCGGGCTGTATTTCATCCTGCAGGGCCGCTTGAGCCCGCTCGACGGCATCGGCCCGCGCGAACTGGGCCTGGATCGCCTGGCCGCGCGCCTGGCCGAGGGCGAGGTGCAGGAACTGATCGTCGCGACCAATCCCACCGTCGAAGGCGAGGCCACCGCGCATTACCTGGCCCAGCTCGCGCGCCAGCACCAGGTGCGCCCGAGCCGGCTCGCGCATGGCGTGCCGCTGGGCGGCGAGCTCGAATACGTCGATCGCGGCACGCTGTCGCATGCGTTCGGCAGTCGCAGCGAGATGGGGTGAGAGCCGGGAATCGGGAATAGAGAATCGGTAGAGCGAAAAGCGTGCCGGTTACGCTGTACCGTTACGATTCCCTATTCTCCATTCCCGATTCCCGGCCCCCTATGACCGACTCCACCATCTTCGGCAAGATCATCCGTCGCGAACTGCCCGCCGACATCGTGTACGAGGACGACGAGCTGATCGCGTTCCGCGATATCGCGCCGCAGGCGCCGGTGCATGTGCTGTTCGTGCCCAAGACGCCGATCGCCACGCTCAACGATCTGCAGGCCGAGCAGGCCGCGATCGTCGGCAAGCTGGCGCATGCCGCGGCTGCTTACGCGCAGCGCGAAGGGTTCGCGCAGGACGGCTATCGGTTGGTGATGAACTGCAACGAGCACGGCGGGCAGACGGTGTTCCAGTTGCATCTGCATCTGCTGGCGGGCGCGCATCTGGGGCGGTTCGGTACGCCGCATTGAAGGGTGTCAGCGCTCGCCGATTCGGTGAGCGCTCGCGACACAAAGCAAATCCCCCGGCGCATTGAAGCATCGCAACGGCTTCATGTATCGCAGGCGCCAGCCCCCTTTTGCAAAGGGGGCGATGTTCAGCGGCAGCGATCTTTATAGGGCGACGAGTTCCACCCGCATTTAGCGCTTGTCGTTACCTCTCGCCACCGTGCTTTTGCCGTTGCTGTTCCCCCCTTTGAAAAAGGGGGGCAGGGGGGATTTGCTTTTAGCCCCGACAACCGAATCACTCGAACAAAACGCAAATCCCCCGGCGCATTGAGTCATTGCATCGACGTCATGCATCGCAGGCGCCAGCCCCCTTTTTCAAAGGGGGCAATGTGCAAAAAGGGGGCAATGTCCACTGGCCTCAAGCCCCAAAACGACCGAAGGCGCTTTCGCGCCTTCGGTCCGCATCACGATTCGCGATGATTCATCGCGACCGATTCACCACCAGCCCCACCACGGCCACGGCGCCGGACGTTCGATAACGTCGACCTGTTGCCGCACCGGCCACAGATAGACCACGTCGGCGTCGAGCTGCGGGAAGCGGTAGTCGTACTGGCCGATGCGCCGCGTTTCGTAGCCCGAGACGCGGCCGGTGAAGGTCACTTCGCGGTTGGTCTCGAACAGCGCCGGATCGTAGAACCCGGTGCGGCAGGCCAGGAAGCGGCCGCCGGTGTCGTCGGTCGCCCAGTACGGACGGCCGGTGTCGGTCAGGCGGGTCGAGATCATTTCGAAACAGGTGCGGTTGGCCTGCGGTTCGACCGAGACGATGCGGCCGCCCCAGCGCACGACCGCGCCGGTGCTGTCGTTGGCGGCGGCGTCGGCCGGGGTCAGGGCGGTGAACGCGCCCTGCAGCGGTTTGGGTGCGCTCACGCAGGCGCTGAGCAGCGCGACGCTGGCGGCTAACAAGGCAAGACGGAGCTTCATCGACGTTCTCCAGTGCGGCCAGGACGGTGTACGCGTAGCGCCCGGACCAGTTCGTTGCGCAGTTCTCGGGCCTCGCGTCGCCCGGCTTGGCCGCCAGCGTACCGCCAATCGCTGAAGTGTTGGCTAAGTTGGAGCAGGCCGATCGCCAAATCCGGCCGCTCCTTTCCGACACGTTCAGCCCAGGCCAGCGCCGGCTCGTGCGGTTCGCGCGCCAGGCCCAGGCGCCGGTAGCGCCGGCCCAGGGCGTGCCAGGCGCGCAGCACCGGGTCGCGCTCGCGCTCGCCGCGGCTGCTGAGCCAGATCATCCACAGCCCGGCGACGCTCGCAAACAGCACGAACAGCACAATCAGCCGGGTGCTGTCGAGGCGATCCACGCCGAACGGCTGCAGCAGCCGTTGCTGGCGGTTGGCGTCGAAGCCGAGCACGAAGTCGTTCCAGCCGCGGCGCATCCAGTCGCTGAGATTGAACAGCGGCGTGACCGCGCCGATCGAGCCGAACAGGCCGTTGGCGCCGGGCGCGCGATCGGCCAGGGTGTCGTAGATGCGTTCGGGCGCGACCGCGGCGGTCGGATCGACCCGCACCCAGCCGCGTCCCGGCAACCAGACCTCGGCCCAGGCGTGCGCGTCGGAGCGGCGCACCAGCCAGTAGTCGCCGATGCGGTTGTAGTAACCGCCGGCGTACCCGGTGACCACGCGCGCGGGGATGCCGGCCGAACGCATCAGCACCACGAACGAGGAGCTGAAGTGTTCGCAGAACCCGGCCTTCTGGTCGAACAGGAACTCGTCGACCGAATGCCGGCCGAGCAGCGGCGTGGTCAGGGTGTAGGCGAACTCGCGGTGGATCATCGACATCGCGCGCTCGACGATGGCCGCGTCGTTGCCGCCCAGTTCGCGGCGCCAGCGCTGCGCCAGCGCGAGGGTGCGCGGGTTGTAGCCCTGGGGCAGGGCGAGCGCGGCGCGGCGCATGGTTTCGCGCAGTTCGGGTTCGTAGTTGGCCGGCGGCGAGGACTGCAGATGCCAGCGGCTGAGCGAGCTCAGCGTCTGCTCGGCGTAGATGCCGTGGTCGAGCGACAGTCGCGAATTCGGCGGCGCCGCCAGCGGCAGGTCGAGGGCGACGAACTGGCGGGTGTCGGTGGCCTCGACTTCCAGGTCGTAATCCCACAGCACCCGGGTCGAGCGCACCGGCGCCGGCGGCAGGCCGCGGAACCAGCGCGGCTGGGTCCATTGGCGGCCGTCGAAATTCCACAGCACCGGACCGCGCCAGTACATCTGCGAGGTCGGCGGGGTGGCGCCGCGGAAATGCGCGCGCAGGGTGACGGTCTCGTCGTTCATCAGATCGACCATCTCGCCCGGCGCCATCTTGTCCGACAGCCCGGGCCGCGCGAGCGCGCGTTCGGGCACGCCCCACAACGGCGAACCCAGGCGCGGGAACAGCCAGAACACCGCCAGCGCCAGCGGCAGGCCGATCGCGACCAGGCGGCTGATCGCGCCCAGGCGTTGCCACGGCGTCAACGTCGGTTCGACCGCGCGGCCCGGTTCCGGGCGTGCTTCGACTTCGGCCAGACGTTGCAAGGTCGCCAGCGCGAACAAGGCCGCGGCCAGGCCGAGGATCAGCGACAGTGGCCCCTGGTCGAGCAGGAAGGTCGCGAACGGGCCGAACAGGGCGAAGCCGATCAGGCTGCGCGCGTCGCGCAGGGTGTAGGTTTCCGACGGCTTGAGCGCGAACATCGCCGCGAGCAGCGCGCAGCCGGTGTCGCGGCCGAGGGCGAAGCGGGTCAGCACCAGCACGGTGCCGACCAGCGCCAGCACCATGATCAGGCGCAGCAACGCCGGCAACGGCCGGCGCCACGACAGCACGCCCACGCCGATGCCGGCACCGGCGATGGTCAGGGCGATCTGCAGCGGCAATTGCAACAGCAGCGGCAACAGGCAGCTCGCGCCGGCCAGCAGCGCCCAGCGGCGCGAGGTCGGTTCCAGTGCGGGCGGGGAGGGTGCGCGCTCGGTCACGGCCGAATCGGTTCCTGCTGGGTTTCACTGCGATGGATGTCGCTGCGCGCAATGCAGCGGCGACGCGGGGACGGAAGCATCGACGTTGGCTGCGTCGCGGCGGACCGATCTTAAACGGGCTTGTCTTGAAACCGGCCGGTCTTGAACCGCTTCGATTTCAAATCGACCCACTCAACCGGCCGATAGTAGAGCAGCCCGGCGCGCGCCGGCACAGTGACGCGCGCCGTGTCCTGACATGGCCGCGGCCGGCGCTGCCTTGTCGCTGGCGCCGCAAACGTGTTCCCATGGCCGGGCCAGCTTCAGGGCATCGTCCGCAACAAGGCAGTCGCAGGCGTACACGCACGGTCGAAGACGACGACGCGGCGCCGGACACAGGGAGTGGTAATGGCCAGCGAACCCGATACCGATTCTTCGACCCGCGCCGCGACCGGCACGCCACCGCCCACGATCGTGCATGGCAGCACCGTCCCCGCCGGCGGTCCGGCGGCGGTCAACGGCACGACCGCCGACGGCAAGCCGACCGTATCGCAGGAATTGTTCCGCCGCGGCGATGTCGTCATCACCCGCGAGCAGGTCATCGGCGGCGATCAATTCGGCGACAAGGTGGTGATCAGCACCGGCGCCGGCGATGATCGGGTCAATGTCGATCAGCGCCGCAACGGCGTGCTCGACGTGAACATCAACGGCAGCCGATACGAGATCACCCTCGCGCCCGGGCAGGAACTGGGCCTGCGCACGGGCGACGGCAACGATGTCGTCATGACCCGGCCGCGGGTCAGCGTGAACATGGATGTCGACGGCGGCGCCGGCAACGACACCATCACCACCGGCGCAGGCCGCGACCGCATCGACGGCGGCGCGGGCAACGACACCATCCGCAGCGGCGACGGCCGCGACGACGTGTTCGGCAATACCGGCAACGACACCATCGACGCCGGTCGCGGCAACGATGTGGTCTACGGCGGCGACGGCAACGACCGGCTGCTCGGCGGCGACGGCCGCGACTACATCGAAGGCGGCAAGGGCAACGACCGCATCGACGGCGGCCGCGGCGACGACGTGCTGTCCGGCGGCCTGGGCGACGACAACCTCGTCGGCGGGCGCGGCAACGACCGCGTCTACACCGGCGCGGGCGCGGACCGGGTCGACAACCGTTCCGGCAACGACGCGATCTACGGCCAGTCGGGCAGCGACAACATCACTGTCGCGCGCGGCGCTTCCAACCGCGTGGTCGAGGTCGACATGACCGCCGCGATCGGCGCCAGCGTCACGGTCAACGGCTCGGCGGGGTTTACCCAACGCACCGAAGCCGACATCGAGATGCTGCGTTCTTCGCCCAACGGCCGGCAGATGCTGGGCGAACTCGACCGCGCCGCCGATCCGGTCACCGGCACCGGCAAGAGCACGACCATCACCGAGCTGCAGAACGAATACAACGGCTCGGCCGGCCCGGTGACGCCGCCGACCTATCTGCGACCCGGACCCGGCGGCGCCACCGTGGCCGGCGGCGGCGAGAACACCACCGTCAGCTACAACCCGTCCAACCACAGTGAACAGTTTCCGGCCCCGCCGGTGGTGCTGTTCCACGAGTTGTCGCACGCCTACAACGGCGTCAACGGCACCGCGCAGCGCGGCACCTATGCCGGCGCCGGCCCCGACAACGGCATCAACAACGACGAGATGCAGGCGGTCGGCCTCAACAACGGCGGCGCGGCCTTCGATTTCGATCGCGATCCGGCGACCCCGGCGACCACCGCCAATCCCAAGGCGCTCAGCGAAAACGGCCTGCGCGAGGAAATGGGTTTGCCGCAGCGTCCGAACTACAACGTCGGCGGCTGGAGCGGCGATATGGCGCGGGCCGACCTGCCGACCGGGTTGCCGGCCGCTGGCGGCACCGCGTTCGCCGGGATCGACAGCCGGGTCAGCGGTCTGTTGGCGGCGTTGGACTCGGGCGATCCGGCGGCGCTGCGAGCGGCCACCCAGCGTGTCGCATCCTCGGAAATCGGCCAGTCCTTCCGCGAAGAAACCATCAGGACCGTGGATCAACTTGCGCAGGCGCAACCTGGGCCGGTGATGGAAATGGCCACGCCGGGCGAAGCGCCGCTGTCCATGGGGCCGCGGCGGTGAAGCCCGCGCGCCAAGCCTGCCCGGCCTGTCGTGCCGGCGCATCAGTAGTGATCGCGGTACTGGCGGCGGGCATCGCCACCGCCTGCGCGCAAACGCAACGGTCGAAAACGCATTCGGAGAGCAGTATGAGTTCCACACCCCCGATCCAGGACGCAGCGGCAGCTCAGACGACCGTGCAGGGCGAACAAGGCAGCGTGTTGCAGGTCCGCTTCGACTATCAGCCCGCCGCGCGCCTCGTGGCGGTGAGCTACCGCTTGCGCAATACCGCCGACGCGCCGCTGGCGGTGTTCGATCGGGGCAATTTCCACGCGATCGATACCGGACGGCAGAAAGCCGGCGAGGTCGGCATCCCGACCGAAAAGACCGAAGGCGAGGACGTCGAGTTGATGCACGGCGTGCTGCCGCTGCGTCGGCCGTCGCCGACCGTTCCGCCCACGCCGATCGCGCTGCGGCTCGAGCCGGGCAAGGAGGTGTCGGCGCGGTTCGAGTACGCCCTCAAGGGCACGCTCGCGCCCAAACGCCTGCGTTGGTGCGTGGGCGTCATGCGTTTCAACGAAACCGACTTCGACCAGCCGCACACTGCATCGCAGGGCCAGTTGTGGCGCGCCTCGTTCGCGGTGGTCGGGAAACAGCAGATGCTGTGCACGCCATGGTTCGACGTGGCGGCGAATCGTTTCCAGGCGTAAGGGCCGCGCGCAGTCGCCGGCCTCAGCCCGGCGGCAACAACGCCAGCGCCTTGAGACAGGCATGCCGATGCGCCGCGCCGGCGCCCGGTCCGAGCGAGGGCTGATTCGGCAGGCTCAGCCGATAGCGGCAGCCGTCGCGCTCGGCTTCGTCGACCCAGCGCGCCAGCCGCGAGATCCGCGCTTCCTGGTTCAGGCCGACCAGCCGGTGCCACTCCAGCTCGACGTCGGCGCCGACCGGTTGTTCGTATTCGCGCACCAGCAGCATGTCGCGCCGCGCCGAATGCTTCCAGGCGATCGCGCGGCGCGCGTCGCCGGGACGGTAGGCGCGCAGGTGATGCACGTCGTCGCCGGCCGGATGCAGCCGGCTCACCGCCTGATCGCCGCCGCCGATCGGCAGCGGCGGACCGTGCGCTTCGGGCGTGGGGTACACCAGCAGCGGCGCCTGCGGCCACACGTGCGACCAGGCGCGCGCCAGGCCGAGCGGCCGGGTGGTGGACACGCGCAGTTTCGGCAGGTCGAGCCAGCCGCGATGTTCGGTGATCACCCGCAGTTCGGCTTCGCCCGCGCCCTGGTCGAGGTCCAGGCGCGCGCCGGTCAATTCGGCCGCGCCGGGCGCATCCACGCGCAGGCCGCGCCGTATCCGGTCGGGCGCGGCGCGCGCATGCACGCGCACCAGCAGCGCGGTGCCGGCCGGGACCGGTTCGGCGTCGATCGCGACGATGCTCAGCCCGGCCAGTTGCAACTGCGCGGCGATCAGGCTGGCCAGGCCGGCGCCGGCCAGCAGCAGCGCGAGCAGGAACGCCGGGTTGTTGTTGTAGTTGAGCGCGCCCAGCAGCATCGCCGACAGCAACGCCGCATAGAACGCGCCGAAACCGGTCGGCAGCACGTAGATGCGGCGGCGGTCGAAACGCGCCGGCAGCGCTTCGGGCGAGCGCGGCCGGGTCAGCGTCATCATCCGGTTGCGCAGCAATTGCATGTAACGGGCTCGCAGCGACGGCGCGCGCGGCGGCTGCGGCGAAGGGGCGGCCATGGCCGGTTTCAATCCACCGCCACGGCGTAGAGGATGGACTTGGCGATATCCGGCCCGGCATCGGCTTCGGCGACCAGTCGATGCGAGGCGACCGCGGCGAACAGCGCCTGCACGTCTTCGGGCACCACATGCGCGCGTCCGAGCAACAGCGCATACGCGCGCGAGGCGCGCAGCAGCGCCAGGCCGGCGCGCGGCGACAGGCCTACGCGCACGCCCGGATGCTTGCGGCTGCGCGCGAGCAGCGCCTGCACGTAGGCGATCAGTTGTTCGCTGGCATACACCGCGTCGACCGCGCGGCGGATCGCGTTGACGTCCTCGCTGCTCAGCACCGGCCGGGTCTGCGCGATCAGGTCGCGGCGATCGGCGCCCGACAGCAGGTCGCGTTCGGCCGCTTCGTCGGGGTAGCCCAGTTGCAGCCGCAGCAGGAAGCGGTCGAGCTGCGAATCGGGCAAGGGATACGTACCCGACAGGTCCACCGGGTTCTGCGTGGCGATCACGAAGAACGGGTCGGGCAGGGGATGGGTGCGGCCGTCGACGGTGACCTGGTGTTCGGCCATCGCTTCGAGCAACGCGCTCTGGGTGCGCGGCGGCGCGCGGTTGATCTCGTCGGCCAGCAGCACCTGGGTGAACACCGGGCCGGGGTGGAACTGGAACTGGCGCGATTGCGGATCGAACACCGACACGCCGACCACGTCGGCCGGCAACAGGTCGGAGGTGAACTGCACGCGCTGGAATTCCAGGCCCAGCGCCGCGGCCAGCGCATGCGCGAGGGTGGTCTTGCCCAGGCCGGGCAGGTCTTCGATCAGCAGATGCCCGTCCGACAACAAGGCCACGAACGCCAGCCGCACCGCCTGCGCTTTGCCGAGTACCAGGCCGTTGACCTGGGCCTGTGCCTGTTCGAGGGACGCGCGCAGGGCATCGGGTAGGATGCTGGCGTTGCTCGCCGCGCCGCTCTTGTCGGCGCGGGTCGCTGCCGGGGCGGAGGCGCCTGTCATTGCGGAACCTGCAGTCGGTGGAGCGCTCGTCGGTGCTGCGGTCATCGTTGCGTAAGTCCTGAGTCTGTAGGGTCGAGCGTAACGCGTGCCGTGGCGATCGGTGCGGCGGTGCAGGCGGGCGGCATGATCGCCTGCGGCTTGCGTCGGCTGCATTGGACGACAGGCTTTCTGGGACGAGCGTCAACAAACGCGCCCGCCCCGGCGCTCCCCGGATCGTGCCGCCTCGCCCGCGCGCTGCGTCATCGCAGGGCGTGCATCGCGCGGCATCCACAGTGGGCCGTGCTTGCCGTGGCGGCGCGGTCCATCCATCCGAAGTGTAGCGAGGTCGAGTATCGATGCGGGACAAGGACGAAACCGGCGCATTGCGCGATCTGCCCATTCGGCGCGTGTTCTGGACCCTGTGGTCGCTGGTGCTGCTGCTCAAGCTCGCGCTCGCCGCGAAACTGCCGTTGTTCGTCGACGAAGCCTTCTACTGGCAGGAAGGCCGGCATCCGGCCGCCGCGTACTCGGACTTGCCCGGGCTGACCGCATGGCTGGCGCGGATCGGCGTGGAGCTCGGCGGCAACCACACCCTGGCGCTGCGCGCGCCGTTCGTGTTGATCGCCGCGCTGGTGCCGTGGCTGCTGGCGCGGATCACCGCGCGCGAATTCGGCGAACGCCAGGGCTGGATCGCCGGTTGCTTCGCGCTGCTGCTGCCGTTGTCGGGCACCTTGGGCGTGCTCGCCTTGCCCGACGCGATGATGGCGCTGGCGACCTTGCTGTGCCTGGACGCGGGCGCGCGGCTGTTGCGCGAGGTCGATGCGCGCACCGCGGTCGAACTCGCGGCCGGCCTGGCCCTGGGCGCGTTGAGCCATTACCGCTTCATCGCGGTGATCGGGGTCGGCTTCGTGGTGCTGCTGTTGCTGCCCGAAGGCCGGCGCGCGCTGCGCGACGTGCGCCTGATCATCGCCGTCGCGATCGGCGCCTCGGCGTGGGCGCCGCTGGTGGCCTGGAACATGGACAACGCCGATGCGGGCCTGCGCTTCCAGCTGGTCGACCGGCATCCGTGGTCGTTCCATGTCGACGGCCTGTGGTTCATCGCGATCCAGGCGCTGCTGGTGACGCCGGCGTTGTTGCTCGCGCTCGCCATCGCCGGTGCGCGCGGCGCGCGCGCGGCATCGCCGGTGACGCGTTACTTCGCCTTGCTCGGCAGCCTGGTCGTGCTGGGGTTCTTCGTGCTGGGGTTTTTCGCCGACACCGAGCGGGTGAGTTTCCATTGGCCGCTGCCGGGGTTCCTCGCCTTGCTGCCGCTGCTGCCGGGCGTGCTCGCGGCGTGGCCGGGTTGGGCGCGCGTGCTCACCGTCGCCTGCGCCGGCGCGACCTTGCTGGCGATGCTGGGCTATTACGTCGCCGTGTCGATTCCTGGTTTGCGCGCGCACAGCGCCGGCGAGAAGTGGTATCCGTCCAATTTCGCCGGCTGGGACGAACTGGCGCGCGCGGTGCGCGCAAAGCAGCGGGCGATGCCGCCGGGAACGCGCATCGTCGCCGACAACTTCAAAGTCGGCGCCGAACTGGGCTTCGCGTTGGACGATCCGCGCATCGCGGTGCTCGATCATCCGATCAACCACAAGCACGGCCGCGCGCCGCAGTTGCAGTTGTGGGGCCTGCAAAGCGCCGGCCGCAGCGACTGGGGCGATACGCCGGTGCTGTTGGTGGTGGGCGTGGCCGAAGTCGAATACAAGAACCTGCTGCAGCGCTATCACGCCTTGTGCGCGATGGCCGGGCCGTTGCCGCCGCCGCAGATCCTCAACGTCGATCACGGCCGTCAGCGTTTCGCCTTGTTCGCCTTCGACGGCGCGCCGCGCGCGGGCGACTGCACCACGCCGGCGATGGCCTGGATCGATGCGCCCGTCGCCGGTACGAAGGTCGGCCGCGCGTTCGAGGTCAGTGGCTGGGCGTTCAAGGACGGCGTCGGCCTGGCGCGGGTCGAGATCATGCTCGACGGCCGTGTCGTCGCCCAGGCGGACTACGGCAGCGAGCGGCCGGGCGTGCGCGAGTACTGGACCTTGCCGGACGGCCGGCATTCGAGCGATCCGCAGCATCCGAAGGTCGGTTTCAACGCGAAGATCGCGCTCGATGCCGAACCGCCGGGCCGGCATTGGCTGGGGCTGCGCCTGCATGGGCGCGACGGCAGCGTCGAGGATTGGGCGGAGCAGCCGATCGAGGTCAGGCGGCGGTGATTTCGCCGCCGGCCGTGTCGTGTGTTGGTGATCACGCGAGCGCCCGAAGCGCTATCGGTGCAAGTGCATCAGTGGTGAGGCGAGCGTAGCTCGATCCGTCGCTCAGACAGGCTGCAACCGGCAGACGAATCTTCGAGGTCTTTTGTGGGAGGGGCTTCAGCCCCGACGCTTTTCGTTCCGATCGCATCGATGCCGCATCGAGATTTGATCGGAAAGCGTCGGGGCTGAAGCCCCTCCCACAAAAGATTGCGCAAGGTCGATCCTCGCTGAGGGATTGCGCGCAACGATCATGGCGAGAGTCGATGCCGCATCGAGATTTGATCGAAAAGCGTCGGGGCTGAAGCCCCTCCCACAAAAGATTGCGCAAGGTCGATCCCGGCCGGAGTCGCACGCAACGATCAATACCGCCTCAGGATCAATGCCGCATCAAGGCAACCGATACCCCGCCTCGCGCAACAACCGCGCCGTCGCGATCAGCGGCAGGCCGATCAGCGCGGTCGGATCGCGCGATTCGATCGCCTCGAACAACGTGATTCCTAAGCCTTCGGACTTGAAACTGCCGGCGCAGTCGAACGGCTGCTCGGCGTCGACGTAGCGCGCGATCTCCTCGGCGCCCAGTTCGCGGAAACGCACGACCGTCGTGTCCAGCGCGGTCAGCGGCGCTTGGCCGTGGCGCAGCACGCACAGACCGGTCAGGAAGCGCACCTCGCGTCCCGACATCGCCGTCAGTTGGGCCAGCGCGCCGGCGCGGTCGCCGGGTTTGCCGATCGGCCGGCCATCGAACTCGGCGACCTGGTCCGAACCGATCACCCAGGCGTCGGGATGCAGCGCGGCGACCGCCGCGGCCTTGGCCACCGCCAGGCGCGCGGCCAGCGCGGCCGGCGCTTCGCCGGGCTGCGGGGTTTCGTCGGTCTCGGGCCGGGCGGTGTCGAACGGCAGGCCGAGGCGGCCGAGCAGTTCGCGACGGTAGACCGAGGTGGAGGCCAGAAGCAGGGGCATGGGCGAGAAAGGAGTTGAGAGGAATGAGGAAAGGAGTGGGGCGAGGCCGGTTTTCGTCTCGCAGCTGGCTGAGCAGCTGGGGTTCAGCCCAGCGGCGCCGTCCGGACCCGCTCGATCTCGTTCAGCAACTGCTCGATCTTGACCCGGGCCGCGTCGATCGAGGCGCGGACCTCGATCAGCTGGGCCGGGCTGGCGCGGCGGCCGTGGTCGCGCAGCCACAGGCGCTGGCGGAGCATTTCGCGCATCGCGTCGCCGACCGGGTCGCGGCCCTCGTCGCCGGCGACCGCCTCGATTTCGGCGCGCGCGGTACGCAGCCGGGCTTCCAGCGCGTCGGCCGCGTCGAGCACTTCGCGCATCGCGCGCTGGCGTCGCGCCGGGCCGAACTGCCAGATCAGGGCCGACGCCACGGCCGCCAGTACGGCCACGGTCAGGAGCAGGACGAGGGTCAAGGCGGACTCGGCGCGGCTGCGGTGGGCCGGGCAGTCTGCACGGAGCGCCGGGCCGGCGGCAAATCCCGGCGGCAAATCCTCGTCCCGCCCGAGGCTTACGGTTTGACACAACCCCGGACGGTCTTTAACATTCCGCGGCTTATGTCAGCCGATGTGCCATCCGGGCGGGTGCCCGATCTTCTCGATGCCTGGCGCCTGGTGGCGTCTCGGCGCGGTGTGGAAGGGCGTCTGCCGTTGTCAGCCCTGACCCGGTTGCAGGCCAGTCTGCTCGATACCGAAGGTTTCGTTGAGTACTCGCTGGATTTCGACACCGACGAGCTCAAGGTGCCGTACGTCGAGCTGAAGATCGACACTGCGTTGCCGTTGCTGTGCCAGCGCACGCTGGAGCGGTTCCTGCTTCCGGTGCAGATGGTGCAGCGTCTCGGCCTGATCCGCGAGGAAGCCGACGAAGCCGCGCTGCCGGAAGGCTACGAGCCGCTGCTGATGCCCGAAGACGGCATGCTGCGGGCCTCCGAGCTGGTCGAGGACGAACTGATCCTCGCCGTGCCGGTGGTGCCGATGGCGCCGGGCACCGAGGCGGTCGAGCGCGACTGGCCGGCGCCGCAGGAAGAGCGCGACGCGGCCAACCCGTTCGCGGCGCTGTCCTCGCTCAAAAAGAATTGATGCAACACGCACGACCCCGCAACACCCGTTCGACCCAAGTTTCCTTCCGACCTGCAGGCGAATCAGCAAGCCGTTCCTGCTAATCGGGCTACGCTATCCACCTCAGGTTTCGACCGCTTTTCCGGAGCAAGACCATGGCTGTCCAGAAGTCCCGCGTTTCCCCGTCCCGCCGCGGCCAGCGCCGCGCCCATGACGCGCTGACCAGCAAGCAGCTGGCCACCGACCCGACCAGCGGAGAGACCCACATCCGCCACCACGTGACCGCCGACGGCTACTACCGCGGCAAGAAGGTCATCGAGACCACTTCGCGCGTCGCCGACGAAGAGTAAGCTTCGTCTGCAAGCCGCGCCGCATGCCGTGATCGCGGCATGCGTTGCCGCTGATCTGGGCCGGCGCCGATGCGAACCGCATCGTCCCGGCACCGATCCGGGCCATTCGCCAGGAACGGCCCGACCGCAAGCAGACCTGCGGCCGCCGCGACTTCTACCTGCCGCCAGCTTATGCTGGCGGTCCTGTTTTCCGGTGGCCCGCGTTTGCCTGTCTCGCGCTGAGGCGCAAGCACCCTGCGGACCGCCTTACGGCAACGCCGCGGAGTGGTGATGACAGATCGGATTTACGCCCGTATCGCGGGCACCGGCAGCTATCTGCCGGAAAAGGTGTTGACCAACGCCGACCTCGCCCAATTCGTCGATACCAGCGACGAGTGGATCGTCAGCCGGACCGGCATCCGCGAGCGTCACGTCGTCGCCGAAGGCGAGACCACCTGCGACCTGGCCTACCACGCGTCCGTGCGCGCCCTCGAGGCGGCCGGCGTGGACGCCAGCGAGATCGACCTGATCGTGCTCGGCACCACCACGCCGGACCTGATCTTTCCGTCCACCGCTTGTCTGCTCCAGCACCGCCTGGGCGCCAACGGCTGCCCGGCGTTCGACGTCAACGCGGCCTGCTCGGGCTTCGTCTATGCGCTGACCGTCGCCGACAAGTTCATCCGTTCCGGCGCGGCCAAGACCGTGCTCGTGGTCGGTTCGGAAACCCTGACCCGGATGCTCGACTGGAGCGATCGCGGCACCTGCGTGCTGTTCGGCGACGGGGCCGGCGCGGTCGTGCTCAAGGCCGACAGCGAAACCGGCATCCTCAGCACCCATCTGCACGCCGACGGCGGCAAGAAGGAACTGCTGTGGAATCCGGTCGGCGTGTCGGTGGGCTTCAAGCCCGAAGAGCACAACGCCGGGGTCAAGGTGTTGATGACCGGCAACGAAGTGTTCAAGCATGCGGTCAAGGCGCTGGATTCGGTGGTCGAGGAGACCCTGGAAGCCAACGGCCTGGACCGGCATGAAATCGACTGGCTGATTCCGCACCAGGCCAATCTGCGCATCATCGAAGCCACGGCCAAGCGCCTGGACATGCCGATGGATCGCGTCATCGTGACCGTCGATCGTCACGGCAACACCTCCTCGGGCTCGGTGCCGCTGGCGCTGGACGAAGCGGTGCGTTCGGGCAAGGTGCAGCGCGGGCAGTTGCTGTTGCTGGAAGCCTTCGGTGGCGGTTTCACTTGGGGCTCGGCGCTGCTGCGTTACTGATGCGTTGCCGGTTGCGAGGGCGGCGGTGGCCGTCCTCGTTTGATGGCTGGATTTCCGCGCGGGTCGGGCTTGTCGGGTTCGGCTCGCATAGTGCAGCTTGCATGTTGCAGCTTGTCGATGCGGTGCGCGCGGGCTGGCCGTTGGTTTCGATGCGGCTGTTGATTCGCGGTCGCGGCTTGCGCCGCTCCTACAGGCGGATACCTGGCTCACGTCGCGCGTGCGCCATGCCTGTACGAAAGCCGCGTATCGCACTGTAGGAGCGGCGCAAGCCGCGACCGCGCAGGCATGAGTTCGCCGCGCAAGCGCGTGTCCGCACCGCGCAATCGTCATGTGCGCGTCGCTTTGCACCGCGCAATCGTTATCGACGTGCCGCTACGGCAATCCGACGCGCCCGGGTGCATCGCCGCCCATCGCGCCTCCATCGTTTGCATCGTCGCAGCGCCTGCCCAGTCACCCGGCATCGCGCCGGGATGTGACCCCGTACCGTCGGGTACAGACGATCGCGACGGTTCGCCCGTATCATTCGCGATCCTCACCGATCTGGCAGCACGCGTGACCGATCAGCGACTTTCTTTCGTCTTCCCGGGCCAGGGCTCGCAAGCCATCGGCATGCTCGCCGAGCTGTCGGAACTGCATCCGCAGATCCGCGACGCCTTCGTCGAGGCCAGCGATGGCGCCGGGGTCGATCTGTGGGCGCTCAGCCAGGGCGGTCCCGAGGAAATGCTCAATCGCACCGAATACACCCAGCCGGCGCTGTTGGCCGCGGGCGTGGCGGTGTGGCGCCTGTGGCAGGCCCGCGGCGGCGCGCAGCCGGCCTTGCTTGCCGGCCACAGCCTCGGCGAATACAGCGCGCTGGTCGCGGCCGGCGCCTTGTCGCTGCGTGACGCGGCGCACCTGGTGCGCCTGCGCGGTCAGCTGATGCAGGAAGCCGCGCCTGCCGGCACCGGCGCGATGGCGGCGGTGCTCGGCGCCGAAGACGCCCTGGTGGAGGAAATCTGCCAGGCCGTGTCGGGCAGCGAAGTGGTGGTGCCGGCCAATTACAACTCGCCCGGCCAGATCGTGATCGGCGGCCATGCCGGCGCGGTCGACAAGGCGCTCACTCGTCTGGCCGAAGCCGGCGTGCGCAAGGCGGTCAAGCTGTCGGTCAGCGTGCCCTCGCATACGCCGCTGATGCGCGAAGCGGCCAACCGTCTGGCCGAGGCCATGAACGGTACTACCTGGCACGCGCCGAACGTACCGGTGGTGCAGAACGTCGATGCGCAGGTGCATGCCAGCGTCGAGGCGATCCGCGACGCGCTGGTGCGTCAGTTGTACCTGCCGGTGCAATGGACCGGTTGCGTGCAGGCGCTGGCCGCGGCCGGCATAGGCTGCATCGCCGAATGCGGCCCGGGCAAGGTGCTGGTCGGGCTGGTCAAGCGCATCGACAAATCCATCGACGGCCGCCCGCTGGGCACGCCGGGCGATTTCGAGACCGCGCTCGCCGACTGGCAGTGAGCGCGGACCGATCAACCCATCGTCATTTCGCCGCGATGCCGCCGTCCACCGGCAAGGTCACGCCGGTGACGCCGTAGGCTTCGTCCGAACACAGCCACAAGGTGGCGTTGGCGATCTCTTCGGGTTCGGACATGCGCTGCATCGGCGACTGTCCGGCCAGGAAGGATTTCATTTCATCGCTCAGGAAGGCCTTGGTCGCTTCGGTGGCCACCGCCGCCGGAGCCACCACGTTCACCCGGATATGGTTTTTCGCATACATCACCGCCGCCCATTTGCTCATGTGGATCATGCCGGCCTTGGCGGTGCTGTACGACAGGCTGGTGAAGTCGACATCGACGATCAGCCCGGCGATCGAGCCGGTGTTGACGATGGCGCCGCCGCCTTGTTTGAGCATTTGCCGGATCTGGTACTTCATGCCCAGGAATACGCCGCTCAGGTTCAGCGCGATGTTCTTGTCCCAGCCTTCTTCGAGGGTGTCATGGACGCCGGTGCCCAGTTCGTCGGGCGCCAGGATGCCGCCGGCGTTGTTGACCGCGACGTCGAGTCGGCCATGACGTTGGGCGATGTCGGCGACCAGGCGTTCGCACTGGCCCGGGTCGGTCACGTCGGATTGGACGAACTGCGCCTGCCAGCCTTGTTCGCGCAACTGCGCTTCGAACGCGGGGCCGTGATCGGCCGACAGGTCGGTGAACACCACGCTCGCGCCTTCGCGCGCGAACGCGGTCGAGGTGATCTTGCCGATGCCGGTGGCACCGCCGGTGACCAGCACGATCTTGTTTTCGTAACGTTTGCGGCTCGCGGTCATGGATCGCGCCTTGGAAGAGTGGGCGAAGCGGGGAAGGGTGGGGAGTGCGGGCGTGCCGGCAACGACGCGGCAGCGGCCATGGTGAGCGGCGAGTATTGCGCCCGCATGGCGCGGCTGAACGCGGTCTGCGTCACGTCGGCCGACGCGCGCGCAGGGCGCTTGGCGCGGATGCGCGCGCGGTCGGGTTCATTCCGTGATGCGGGCCGCCAGGGCGGCGTCGGCGCCGGTTCGCGCGCTACTCATCGCCACCCGCAGCCTGTACGCTTTGCTGCGGTCGCAACATTTCCGGTCCGGCGCCCGTGCGGCGACCGTCCCGGCAATGCCGCCGCGACCGCGACCCGATACGATCGGGCCTGGCCCCGCCGCGCGAGCGCGCGCCGGCCCAGCCCGCACCGGACACGTGTTTTGAACGGAGTGAATGCATGAGCACTGCCCCGCTTTCGGGTGAAATCGCCTTGGTCACCGGCGCCAGCCGCGGCATCGGCGCCGCCATCGCCGACGAGCTGGCCGCGCAGGGCGCGACCGTCGTCGGCACCGCGACCAGCGAGGCCGGCGCGAAGGCGATCGGCGAGCGCCTGGCCGCCCACGGCGGCCACGGCCGGGTGGTCGATGTCGCCGACGCGGCCTCGATCGAGGCGCTGATCGACGGCGTCGGCAAGGACATCGGCGCGATCTCGATCCTGGTCAACAACGCCGGCATCACCCGCGACAACCTGCTGATGCGGATGAAGGACGAGGACTGGCAGGCCATCCTCGACACCAACCTGAGCAGCGTCTACCGCACCAGCAAGGCGGTGATGCGCGCGATGATGAAGGCGCGCAAGGGCCGCATCATCAACATCGCTTCGGTCGTGGGCGTGACCGGCAACGCCGGCCAGGCCAACTACGCCGCGGCCAAGGCCGGCGTGATCGCCTTCAGCAAATCGATGGCGCGCGAGATCGGCAGCCGCGGGGTGACCGTGAACGTGGTCGCGCCCGGCTTCATCGACACCGACATGACCCGCGACCTCCCCGAGGACGCGAAGAAGGCCATGTTCGAACAGATCGCGCTGGGTCGCTTCGGCGAACCGGCCGACATCGCCCGCGCCGTGGCGTTCCTGGCCAGCCCAGGGGCGGCCTACATCACCGGCGAAACCCTCCACGTCAACGGTGGCATGTACATGCCGTAAGCCCTTGACGTAGGCTAGTAAGCGATTGAACCCAAAGGGGTTTCGTCGAAACCGGGGGCCGGTCTCGCGAAACCGCTCGATTCCATTAGACTATTCCATCGAAAACCCCTCACGGGAGGAGCAGCATCCATGAGCAGCATCGAAGAACGCGTCAAGAAAATCGTGGTCGAACAGCTCGGCGTCAAGGAAGACGAAGTCACCAACAACGCTTCGTTCGTCGACGATCTCGGCGCGGATTCGCTCGACACCGTCGAGCTGGTGATGGCGCTCGAAGAAGAGTTCGAGTGCGAGATTCCGGATGAAGAAGCCGAGAAGATCACCTCGGTGCAGCAGGCGATCGACTACGTCAAGGCGCACGTCAAGTCGTAACGCGCCTGGCGCTGGCCGCATGCGTCACGACGCCTGCGGCAAGCGCGCAGCACGCATTATCAAGTGACAACTCGGGGCCGCATTGCGGCCCCGTGCTTTTCCGGCCGGTCAATACGCCGGCGTAGCGTCCGCAGACGGAATCAACAGAGGCAGCGTTGCATGTCCAACCGTACCTTCAACCGCCGCGTGGTCGTCACCGGCCTCGGTCTCGTTTCCCCGCTCGGCAACGACGTTGTCAGCAGTTGGGACGGCATCGTCAATGGTCGCTCCGGCATCGGTCCGATCACCCATTTCGATCCGGCCTTGTTCACCACCCGCATCGCCGGTGAAGTGCGCAATTTCGACATCACCAACTACGGGGTGAGCTCGAAAGACGCCAAGAAGATGGAAGAGTTCATCCACTACGGCGTGGCCGCATCGCTGATGGCGCTGCAGGATGCCGGCATCACCGTCGACGATTCCAACGCCGAGCGCATCGGCGCGCTGATCGGTTCGGGCATCGGCGGCCTGCTCGGCATCGAAGAGCAGACCATCAAGTACCACGAGGGCGGCCCGCGCAAGATCTCGCCGTTCTACGTGCCCAGCACGATCATCAACATGCTGCCCGGCCAGGTTTCGTTGCTGACCGGCATCAAGGGCCCGAATTTCTCCGCCGTCTCGGCCTGCGCCACCTCCAACCATTCCATCGGCATGGCGATGCGCATGATCCAGTACGGCGACGCCGACGTGATGGTGGCCGGCGGCGCCGAGCGCGGCTCCTCGCCGACCTCGGTCGGCGGCTTCTGCTCGATGAAGGCCATGTCCACGCGCAACGACGATCCGATCCACGCCTCGCGGCCGTGGGACAAGGAACGCGACGGTTTCGTGCTCGGCGACGGCGCCGGCGTGCTGGTGCTGGAAGAGTACGAACGCGCCAAGGCGCGCGGCGCGCGCATCTACTGCGAACTGGCCGGTTTCGGCGCCAGTTCCGACGCGTTCCACATGACCGCGCCGAGCGAGAACGGCGAAGGCCCGGCGCGCTGCATGGTGTCCGCGCTCAAGGACGCCGGCCTCAACCCCGAGGACGTGGATTACCTCAACGCGCACGGTACCTCGACCCCGCTCGGCGATCTGGCCGAGACCCTGGCGATGAAGCGCGCGTTCGGCGACCACGCCTACAAGATGATGGTCAGCTCGACCAAGTCGATGACCGGGCACCTGCTCGGCGCGGCCGGCGGCGCCGAGGCGATCTTCTCGGTGCTGGCGCTGCATCACGACATCATCCCGCCGACCATCAACCTGGACGAGCCGGGCGAGGGGTGCGATCTGGACTACGTGCCCAACACCGCGCGTCAGGTCAAGATCGACGTGGCGATGTCGAACGGCTTCGGTTTCGGCGGCACCAACGGCACGCTGGTGTTCAAGCGGCTGTAATCCGCCCGAGCATCCGCGTCACTGCGAGGCCCGCGAAGTCCAACTTCGCGGGCCTTCGCATGTCTGCGATGCCACGATGCCCACCTGTAGGAGCGGCGCAAGCCGCGACCGCGAATCCACACCCAAGTCGAAACGCCGCCATATCTGCGAATCCCCAATCGCGGCTTGTGGCAGTACCAAATTCCCACGGCCGCCGCTCCGACAACCCCAGCCCCAACGCGTACGATGCCGCCATGCCGACCGCATCCCCGCGCCATGACTGAATTCCGCCTGTTCCGCGGCGCCGACCGCATCGACGCGCTGTCGCCCGCCGACCGCGCCTACGCCTATGGCGACGGCGTGTTCGAAACCATGCGCGCGCACCGCGGCGAGCTGCCGTGGTGGGACCGCCACTGGGCGCGGCTGCGCCACAGCGCGCCGCGCCTGGGCCTGAGCTTGCCCGACGAAGCCCAGGTCCGGGCCGAGGCGCAGGCCTTGCTAGGAGGCGAAGACGCGGTGCTGAAGCTGATCCTAAGCCGCGGCGAAGGCGGCCGCGGCTATGCGCCGCCGCCGCAGGCGATCCCGTCCTGGACGATTTCGCGCCATCCGCTGCCGCCGCCCGCGCCGCGCGAGGGCCTGACCCTGCGCTGGTGCGACCTGCGCGTGTCGCTGCAGCCGGCGCTGGCCGGGATGAAGCACTGCAATCGCCTGGAGCAGGTGCTGGCGCGCGCCGAATGGGACGATCCGAACGTGCATGAAGGCCTGTTGCTGAACGCCGACGGCGAACTGGTCGGCGCGACCGCAGCGAATGTCTTCCTGTTGCGCGCCGGGGCCTGGCTGACCCCGCCGGTAGACCGCTGCGGCGTCGCCGGCGTGTGCCGTCAGGCCCTGATCGATCTGGCCGATATCCAGGTGCGGCCGCTGAACGCCGCCGACCTCGCGCGGGCCGACGCGATTTTCCTGTGCAACGCCGTGCGCGGTATCCTGCCGGTGGCGCGGCTCGGCGAGCGGCAATGGGCGCCGCATCCGGGTCTGACCGGGTTGCGGCGCCGGCTCGGCTCAAGCCATCCCGCCTTCGCTGGGCTCGACGACTAGCGCCGCACTCGCGGCCGCCGGTCGCGGCGGCGCGCGGCGGGTTGAATCGAATGACGGAGGTTTCGTGGCAGAAAAGAAACGCAAGCGCGGCTGCGGTTGCCTGATCGTGATTGTGGTGCTGCTGGCGGCCCTGGCCGCCGCGGGCGCATGGCTGTGGCAGCGTTACGACGCCTTCGCCGTCACCCCGATGAGCGGGCTGGAGAAGGGCGAAACCTTGTTGGTCGAACGCGGCGACTCGCTGCCGACGGTGGTGCGCAAGCTGCGCGCGGCCGGGGTCGAGGTCGGCGAGCCGATGCAATGGCGCGTGCTGGCCAAGCAGCTCGGCGCGGCCGGACGGCTGCAGGTCGGCGAATACGCGCTGGAACCGGGCACCAGCCCGCGCGCGCTGCTGATCGCGATGCGCGACGGCAAGATCATCAGCTACCGCTTCACCATCGTCGACGGCTGGAACATGCGCGATCTGCGCGCGGCCCTGGCCCGCGCCACGCCGCTCAAGCAGCAGATCGGGCAGCTCGACGACAGTGCGCTGATGAAGGCGCTCGGCCATCCCGGCCAGCACCCGGAAGGCCGCTTCCTGCCGGAGACCTACCAATACACCGGCGGCGACACCGACCTGGACGTGCTCAAGCGCGCCTACGCGGCGATGGACAAGGCGGTGGCCGCGGCCTGGGCCGCGCGCGATCCCAGCAGCGTGCTCAAGAGCCCGGCCGAACTGCTGATCATGGCCTCGATCGTGGAGAAGGAAACCGGCATCCCGGCCGAGCGCGCGCAGATCGCCGGCCTGTTCGAACGCCGGCTCAAGCTCGGCATGAAACTGGAAACCGACCCGACCGTGATCTACGGCATCGGCGCGGCCTACGACGGCAACATCCGCAAGCGCGACCTGCAGACCGACACGCCGTACAACACCTACACCCGCGTCGGCCTGCCGCCGACGCCGATCGCGATGCCGGGCCTGGCCGCGCTCAAGGCCACGGCCAATCCGGCCCCGGGCGATGCGCTGTTCTTCGTCGCCTCCGGCGACGGCAGCGGCCGCAGCCTGTTCGCCGCGACCTACGCCCAGCACCAGGCCAACGTGCGCATCTACCTGCAGCGCTATCGCCAGAACCAGACCCGCGGCCAGCCCGAGGAGGGCAAGGCGGTGCTGGAGGAAGCGGCCGAAGGCAGCGATGCGCCGGCGCCCGCGCCGGCATCGCCCGGGGCGACCCGATGACGCTGCCGACCCACGCGCGCTTCGTCACCCTGGAAGGCGGCGAAGGCGCGGGCAAGTCGACCGTGCTCAGCGCCTTGCGCGCGGCGTTCGAACGCGCCGGCATCCAGGCCGTGTACACGCGCGAACCCGGCGGCACGCCGCTGGCCGAACAGATTCGCGGCCTGATGCTCGATACCCACCACGAGCCGGCCTCGCCCGAAACCGAATTGCTGCTGGCCTTCGCCGCGCGCGCCCAGCACGTGCGCGCGACGATCGTGCCGGCGCTCGAACGCGGCCAGTGGGTGGTCAGCGATCGCTTCACCGATGCCAGCTACGCGTATCAAGGCGCCGGTCGCGGCCTGGATGCGCAGTTCATCGCCGAACTCGAGCGGCGCGTGGTCGGCATCCGTCCGGCGCTGACTCTGTTGCTAGACGTACCGGTCGAGATCGGCCTGCAGCGTATGCGCGGCCGCGGCGCCGCCGACCGGATCGAAGGCGAACGCAACGATTTCTTCGAGCGCGTGCGCCAGGGCTATCGCGATCGCGCCGCGGCCGAGCCGGAACGCTTCGAACTGATCGATGCCAGCCAGCCGGCCGACGCTGTCGCCGCGCGGGCGGTCGCGCGTGTGCATGCGTTGATCGCCGCGACCCCCGAGGCCGCGCGATGAGCGCCGCCGTGTTCGCGCCTTGGCAGCGCCGTATCTACGACCAAGCCAAGGCCTCGATCGATGCCGGCCGCCTGGGCCACGGGCTGCTGTTCTGCGGCCCGGCGCAGTTGGGCAAACGCGCGGTCGCCGAGCGTCTCGCGCACGGCCTGCTGTGCCGCGACCGCGACGCCGCCGGCGAGCCCTGCGGCCGTTGCCGCAGCTGCCTGCTGCTCGCCGCTGGCACCCATCCGGATTACCAGTTGGTCAGCTTCGTGCCGAACAAGGAAGGCACCAAGCTGCGCACCGAGATCGTGATCGACCAGATCCGCAGCCTGTCCGAACGCCTGGCGCTGACGCCGCAGTACGGCGGCGCGCAGATCGCGATCATCGATCCGGCCGACGCGATCAATAACGCCGCCTGCAACGCCTTGCTCAAGACCCTGGAAGAACCGGTGCAGGGCCGCTACCTGTGGCTGGTCAGTTCGTACCCGGCGCGTCTGCCGGCGACCATCCGCAGCCGCTGCCAGCGCCTGGAGTTCCGCTTGCCGCAGCCCGACGAATCGCTGGCGTGGCTCAAGGCGCAGGGCCACAGCGAGGCCAGCGCGCGCGAAGCCTTCGATGCCGCGCGCGGCCATCCCGGCCTGGCCCACGAATGGCTGACCGGCGACGGACTCAAGCTGCGCCGCGAAGTCGCCGCCGATCTGAGCAAGCTCGCGCGCGGCGAGACCTCCGCGCCGGAAGTCGCGCAGCGCTGGGTCGGCGACGAACACGCATCGCTGCGTCTGCGACACGCGTCGGACATCGCGCTCGCGCAAGCCGCGTCCGGCTTGACCGACCCGGCGCGCGCGCGCAGTCTTGCGACTTGGTTCGATCGCGCCAACCGCACCCGCGATTTACTGCGGACCACGGTCCGCGCCGATCTGGCCGTCGTCGAATTGTTGATGGCCTGGCGCGCCGACGAAGCACGCCGCGCCGCAGGAGGAAGCAGGGCATGAACGCAACAGCGGGCGCAGCGCGGCAGGGCATCTTGTCGTTGACGATCAAGGACAAGGCGGCGCTGTACAGCGCTTACATGCCGTTCCTGAAGTACGGCGGCATCTTCGTCGCCACGCCCAAGCGCTATTTCCTCGGCGACGAAGTGTTCCTGCTGCTGACCCTGCCCGAATCCAGCGAGCGCATGCCGGTGGCCGGCAAGGTCGTCTGGGTCACCCCGACCGGCGCGCAGGGGCATCGCGCGGCCGGCATCGGCGTGCAGTTCGCCGAAACCGCCGAAGGCGATGCGGTCAAGGGCAAGATCGAGGCCTTGCTGGCCGGCACCTTGTCGGCCGAGCGGCCGACGCACACCATGTAAGACCACGGCCCGGTAGATCGGCGGTCGATCCGTTCGCAAGGAGGCGCGATGTCATCGGCGTGTGCTATTTCCCCGTGCGACAAGCGCGCCCAGGCCCGGCGCGTGGGCGACGATCTGCTGCGCCATCACGGCAAGAAGCCGTATTACAGCGTCGAGCAAGTGAAGGCCGCGAACCTGCGCAGCCAGGTGCCGACCGACGTGGTCTGCTGGTCGCATGCGCTGTTCAACACCCACGAGGATTTCGACGCGATGCATGCGGCGCTCGGCGAGGCTTGCGATTACGTGGGGATGAAGACGCAGATGCTGCAGGCGGTCAGCGTGGGCGAGGGTGGGTGGTTCGACTTCGATTTCGACCTGTCGTGGTTGGAGTTTCCGGATATCGATTGGTCGGTGTTCGATTTTTTCGATTGACGGTGGTGGTTGGGCGTGGGTTCGGATCGAGTCGTGTCGCCGTTTTGAACGCCTGACACGGTGGTTTGATTTCGATCGCCGCGATCGCGTCGTGTCCTCGAATCTTCGCGTTGCCCTCATGGCCTACCTGTAGGAGCGGCGTGAGCCGCGACCGCGCCAATACGGTAACGATGCAAGGTTCGTCGTAGTTGCATTCCCGCGGTCGCGGCTTGCGCCGCTCCTACAGGTAGGCCATGCGGGTTATGCCTCGTTTCAGTCATCGCTTCCAGAGCTGCGAGGCAAAGAACTCGCGTTAGCAAAAGCACACCCGGAGGGCGGCGCACAGGGATGTGCGCCGTGCGCCACCGAGACAGGATGTCTCGTGTGGCGCATGCCCGCGTCGGCATCGATCGTGCGGGCACTTGATTCAAAGAAAAGCGTTTTTCTTTGGTTACCTTTCTTTTGTCGCTTTAGACAAAAGAAAGTAACTCGGCCGCTTGCGGACGAAAGCTGTTGATCCTGCCTTTGGCTTGAAAGCTTGAAGCTTCAAAGCTTGAAGCAACATCAAAAGCTTCCGCCACTAAAGCGGCGGGTAACTTTCTTTTGTCCAGAGCCACAAAAGAAAGTCACCAAAGAAAAAGGCGTTCCTGTTTCGAATCAAGAGCCGCACGATCGGTGCCGACGCAGGCATGCGCCACACGGGACATCCTGTCCCGGTGGCGCACGGCGCACATCCCTGTGCGCCGCCCTCCGGGTGTGCTGTTGTTCTCGCGAGTCAGTGGCTTCGCAGCGCTGGATGAACTGCGCGGTTTCAAACTCAAGCAAGAGCCGCGTGGCCTACCTGTAGGAGCGGCGCAAGCCGCGACCGCACCATCGCGGCAACGTCGAAACCTACGCCGCAGTTGCGCTCCCGCGGTCGCGGCTTGCGCCGCTCCTACAGGCAGGCCATGCCGCTACGTTGCTCGCAACGCCGGAAAAAACGAAGAAGCCGCGCACTGCGCGGCTTCTTCGTTTGCTAACCGCGCCGAGCGCTTACTTGCGCAACGCCGCCGAATCCCAACCCGGCCGCGGCGCGAACCGATCGCCATAACGCGCCTGCAACTGCTGCAAACGCGCGAGCACGTTCTCCACCCCGGTCTCGCGCACGTACTGGATCGGACCACCACGGAACGGGGCGAAACCGGTGCCGAAGATCACGCCGGCGTCGAGCAGGTCGCCGTCGCTGACCACGCCGTCGTGCAGGCAGGCCACCGCTTCGTTGATCAACGGCAGGATCAGGCGATCTTCCAGGTCGGTCGGCGCCTTGTAGTCCTTCGGCAACTCGGGCTTCTGCGCGCGGCCGTTTTCCCACTTGTACAAACCCTGGCCGTCCTTCTTGCCGCGCTTGCCCGGCTCGACCGTGCTCAGCGCGGCCGGTACGGTCAGGCCGAGGAACGGCGCGAGTTCCGCGCCGACGCCGGCGGCGACGTCGAGGCCGACGGTGTCGATCAATTCGATCGGACCCATCGGCATGCCGAACTTGATCGCGGCCTTGTCGATCGCCGGACCCGGGATGCTTTCGGCGAAGGCATTGCCGGCTTCGAGCAGATACGGGAACAACACCCGGTTGACCAGGAAGCCCGGCGTGCCAGCGACCGGCACCGGCAGCTTGTCGATCGCCTTGCAGAACGCCGCCAGGCGCTGTTCGGTTTCCGGCGCCATCGCGTCGTGGCGGATGATCTCGACCAGCGGCATCAACGCCACCGGGTTGAAGTAATGCAGGCCGCCGAACTGGGCCGGACGGCGGATGTGTTCGCGCAGTTCGTCGAGCGGGATCGAGGAGGTGTTGGTGGTCAGCAGCGCATCGGCTTTCAGGCGCGGCTCGACCTGGTCGTACAACTCGCGCTTGGCTTCGGGTTTTTCGATGATCGCTTCGATCACCAGGTCGGCGATATCGGCGCCGGCGCCGCCCAGATCGCCTTTCAGCCGCGCGGCCACGGCCGGGCGCTTGGCGTCGTCCTTCACCTTCTTGGCGAACAATTCCCGCGCGCGTTCCAACGCGCCGTCGATGAAACGCTGCTCGCGATCGGACAAAGTGACTTCGAAGCCCTTGTAGGCCGACCACGCGGCGATGTCGCCGCCCATCACGCCGGCGCCGACCACATGCACGTTCTTGATCCCGTGCTCCTTGCCGCCCTGGCCCTTGAGCCGCTCCTGCAGGAAGAACACCCGGATCAGATTGCGCGCGGTCGGCGTGCCCGACAGCTTCACCACCGATTTGCGTTCGGCCGCGAGCTTGGCTTGGATGCCGCCGCCGGTGCGCTCCCAGGTCGAGATCAGCGCGTACGGGGCGGGGTAGTGGTCTTTCTTGGCCTTGCGCGCGACCTGCTTGACCAGCATCGGCGCGAGGATCTTGCGCGCGGGCCAGGTGTTGCTCGCCCAGCCCATGAAGCGCTGCTTGAACGGACGCTCCGCGCCGCGCAGGGCGAGGCCGGCGGCGGTGTCGACCAGCACCGCCGGTTCGGCGATCTTGTCGACCAGGCCGATCGCGCGCGCGGCCGAAGCCGACAACGTGCGGCCGGTCAGCATCATGTCGAACGCGGCCGGTGCGCCGACCAGGCGCGGCAGGCGCACGCTGCCGCCCCAGCCCGGGTAGATGCCGAGCTTCACTTCCGGCAGGCCGATGCGGGTCGACGGGTCGCTGCTGGCGACGCGGTAGCGGCAGGCCAGCGAGATTTCGGTGCCGCCGCCCATGCAGAAGCCGTGGATCGCCGCGACCGTGGGGCAGGGCAGTTCGGCCAGGCGCTGGAACACCTGCTGGCCGCGACGGATCGCGTCGCCGACCGTGCCCTTCTCGTCGAAGGTCTGGAATTCCTTGATGTCGGCGCCGGCGATGAAACCGCTGCTCTTAGCCGAGCGCAGCACCAGGCCCTTGGGCGGGTCCAGCGCGAGGCGTTCGAGCAGGCCGTCGAGTTCGATCAGCACGTCCTGGGCGAAGGTGTTGACCGGCGATCCCTCACGGTCGAAAGAAAGCACCAGTACGCCGTCCTCGCGCAATTGGGTGTGCCAGTGCCGGGCACGGAGCCCGGCAAACGCGGGGAGGCCGTCGAGGGCTGCAGTCATGCCGCACCATCCGTTCAGGTATGGAATAGGTCGCTATCATCCCGATCTTGTTTCGTCGCCGTCAAATCGGCACCGCCGAAGTGACGGCGCGACCGTATCGGGACGGCAACGCAAACGAGGGGATTGGCGACCACAATGGACCGTCCGAGCCGCCAGCGCATCGCTTATGTGACACTTGGCGGTTGCGCGAGGTCGCCGGTGGCCCCATTAATCCAGCGATTGAACTTTCCCCCGACAGGGTTGTCCCATTGTTCGGCCATGGCCGAGCTGACAGGAGTGCCGGCGCGGTATGGCCGAAAATGAGTTGTTGGACCAGGAGCTGGTCAGGCGTGTCCAGCGCGGCGACAGCACGGCCTTCGATGTATTGGTGCGCAAGTACCAGCATCGGATCACCGCGTTGATCGGGCGCTACATTCCCGACTGGAGCGAATGCCAGGACGTGGCCCAGGAAACCTTCATCCGCGCGTACCGCGCGATGGCGAATTTCCGCGGCGACGCCCAGTTCTATACGTGGTTGCACCGGATCGCCGTGAATACCGCCAAAAACTACCTGGTAGCGCAGAACCGACGGCCGCCGACCGACGATATCGACGCCGGCGACGCCGAGCAGTTCGATACCGGCATCCGTCTGCGCGACACCGACACGCCGGAACACGAACTGCTGCGGCAGGAGATCGAACGCACCGTGATGAAGGTGGTCGATTCGCTGCCGGAGGAATTGCGGGCCGCAATCACCCTGCGCGAGGTGGACGGCCTGAGCTACGAAGAGATCGCGCAGAAGATGGCTTGCCCGATCGGTACCGTGCGTTCGCGGATTTTCCGCGCCCGCGAGGCGATCGATACGGAACTTCGGCCCCTGTTGGACAACCAAGACCAGGGTAACCACCGCCCCCGGGAGCGCGCCCACTGATGACTTCGACCCCATTCCATAGCGATGCCCACCGCGACGAGCGCGAGAACCTCAGCGCCTTGTTCGACGGCGAGCTCGATGCCGACGCGGCGCGTTTCGCGCTCAAGCGGCTCGGTCACGACGTGCAATGGCGCGACACCTGCGGCCGCTGGCAGCTGTGCGGCGACCTGCTGCGCCGCCAGGCCGGCGCGGGCGTGACGCCCGGTTTCGCCGATCCGGGGTTCGCCGACCGCGTCGCCGCGGCGATCGCCGCCGATGCGGCCTTGCAGAACGTGCGCGATACCACGGCGGCTCAGGACGCCAGCATCACGCCACGTCGGGCCGCCGGTTCGCGCCGTGGCTGGATCGGTGGCGCGGCCTTGGCGGCCTCGGTCGCGGTCGCGGCCTTGTTCGTGGCGCGGCCGTTCTCCGACGAGGCCGGCGGCAACGCCGACCCGGCCCAGGTCGCGGCCCAGACCGCCACGGTGGCCTCGGCGCAGAACACCCAGCCCACGCAGCAGCCCGCCCCGCAGCCGGTCCCGGCCGAGCCGGCGCAGGCGATCGCGGCGGTGGCCGACACCGAGCCGTCGCTGACCTCGGCCGATGCGTCCGGGCTCGCCGCCGGTGCGGTCGCGGTCGCGGAAATTCCGCGTCGCCTGGCCGAGCGCCGCTCGCGCGGACAGAGCCAGCGTGCCGCATTGCGTGCCTCTGAACGCCAGGCCGAAGCGCCGGTGCAGGTTGCCGCGGCCGGCGGCGCCAGTTCGCCGGTGCTGGCCGACGCCACCCACGCCAACCCGTTCCGTCCGCAACCGCAGAACGAATCGCCGGCGGCGCGTCCGTGGCCGCGCGCGGCGCTGCCGAACTACCAGACCGCGGGCAGCGGCTACACCGCCAGTTACGGCAATTCGCCGTCGTTCTATCCCTTCGAGCCCGCCACCCAGGCCGAAGAGGCGCGAACCCGGCCGCCGGTCCAGGAACGGCCGCAGCCCTCGCCGTAAGCTGGCCCGGGCAACGTCGGCCTTGGCTGCTCCGTCAGCGCCAGGCCGACCCGCGCCGCAGCCGAATGCGTCCGGGCCGGAGCCACCGGCCCTTTCGCTCCAACCCTCCAGTGCAATGCGCGGCGATGCCGCGCAGCGGGTTCTTGTTGTCTTTTCTTAGCCTTTTCCCCGAACTCCACGTCGTATCGAGGCCGCTCCCATGACCCCATCGCCGATGAATCGCTCGTCCATCCGCACTGCGCCGGCCCGTCCGCGGCGTGCGCGCCCCCTGCAGTCGCTGGCCCTGTTCGGCGCGATCATCGCCGCGCTGCCGGTCGCCTGCACCGCGCAGCCGCCGACCACCCCGATCGCGCCGCCGCCGGCGGCGACCCCGGCCGCTCCGCTGGTCGCCGGTCTGCCGGATTTCACCAACCTGGTCCAGCGGGTCGGGCCGGCGGTGGTCAACATCAGCGCCGAAGTTACGCCCAAGCGTGAGCGCGCGACCGCCCGCGGCGGCCTGCCCGACGAAGACCAGATCCCCGAATTCTTTCGCCGCTTCTTCGGTCCCGACGGCATGCCGGGCGGCCCCGGCGGCCCGGGCCAGCAGGGCCCACGCCAGCCGCGCGGCGGCGGCCGTTCGATCGGTAGCGGCTTCCTGATTTCGCAGGACGGCTATGTGCTGACCAATCATCACGTGGTCGACGGCGCCGACACGGTCACGGTCAAGCTGACCGACCGGCGCGAGTTCAAGGCCAAGGTGATCGGCAGCGACGAGCAGTCCGACGTGGCGCTTCTCAAGATCGAGGCCAAGGGCCTGCCGTTCCTGCGCGCCGCCGCGGCCGGGCAGACCAAGGCCGGGCAATGGGTGGTCGCGATCGGCTCGCCGTTCGGCCTGGATCACTCGGTCACCGCCGGCATCGTCAGCGCGGTCGGGCGCAGCAATCCGTACGCGGATCAGCGCTACGTGCCGTTCATCCAGACCGACGTGGCGATCAACCAAGGCAATTCCGGCGGTCCGCTGCTCAATACCAGCGGCGAGGTGGTCGGCATCAACTCGCAGATCTTCTCCAACTCCGGCGGCTACATGGGCGTGAGCTTCGCCATTCCGATCGATGTGGCGATGAATTCGGCCGAACAGTTGCGCGCCAGCGGCAAGGTCAGCCGCGGCCAGCTGGGCGTGGTCGTGCAGGTGCTCGACAGCAAGGGCGCGCAGGCGCTGGGCCTGCCCGACAGCAACGGCGCGCTGGTCAATCAGGTCCTGCCGGGCGGGCCGGCCGACAAGGCCGGCATCCAGCTGGGCGACGTGATCCGCACGGTCAACGGCACCCAGATTCGCGAGTCCAGCGACTTGCCGCCGCTGATCGGCAACATGGCGCCGGGTTCCAAGGCCAAGGTCGGGCTGTTCCGCGACGGCAAGAACCTCGAGATCAACGTCGCGGTCAGCGAACTCGACACCAATGCCGCCGCGGGCCTAGCCGGCGATCCGTCGGCGCGTCCGGGCGAGAAGGCGGTCCCGCGCGCCAACGGCAATCCCTTGAACCTGATCGCCCAGGACGTCGATGCCGCCGCGCGCCAGCGCCTGGGGCTGAAGCCGGGCGAGGGCGTGGTCGTGCGCGATCCGGGCGATGCCGCCGGCGACGCGGGCGTGCGCGCAGGGGATGTGATCCTGTCGGTCGGACGCAGCCAGGTCGGCAACGTGGCCGCCCTGGACCGGGCCCTGGCCGGGGTCAAGCCCGGTCAGACCGTGATGCTGCTGATCCGTCGTGGCGCGCAGACCCAGTTCATCGCGGTCGAGGCTGCTGAGGACAAATAAGCCAGCGCGGCATCCGGCCCGGGGCGTGTGACCCGCGCCCTGGCCCGATCGATACGCTTCCAGACGTTCCATGCGACGCCCGCCGCTGCCACGGCGGGCGTCGCCGTATCCCCCGCGGCCCGTGGCTGTGCCGGAGTCCCACGCCGGCCGGGGCCTTCGCCGACCGGCGCTTCAGGTCCGTGGCGAAGATTCGCCGTCGAGGCCGGGGGCTATGCGATAATCCGCCGTTAATTTTCCTGTCCGCTCACTCATTGGAGCCGGCGAGCTTCAAGTCGCCCCGCATGCACCTGATCAGAAACTTCTCCATCATCGCCCACGTCGACCATGGCAAGTCGACGCTCGCCGACCGCATCATCCAGCTGTGCGGAGGTCTCGAAGCGCGCGAGATGGAAGCGCAAGTGCTCGACTCGAATCCGATCGAGCGCGAGCGCGGCATCACCATCAAGGCCCAGTCCGTGTCGCTGCCGTACAAGGCGAAGGACGGCAACACCTATCAGCTCAACTTCATCGACACCCCGGGCCACGTCGACTTCAGCTACGAAGTCAGCCGTTCGCTCGCCGCCTGCGAAGGCGCGCTGCTGGTGGTCGACGCGGCCCAGGGCGTGGAAGCGCAGTCGGTCGCCAACTGCTACACCGCGGTCGAGCAGGGTCTGGAAGTGGTGCCGGTGCTCAACAAGATCGACCTGCCGACCGCCGACATCGAGCGCGCCAAGGCCGAGATCGAAGCGGTGATCGGCATCGACGCCGAGGACGCGGTCGCGATCAGCGCCAAGACCGGCCTCAACGTCGATCTGGTGCTGGAAGCCATCGTCAAGCGCATTCCGCCGCCGAGGCCGCGCGACACCGACAAGCTGCAGGCGCTGATCATCGACTCGTGGTTCGACAACTACCTCGGCGTGGTCTCGCTGGTGCGGGTCATGCAGGGCGAGATCGTGCCGGGCAGCAAGATCCTGGTCATGTCGACCGGCCGCACCCATCTGGTCGACAAGGTCGGCGTGTTCACGCCCAAGCGCAAGGACCTGGCGCGGCTGGGTCCGGGCGAGGTCGGCTGGATCAACGCCTCGATCAAGGACGTGCACGGCGCGCCGGTCGGCGACACCCTGACCCTGGCCAGCGATCCGGCGGCCAAGCCGCTGCCGGGCTTCCAGGAAATGCAGCCGCGCGTGTTCGCCGGCCTGTTCCCGGTCGACGCCGAGGACTATCCGGCGCTGCGCGAAGCGCTCGACAAGCTGCGCCTCAACGACGCCGCGCTGCGCTTCGAACCGGAAAGCTCCGAGGCGATGGGCTTCGGCTTCCGCTGCGGCTTCCTGGGCATGCTGCACATGGAAATCGTGCAAGAGCGCCTGGAGCGCGAATACGACCTCAACCTGATTTCCACCGCGCCGACGGTGATCTACGAAGTGCTCAAAACCGACGGCACGGTCATCCCCATGGACAACCCGGCCAAGCTGCCGCCGGTCAACATGGTCGAGGAAATCCGCGAGCCGGTGATCCGCGCCAACATCCTGACCCCGCCCGATTACATCGGCAGCGTGATCAAGTTGTGCGAGGAAAAGCGCGGCGTGCAGATCGGCATCACCTACATGGCCAGCCAGGTGCAGATCAGCTACGAGCTGCCGATGGCCGAGGTGGTGTTGGACTTCTTCGACAAGCTCAAGTCGGTCTCGCGCGGCTATGCCTCGCTGGACTACCACTTCCTGCGTTTCCAGGAAGGCCCGTTCGTGCGCGTGGACACGCTGATCAACGGCGACAAGGTCGATGCGTTGTCGATCATCGTCCACCGCAGCCACGCCGACCGGCGCGGCCGCGAGCTGTGCGAGAAGATGAAGGACCTGATTCCGCGGCAGATGTTCGACGTCGCGATCCAGGCCGCGGTCGGCTCGCAGATCATCGCCCGCAGCACGGTCAAGGCGATGCGCAAGAACGTTTTGGCCAAATGTTATGGTGGCGACATCAGCCGCAAGAAGAAGCTCCTCGAGAAGCAGAAAGAGGGCAAGAAGCGGATGAAGCAGGTCGGCCGGGTCGAGATTCCGCAGGAAGCGTTCCTCGCGGTGTTGTCGACCGACAACAAGTAATTCGGGCGGGAATAGGGAATGGAGAATCGGGAATCGTCGACGCGTCGGCCGGTACCCGGGTTTTCTGAAGTTTTCGTCATCATCAACTAGCGCGGGACGCGGTGAGGCGGGTTCGAGGCGGGTTCAGCGGCTTTGGCCGGTTCCCGAATCGCGAATCCCGAATCCCGAATCCCGCCAATGAAGGAACAAGCATGCGTTGGTTCGAAATCGCCCTGGTCTCGCTGACCCTGATCACCGGCCTGGTCTGGCTGCTCGACAAGATGGTGCTGGCCAAGCGTCGCGCCGCGCGCGAGGGGCTGCTCGACGACGGCAAGGAGCCGGTCCTCGTCGACTACTCCAAGGCGTTCTTCCCGGTGCTGTTCGTGGTGCTGATCCTGCGCAGCTTCATCGCCGAGCCGTTCCGGATTCCGTCGAACTCGATGATGCCGACCCTGCTGACCGGCGACTTCATCCTGGTCAACAAGTTCACCTACGGCCTGCGCCTGCCGATCAGCAACCACAAGGTGCTGGCGATGGGCGAGCCCGAGCGCGGCGACGTGGTCGTGTTCCGGCCGCCGCACCATCCCGAGCAGGACTGGATCAAGCGCATCATCGGCCTGCCGGGCGACAAGGTCAGCTACCGCGACGGTCGCCTGACCGTGAACGGCGAGCCGATCATCTACGCCCCGATCGGCACCTACCAGGGCCGCGGCAACGGCACCGAGATGACCGGCTCACAGGAATTGCGCGAACAGATCGGCAAACATGTGCATCGGATCCTGCTGCGCACCGAATCGCCGCTGCTGGATCAGGGCGAGGGCGACTGGGTCGTGCCCAAGGGCGAGTATTTTGTGATGGGCGACAATCGCGACAACAGCGAAGACAGCCGATACTGGGGCTTCCTGCCGGAGCAGAACCTGCGCGGCCGGGCGTTCCTGATCTGGATGAACTTCGATGGGGGCGTGGACTTCTCGCGCATCGGCAACAGCATTCCGTAACGGCCGATCGCCGTTGCGGTGGGGACGCGGTTTGGACCTGGGCCAAATCCGGATCGGTAGTGGGATCAACTGCAGTGAGATCAACTGGGGATCGAAGGTATGAAGCGTAAGCAGAGCGGCATGACCCTATTGGGGTTCATCATCGTGCTGGGAGTGGGTGGCGTGTTTGTCTATATGGGCATGAAACTGGTGCCGATGTATTCGGAGTACTACTCGGTCAAACGCTCGCTTGCCGACCTGGCCGAAGAGCCGGGTGCCGGGCAGATGGACAGCGCCAAGGCGCGCGATCTGTTCTTCCGTCGCATGGACATGAGCTATGTCGACAGCGTCAAGCAGGAAAACTTCAAGATCAAGCGCAACGACCGCGGTTTGGAAATTACCGTGGACTACGAAGTGCGCCGTCAGCTGATCGCCAACCTGGACGTGGTCGGTCACTTCAACGCGGTGCAACAGTTGAGCTCCAAAGAAGGTGACTGATCGGATCGCCCATCGTTTCGCCAACCCCGCGCTGCTCGATCAAGCCCTGACCCACCGCAGCGCCGGGGCGCCGCACAACGAGCGGCTGGAGTTTCTCGGCGACGCGCTGGTGAATCTGATCGTGGCCGAAGCGCTGTACCAGCGCTGGCCGCAGGCCGATGAGGGCGCGCTGACCCGCGCCCGTGCCGAACTGGTCCGCGAATCGGCGCTGGCGCCGATCGCGCGCACCCTGGAGCTGGGGGCGCGCCTGACCCTCGGCCCCGGCGAAATGAAATCCGGCGGTCACCGCCGCGACTCGATCCTGGCCGACGCGCTCGAGGCCGTGGTCGCGGCGATCTACCTCGATGCCGGGTTCGAAACCTGCCGCGCGCAGGTATTGCCGTGGTTCGTGCCGGCGATGGAAGCGCTGCCGCCCGCGCACAAGGTCGGCAAGGACGCGAAGACCCGCCTGCAGGAATGGCTGCAAGGCCGGCAGAAGCCGTTGCCGGTGTATGCGCTGATCTGCGAAAGTGGCGAAGACCACGCCAAGACCTTCCGCGTCAGCTGCACCCTCAGCCAGCCGCCGATCAGCGCCGAAGGCGAGGCCGGATCGCGCCGCGCGGCCGAGCAGCTCGCGGCCGACGATGCGTTGCGGCAGCTCAAGGCGGATGATTGAGGGGCCGGGAGGAGCGGGAATCGGGAATCGGGAGTCGGGAGTCGTTCAAGCAACAGCCAAAGGCCCGCCATAAGCGGGCTTTAGCTTTTTTTGGCAATAGCTTGTGCAATAGCACCCAGGCCGCAATGCTCTTCCCGATTCCCGATTCCCGATTCCCGATTCCCGCCCCCGGAATCGTTTGCCCTGCCGTCCCCAGGGGCGGACAATCCGCGCCATGACTTCTTCTTCGTATCGCGCCGGCCACGTCGCCGTCATCGGCCGCCCCAATGTCGGCAAATCCACCCTGGTCAATGCCCTGGTCGGGGCCAAGGTCAGCATCGTCTCGCCCCGTCCGCAGACCACCCGCCACCGTCTGCTCGGCATCGCCACCTTTCCCGACGGCCAGCTGCTGCTGGTCGACACCCCCGGCATCCACCGCGAACAGAAGCGGGCCATGAACCGGATGATGAATCGCGCCGCGCGCGGTTCGATCGACGGCGTCGACGCCGCCTTGCTGGTGGTGCGCGCCGGTCAATGGGACGACGAGGACACGCTCGCGTTCGAAGCCCTGCGCAACGCCGGCGTGCCGGTGGTGCTGGTGGTCAACCAGGTCGACCGCATCACCGACAAGACCGCGCTGCTGCCGTACCTGGCCAAGGTCAGCGAAGGTCGCGATTTCGCCGCGGTGCATCCGATCTCGGCGCTCAAGAACAAGGGCCTGGACGCGCTGGTCAAGGAAGTGATGGCGCTGCTGCCCGAACAGCCGGCGCTGTACGGCGAGGACGAGATCACCGACAAGAGCCAGCGCTTCCTCGCCGGCGAGATGGTGCGCGAACAGCTGATGCGCCAGCTCGGCGAGGAACTGCCGTACGCGACCACGGTCGAGATCGAACGTTTCGTCGTCGACGGCGCGCTGCTGCGCATCGGCGCGGTGATCTGGGTCGAGCGCGACGGCCAGAAAGCGATCGTGATCGGCAAGGGCGGCGCGCGCCTGCGCGAAGTCGGCGCCAAGGCGCGCGTGCAGATGGAGCATCTGTTCGGTTCCAAGGTGTTCCTGGAAACCTGGGTGCGCGTGCGCGAAGGCTGGTCGGACGACGAGGCCGCGTTGCGCTCGCTTGGTTACCATGACTGAAACGGCGGTAGGCGCGGCGGTGCGACCTCGGTCGGCCGCGTTGGCGCTGTTGATCGCGCTGTTGTCGGTGCTGCAATGCGCGATGCCCGCCTGGGCGAACATGGGCAGGCCGTGGCGCGATGCGCGGGTAAGCGCCGAGCCGCAGGGCTTGGATACCGTGCGGATCGGCAGCGAAAGCCTGCACATCGACCTGAGCGACCTGTCCGACGAGTCGGCCGAGGCGAAGGTTTACGTCGACTATTGGCTCGACAATCCGGGCCCGGCGATCCGCCTGCGACCGGTGTTCGCCACCGGCGCGTCCGACGTCAGCCAATTCAAGGCGACGCTCGACGGCCGGGCGATCGCGGCGCGGCCGCTGGATCTGCCAGCGTTGCCGCGCAGCTGGCAACCGCCGCAAACCACCCCTTCGTTGAGCGGCGAACAGCCGTTGTCGTACGAAGTCCTGACGCCTTCGAGCCTGGCCCTGGATTTCGTGTTGCCGCCAGGACGCCACGTGTTGCGCGTGAGTTACCGTGCCGATGCGATGCAGCGCAAGGGCCATGGCCCGACCCTGCTGTACCAGTTCGCCTATGTGCTGGCGCCGGCGCGCAGTTGGGCCGGTTTCGCGAACCTGCATCTGACGGTCAGCGTGCCCGAGGGATGGCGGATCAAGACCTCGCTGTCCTTGAACGACGAGGACGTGCAGCACGCCGATACTTCCCGCGACACCTACCACGGCCGTTATCCGGGCCTGCCCGCCGATGCCATCGAGATCACCACCCAGGCCCCGCCGGGCATCGTCTACCGCGTGCTCACGGTGGCGACGGTGTTGTGTTCGATCGCGGTGGTGTTCGGCGGTGGCGTGGTCTGCGGCTGGATCGGTGGCGCGATCGCGCGGCGACTGCGCCGCGATGGCAAGCGGCGGCGCTACCGCGTGTGGCCGTATGCCCTGGCCACGGGGCTGGCGTGGGGCGTGGCGACGGCATGCGCCGGGCTGGCGATGATCTACGGGCCGGACTGTTTCCTGCCGGCCGGGCAGGCGTATCGCTACGGCTACGGACAGGCGCTGGGCAGCTTGGCGATTTGCGGGTTGTCCTTGTTCCTGATCGGGATCGGCTGGCTGGTGACGCGGATGACCGCGATGCGGCATCTGCGCGATACCGGCACCGATGCGGCTTGAGCGCGTGCGTGTACGCCATCGCGGCGACGTGGCGCGCGGGTCTCGCGCAAGCGGCTTCTGAGCCAAGCGGCTTCTGAGCTAGTGTGAGCACATGCGTCTGACCGCCGAATCCGCCTACGTGCTGCACACGCGTCCCTGGCGCGAAACCAGCCTGCTGGTCGAAGTGCTGAGCGAGCGGCAGGGTAGGGTCGGCCTGATCGCGCGCGGTGTGCAAGGGCCCAAGCGGCAGGTACTGCGCGCGGCCTTGCAACCGTTCCAGCACATCCGTTTCGATGCGCTGCTGCGCGGCGAATTGGCGCGACTGATTTCGGCCGAAGCGCTGGACGCGGCGCCGCGCCTGGACGGCGAAACCTCGCTGGCGGGTTTCTACATCAACGAACTGCTGCTGCGCCTGGTGCCGCGCGGCGATCCCTTGCCGGAACTGTACGATCTCTACGCCCGCACCCGCGCGCAACTGCGCGGCGGGCAACTGGCGTGGAGCCTGCGCTGCTTCGAACGCGATCTGCTCGAAGCGCTGGGGTCGGGGTTCGACTGGAGCGTCGACGCCGACGGCGTCGCGATCGATCCGGCCGCGCGTTACCATCTCGATCCCGAGCAGGGCCCGCGCCGCCTGCTCAGCGACCGCGGCCATGGCGAGCGCAGCGCGGCGGCGACCGGGCGCGCCTTGCTCGCGCTGACCGGCGACACCGCGCCGAACCCGTCGGACCTGCCGGGATTGCGGCACGCGATGCGTTCGGTGCTGAGCCATCACCTCGGCCCGCGCGGGCTGAAATCCTGGGAAATGCTGGCCGAGCTGGCGCGCGTCGCGCCCAGGCGCGAAACCGCGGATTCGGTGCCGGAAGCGGACGCCGACGGCGAGCGTTGAGGTCAGTGAATTAGCGCGACTGCACGCCCGATTTCAACGTCGCAGCCGGGTTCGATCATGCTGCGTCCGCTCCCTGTAGGAGCGGCGCAAGCCGCGACCGCGCACTCGCCCGTCGCGATGAACCGACGGTCCAAGCCGCACTTCGCGATCAAAGAAAATCCACGCAAAGCGCCGCACATGGCGGCAAACCTCAACCCGGCTGTTCGACCGTATCCAACGCCACCTGATCGAACCGCTGCAACAGCACGCTCGAATCGGGCTGCGCCTGCAACGCCTGCACCGCCTGGGCCAGGCGCGCGGCGCCGACGAAGCCGCAACTTGCGCGCAGCTTGTGCAGCTCCCCGCGCAGCGCTTCGAGGTTGCCGAGCTGGGCCGCGGCGCAGATCGAACGCCGCGCGTTGGGCAGCTCCTGGGTGAACAAGCCGCGCAAGGTGGCGATGTGGACACGGTTGCCGTTGAGCGCGCGCGCGGCGATGTCGTCGTCCCACACCGGCGCTTCTTCCTGCGACGGTGCCGCCGCCGAGGCGGGCGCATCGTGTTCGGGCAGGCTCAACAAGCGCCGGATCGCGCAGCGCACCGCCGCGGCCGGCAGGGGCTTCACCAGCACGTCGGAGAAACCCGAGGCGATCAGGCGGTTGCGCACTTCACTCTCGCCGGTGGCGGTATGCGCCAGCGCCGGGGTCGCCGGATGACGCCGGCGCAGGTGCTCGAGCAGGTCGATGCCGCTGCCGTCGGGCAGGTGCGCATCGAACAGCCATAACTGGTAATCCTGGGCATTGCCCAGCGCCATCGCCGCGGCCAGGGTGCCGGCGCCGTCGACTTCGGCCGGCATCGCCTCGACGGCGGCGGTGAGAAAGGCTCGGCTGGTCGGGTCGTCCTCGACCAGCAATACGCGTGGTACCTGTGGATTCTTCATTGCCGGTTCGCTTCCGCCCGCTATCCTGCTTCCATGCTGCGGACCATGTTACGCCTCCTGATGCTGTTGTCGCTGCCCGCGTTGTGGGCGGCGCCGACCCATGCTGAAGCGTACACACTGAACGCCAGGATCCAGCGCGTCGCGACCGCGGTGGTGACGCTGGAACAGGTCAAGGTGCGCCTGTCCTGGCCGGCGCAGGCCGAGCACGGCGAACTGGAATTGCAGGCCGGGCACATCCAGGCGCCGGATCTGGGCTATCGCTTCCGCGACGTGGTCTGGCGTTGCCCGCTGCAGCGCGACGGCCGCGGCGGCTGGCGCTGCGACGGCGAACTGCGCGGCGCCGGCGGCAAACCCTTGCGGCTGGCGCTGGACCTGGGCGTGGCCAGCACCGATCTGCGCTTGAGCCAGGGCGCCGCCGCGCTGGCCTTGCAACGCGCGGCCGCCAGCCCCGACCTGACCCGGATCGACCTGACCCGGGTGCCGCTGGCTTGGGCCCAGGCGCTGGTCGCGCAGGCGTGGCCGGCCGGGCGGATCAAGGCCGGCACGCTCGACGGCCGGCTCGACATCGCCGCGCCGCAACACAAACCGTTGAGCATCACCGGCCCGCTGCGCTTGCAGGGCGGTGCGCTCGACACCCCCGACGGACTGATCGCGGCCGAGAACCTCGGCGCGCAGCTGAACCTTTCGGCCCAGCTCGACCGCATCGACACCGTCGCGATCGCCGGGCAGTTGCAAGGCGGCGAGTTGCTGTTCGGCAACGCCTACGTTTCGTTGCACAAGCGCGCGGTCGATCTGCAGGTGCAGGCCGAGCAGCGCGACGGCGAAGGCTGGCGCCTGCCGCGATTGATGTGGCGCGACGACGGCATCCTCGCGCTCGAAGGCAGCGCCGCGCTGACGCCGGACGCGAGTCTGGCCGCGCTCGATCTGGATTTGCGCAGCGCCGACCTCGCGCCGCTGCGCGACGGCTATCTGTCGGGTTTCCTCGGCCTGGCCGGGCTGGGGCAATTGGAGCTGTCCGGCGCGGCGCAGGCGCGCGTGCGCATGAGCGGCGACGAATTGCAGCTCGCCGACGCCAGCCTGCGGCAGGTGTCGATGAAGGACGCGCAGGGCCGGTTCCGCTTCGACGGTCTCGACGGCCAGGTGCGCTATTCGGCCGATGCGGCGGTCGCCAGCGAACTGGGCTGGCGCGGCGGCGCGCTGTACGGCCTGGAGTTCGGTGCGGTGACGCTGCCGTTTTCCAGCGACGGCGGCGAACTGCGGCTGCTGCGCGCGGTGAGTTTCCCGATGCTCGGCGGTCGCGCCGGTTTCGACGGCTTGCGGCTGCGCCCGCCGGCGGGCGGCAAGGGCCTGGACGTGCGTTTCGGCCTCAATCTGGATCGGCTCGACGTGGGCCAGTTGGCCAAGGCGCTGGACTGGCCGGCGTTCACCGGCGAGCTCAGCGGGCGCATTCCGCAAGCGCATTACGCCGACGATCGGCTCGAACTCGACGGCGGCCTGACCATGCAGTTGTTCGGCGGCACCGTGGCGGTGTCGTCGCTGGCGATGGAGCGTCCGTTCGGGGTCGCGCCGACCCTGAGCTCGGACCTGGCACTGGACAATCTCGACCTGGAATCGCTGACCGGCGTGTTCGGTTTCGGCAGCATCACCGGCCGCTTGTACGGCCGCATCGATCAAGTGCGATTGGTCGACTGGCAACCGACCGCGTTCAACGCCGAATTGCACACACGCAAGACCCCGGGCGTGCGCCAGCGGATCAGCCAGCGCGCCGTGCAGGACTTGTCCAGCGTCGGCGATTCGTCCTTCGTCGGCAGCCTGCAGGATCGCCTGATCGGGTTTTTCGACGACTTCGGCTACGCCCGCATCGGCATCGCCTGCCGCCTGGCCGACGAGGTCTGCCACATGGACGGCCTGGGCCCAGCCAAGGCCGCGCCCGACGGCAGCCGCGGTTTCACCATCGTGCAGGGCGCGGGCGTGCCGCACCTGGACGTGGTCGGCTACAACCGCCGGGTCGACTGGGCGACCTTGCTCGAGCGCATGGAGGCGGTCAGCAAGGGCGAGGTGAAGCCGGTGGTGCAGTAGCCTTGTCGTTCAACAGCGCCGTGGTTCAATAGGCGCCATTCGTTCAGCCCGCGCCCGGACGCGGCGGGACCCGCGCAGGACCGCGCACAACCAGAAGGATTCGCTCATGCGCCGTTGGATGGGAATACCGGTCGCCGCCGTGATGTTGACGGCGTGCGTGACCATCAATGTCTATTTCCCGGCCGCCGAGGCCAAGGAAGCGGCCAAGGAGTTCGTCGAGAAGGTGATCGGCGATCAACCGCAGATGCAGACGCCCGAAGCGCCGAAGGACGGCGGCAAGCCCGGTGGCAGTGCTTCGAGCGAGCGCCCGGGCCTGGAATGGGGCCAACTGGCCAGCCGCATCGACTGGTTGTCGCTGGCCGGCATCGGCAGCGCCCACGCGCAGTCGCCGGACATCTCGATCAAGACCCCGGCGATCCAGGCGATCCAGTCGCGCATGGCGCAGCGCTTCGACAGCCAGTTGCGCGCGCACTTCGATTCCGGCGCGCTCGGCTTCGCCAGCAACGGCACCGTCGCGGTGCGCGACGCCTCGAAGATCCCCTTGTCGGACCGGGTCGGCGTCAACCAGGCCGTGGCCGACCAGGGCCGCGATTCGGCTGCGGTCTACCGCGAGATCGCGGTCGCCAACAACCACCCCGAATGGGAAGCGCAGATCCGCCAGGTATTCGCCCGCCAGTGGGTCGACAGCGCCAAGGGCGGCTGGTGGTATCAGGATGCGGGCGGCGGTTGGAAGCAGAAGTGAGGCCGGGAATCGGGAATAGGGAATAGGGAATCGTTAGAGCAACGGCCAAAGGCCCGCCACTGGCGGACCTTTGCTTTTTTGTGCCGCAGCGCTTGCGTAGGGGCGGCCTGGGCGCAACGCTCTTCCCGATTCCCGATTCCCGATTCCCGATTCCCGATTCCCGATTCCCGATTCCCGATTCCCGATTCCCGATTCCCGATTCCCGATTCCCGATTCCCGATTCCCGATTCCCGATTCCCGATTCCCGAATCTGCGACAATGCGCCCCCTTTGATTCCTGCCAGCAGCCGTGGCCCGCATCGATCAAACTCCCTTCGAGGCCGCCATCACCGGCCTTACCCACGACGGCCGTGGCGTCGCCCGGCGTGCGGACGGCAAGGCGGTGTTCGTCGCCGGTGCGCTGCCCGGCGAGCGGGTCATGGCCAAGCAGACCTCGCGCTCGCGCAGCTTCGACGAGGCGGTGACGCTGGAGGTGCTCGAAGCCGCGGCCGATCGCGTCGCCCCGCGTTGCGCGCATTTCGGCGTGTGCGGCGGCTGCGCGCTGCAGCACATGGCCGAGGATCGGCAGATCGTGGCCAAGCAACAGGTGCTGATGGAAAACTTCGAACGCATCGGCCACGTCACGCCCGAGCGGATCCTGCCGGCGCTGACCGATTCGGCCTGGGGCTATCGCCGCAAGGGACGGTTCTCGGTGCGCCGGGTCGAGAAGAAGGACAAGACCCTGGTCGGGTTCCGCGAAACCGATCCGCGTTTCGTCGCCGAGATCGCGCGCTGCGAGACGGTGATTCCCGAAGTCGGCGATGCGATCGGCGCGCTCGCGCAGCTGATCGACGGCCTGCAGGCGCGCCGCGAAATTCCGCAGGTTGAGTTCATCGGCGGCGACCGCATGCACGGCGACAACGCGCACGGCGGCATCGCCTTGACCTTTCGCCATCTGTCGCCGCTGTCGCAAGCCGATCGCGACGCGATCGTCGCCTTCGCCCAGCAGCACGAGTTCGCGGTGTTCCTGCAGCCCGGCGGGATCGAGAGCGTGCATCCGCTGTGGCCGGCCGATCCCCGGCTCGCGTTTACCCTGCCGCAGTGGAATCTGGAGCTGAAATTCCGTCCGCTTGATTTCATCCAGGTCAACGCCGGCCTCAACGGCCACATGATCCAGCACGCGATCGACCTGCTGCAGCCGCAGCCGGAAGACCGGGTGCTCGACCTGTTCGCCGGTCTGGGCAATTTCACCTTGCCGCTGGCGCGCAGCGTGCGCGAAGTGGTCGGCGTGGAGGGCGAGGCCGGATTGGTCCAGCGCGCGCGCGAAAACGCCGAGCACAACGGCCTGGGCAACGCCAAGTTCTACGCCGCCGACCTGGCCAAGGACCTCAGCGGCGAGCCGTGGATGCGCGAAGGTTTCGACCGTCTGTTGCTCGATCCGCCGCGTTCGGGCGCCGATTTCGTCCTGACCCAGCTGCCGCTCAAGCAGTTCAAGCACATCGTCTACGTGAGCTGCCATCCGGCGTCGCTGGCGCGCGATGCGGGCTATCTGGTGCGCGAGAAGGGCTGGAAGCTGCGCGCGGCGGGGGTGATGGACATGTTTCCGCATACCGCGCATGTGGAATCGATTGCGATGTTCGAGCGTTGATCGGGGCTGCGGTACGTCGATGCCTGGTTGGCGCGGAGTGACTTAGGCGCTGTCGTCTTGCCTGGTTTCGCCGTAGTCGTTTGTTCGCGGTCGCAGCTTGCGCAGCTCCTACAGTCGGAATCGAAACGATCGCCGCGCTGGCAACGGCTGCCCCTGTAGGAGCTGCGCAAGCTGCGACCGCGAACTCGCCCGACCCGTCGAAACTCCCGGAATCACTGACGCGGCGCAATCGATGCGCGCTGCGCCTATCCTTCGTACCTCAACGCTCCAACAACGACCACGTGCTTCCATTCAACTGGAAACGCTGCGTCGCCGAAGGCTCGCTGCCGTCGGGCAAGCGCAGCCGCACAGTGCATTCCACCGCGCCGCTGTCGTCGTCGAGTTCGCACGAATTCATAGCGCTCACCGTCGCCTCGGCGGCGGCGCGTTCGAATTCGGCCTTGCGCGCGGGGTCTTGCTGCCGCGCGCCTTCTTCGCCCAGGCGCCGGCGTACCAGGCGTTGCGCGTCGGCCAGGCTCGGCGCTGGAATCGCGGCGTCGACGCTGTTCGCCAGCGTCCAGACCGAACCGTCATGGGCGAATCGATACGCCTGGTAGCCGCGGCGCATGCCCGCATCGACACCGACGATGCAGGCGATGTAGTCGGCATCGACGCGCTGGCAACCTTGCACGGCGACGATCTTCATCGATGCGAGCAGCGAGGCCGAGACCGGCGACGGCGGTTCGGATTTCGCACGGATGTCGGCTTCCAGCGCGCGCCGATACGCGGCGTTGGCTTGTTCGACGTCGGGCATCGCATCGGCGGCGAACGCCACGCCGGTCGCGCCGAGCACGGCGAGGGCCAATGCATGGGGAAACAATACGTCGCAAATCAAGCGCTTCATGCGCGGCCTTGCCGATTCGGCGAATTCGCGCCTGCTGCGCGGGGCGCGCATTCTACAGGCGCGACGGCATCCGGCGGCTGGGCCATAATGGCGCATGGGCATCGAAATCGAACGCAAATTCCTGGTCGTCGGCGACGGTTGGCGCGAAGCCGCGCACCAGGTCGTGCCGATGGCGCAGGGCTATCTCAACGATCTGGCGGCGATGGACGACGCCAGCGGCGCCGGCCGCGCGGCGATGAAGGCATCGGTGCGCGTGCGCATCGCCGGCGACGAGGCTTTTCTCAATCTGAAATCGCGCGAGCTCGGCCACACCCGCCAGGAATTCGACTATCCGATTCCGGTCGCGGATGCGCGCGATCTGCTCGCGCTCAGCGTCGGCGGGCTGATCGACAAGCGCCGGCATTACGTCCGGCATGAAGGCCATTTGTGGGAAGTCGACGAGTTCCTCGGCGACAACGCGGGACTGGTCGTGGCCGAGATCGAACTGGCCAGCGCCGATACCGAATTCGCCAAGCCCGATTGGGCCGGCGCCGAGGTCACCGACTGCGTGCGCTACTACAACCTGGCGCTGGCGACGCGGCCGTACGCGCAGTGGAGCCGGGCCGAGCGCGATGGGGCGGTTGCCGACGCGGTGTGAGGTCAGGGTCTGAGGTTCAAGATCCGAGGCGTCGTCGTGAGGTCTTTTGTGGGAGGGGCTATTTCCCCGAGGCTTTCCGATCAGGTCACCGGGCATCGGCCAGGGCTGAGCCAAGAGCGTCGGGGCAACGGCCCCTTCCACAAAAGACCTCTCGGTGTCTGCCGGTTTGCTGGGGCGTCAACAAGCTTCGGCGGCGTGATCGCCGGCTTTTCTGCTGGCGGCAGTCTGAGGTCTTTTTGGGAGCCACTGCCCCGATGCTCTTGGCTCAGCGCCGATAGACCCTGAGACCTGATCGGAAAACCTCGGGGCTGAAGCCCTCCCACAAAAGACTTCACACACAAGGCTTCACACACAAGGCTTCACACACAAGGCTTCATGCGCCCGCAAGCATGTGCAGGCCGCCGCGGCACCTGAAGCAGCACGCCCGCCGCCGCGCCGGCCGCGCAGGCCAGGCCAGGCCAGGCCAGGCCAGGCCAACCGGGCAGGGTGCCCCCGCCGCACCATCTGCGCGACAATGCACCCTGCGCATACCGCGCTGTTTCTCCCCCAGGAGTTCCGCATGCTCGTGATCGGCGTCGCCGGTACCGAACTCACCGCGCAGGAACGCGACTGGCTGCAGCACGATGCCTGCGCCGGCGTGATCCTGTTCAGCCGCAACTTCGCGTCCAAGGCCCAGGTCGCCGAGCTCTCGGCCGCGATCCGCGCCGCCGCGCCGCGTCCGCAGTTGATCTGCGTCGACCAGGAAGGCGGGCGCGTGCAGCGCTTCCGCGAGGGCTACAGCGCCCTGCCGCCGCTGGAGGTGTTCGGCAAGCAGTACGCGTACGACCCCGCCGGCGCGCTCAAGCTGGCCGAGGAACACGCGCAGTTGATGGCCGCCGAAGTGCAGGCCAGCGGCGTCGACCTGAGCTTCGCGCCGGTGGTCGACCTGGGCCGCGGCAATCTGGCGATCGGCAACCGCGCCTTCGATCCCGATCCGCAGGTCGTCGCCGAGTTCACCCGCGCCTACGTGCGCGGCATGCACGCGCGCGGCATGGCCGCGACGATCAAGCATTTCCCCGGCCACGGCTCGGTCCTGGCCGACACCCATTTCAACGACGCGGTCGACCCGCGCACGCTCGAGGAACTGCGCGCGACCGACCTGATCCCGTTCGTCGCCGGCATCGAAGCCAAGGCCGACGCGGTGATGATGGCGCACGTGTCGTACCCGGCGGTCGCGCCGGAGCCGGCCGGGTATTCGCGGCGCTGGATCGAAGAAATCCTGCGCGGCGAGATGGGGTTCCGCGGCGTGGTCTTCAGCGACGACATCGGCATGGCCGCGGCGTTCTCGGTCGGCGGGATCAAGGCGCGCATCGACGCGCACCTGGATGCCGGTTGCGATGTCGTGCTGGTCTGTCATCCGCAGTTGGTAGAAGAGTCGCTGGCCGCCGTCGAAGGCCGCCGCCTCAACACCGCCGCGCTGCTGGGCCTGATCGGCCGCGGCGCGATGGGCTGGGACGGCCTGATCGCCGACAGCCGTTACGGCGAAACCCGCACCCGTCTGGAAGGATTGGCTTGATGAACGTGAAACACGAGTCCGGGCACGACCTGGCCCAGGCGCTGGAAAACGCCGATCTGATTTTCGACCGGCGCACCCTGGAGCGCGAGATCGCGCGCATGGCGGTGAAGATCCGCAGCGATTACGCCGGCAGCCGTCCGGTGTACCTCACGATCATGCACGGCGGCATGCCGTTCGCCGCGCAACTGGCGATGGAACTGGGCGAGCGCGGCCTGGACCTGGAATTCGATTACCTGCACGCGACCCGCTACCGCGGCGCGACCACCGGCGCCGATCTGGTCTGGAAGCACCGCCCGGCCACGCCGCTGCGCGGCCGTCGCGTGCTGCTGGCCGACGACATCCTCGACGAAGGCCACACCCTGCACGGCATCCGCGAATGGTGCCGCGAACAGGGCGCGGTCGAAGTGCGCATCGCCGCGCTCGCGGTGAAGGCCCACGACCGTTGCGTCGAAGACGTGTGCGCCGACTACATCGGCGTGGAAGTGCCCGACCGCTACGTGTTCGGCTACGGCATGGATTACCACGAGCAGGGCCGCAACCTGCCGGCGATCTATGCCTTGAAGTGAGGCCCGGCCAGACGCGGAAATCGGCGAACTAGAAAAAGCGCGAAGGCCCGACAAGCCCGCACCGCCACCACGCCCCGCGCTCGCCACTGTTTCCTCACTCCTGTCCACTCATTCCTGATCCCCTCCCCGGACCCCCGCAATGACCCAACCCATCGACCTCGCCCTGATCGGCGGCACCGGCCTGTACCGCATCGCCGAATTGCAGGACGTGGAATCGCATCAGCCGGTCACGCGTTACGGCGCGCCGTCGGGTCCGGTGCGGATCGGCACCCTGGCCGGGCGCCGGGTGGCGTTTCTCGCCCGTCACGGCGAAGGCCATTCCTTGCCGCCGCACCAGATCAACTACCGCGCCAACCTCGCGGCCTTGCAGGCGCTGGGCGCGCAACGCGTGCTCGCGCTCAATACGGTCGGCGGCATCACCGAACGGTTCGGCCCGCGCGTGCTGGGCTGCCCGGATCAGCTGATCGACTACACCTGGGGCCGCATCTCCACCTTGTGCGAGGAACCCGGCACCGAAGTGCTGCATGTCGATTTCGGCGAGCCCTACACGCGCGCCTTTCGCGCCGACGTGATCGCCGCGGCGGCGAGCGCGGGCGTGAGCCTGGTCGACGGCGGCTGCTACGGCGCCACCCAGGGACCGCGCCTGGAAACCCGCGCCGAGATCGCGCGCATGCGCCGCGACGGCTGCGATCTGGTCGGCATGACCGGCATGCCCGAAGCCGGGCTGGCGCGCGAATTCGGCCTGGATTACGCCTGCCTGGCGATCGTCGCCAACTGGGCCGCCGGCGCCGGTCCGGACCTGGACGAAGTGATCACCCTGCAGGACGTGCTCGACAACGTGGCAGCCGCGTCCGCGGGCCTGCCGGCGTTGCTCGGCGCCGTGCTCGATCGCGTCGGCGCTTCGGTGACCCCAGTCGCATAAATGCGATTCGGCGTAATTGATGTGGCCGGATCTTGCTTCGAAACACGTGCTGGATGTTGTCACGCTGAACCGTTGTCATCTAGCGGCACAGTTTGCATACTCGGTAGTGCGTCTCGCGCCACATCCGGCGGCGACGCACGTCAACGCATCCAGCATGAGGTCAATAAGGATATGCAGTACGGCACCGTGAAGTGGTTCAACGACGCCAAGGGCTTCGGTTTTATTTCTCCCGAAGATGGCAGCGCGGATGTATTCGTGCATTTCTCCGCGATCAACGCAAAGGGTTTCCGCAGCTTGCAGGAAGGCCAGCGTGTCAGCTATCAGCTGACCCAGGGACCGAAGGGCGCGCAGGCGTCCGAAGTGGCTCCGGTGGTTTGATTCGCCTTTGCCCCTAGGGGCAATGTCTGGCCGAATCGCATCGGACAGTTTCCAAGGCTCCGCTTCTGGCGGGGCCTTTTTTCTTTTTGGCTGGTTGGTTTGCCACTATGTGCTTGACGCAGTGCAGCAGTCAGCGCGTGGCGAGCGGGTTTGCGAACGAACGGTCGGTATTTGAATCGCGGTAGCCCAAGGCCGCGGAGCAATGTGGGCGAGTCTGATCTTCCACGACCGTCATCCCCGCGAAGGCGGGGATCCAGAGACTTCAGCGCCATGCCGCGGTGGAGCCCTGGATTCCCGCCTTCGCGGGAATGACGAGCAAAAGCGAAGGAGCCGTGAAGCGAGCCTGCGTAGCAGTCAGTGACCACACCACGGCTTGAGACCGCACAGCAACTCAAGACCACGCGGCCGCCCCGACGTGAGGCAACCCGAAGCTACGTAGCGACGAGGAACAATCGCATCCCTCAACACCGTCATCCCCGCGAACGCGGGGATCCAGTGGCTTGAGCGCCATGTCGAGATGAAACTCGGGATGCCGCAAACCTTCGCTGCGAAGAAGAGCGAAAAAGCGGACTCGCCGCAGAATCACTAGAATCCGTGCAAAGCCCCACGGAGACTCACCCTCATGGACACGCTGCCCCCGTTCGCCACCCATCGGGTCGAGAATCAGCCGCCGCCGTTCGCGCCGCGCGATCTGTGGCGCGACGACCTCGCGCTGCGCGACGCGGTCGAGCGCGAAGGCGGCGCGGGGTTCGCCGAACATCTCGCCGCCTACGGCGCGCTCGCCGGTGGCGAACTGTACGAGCTGAGCTTCGACGCACATCGCGACAAACCGCGGCTGCGCAACTTCGATGCCTACGGCCACCGCATCGACCGGGTCGAGTTCCACCCGAACTACCACGCGATCATGGGCCACGCGATCGCACACGGCGTCGCCGGCCTGTCCTGGCACGATCCGCGCCCGGGTTCGCACGTCGCGCGCGCGGCGCTGAGCTACCTGCACCATCAGGTCGAACCGGGCACCAGTTGCCCGCTGACCATGACCCACGCCAGCGTGCCGGTGCTGCGGCACGCGCCGGCCCTGCACGAGTGGATGCGCAAGGCCGCCGCGCCGCACTACGACGGCCGCGATGTCGGCTACGGCGACAAGGCCGGGTTGACCCTCGGCATGGGCATGACCGAGAAGCAGGGCGGCTCGGACGTGCGTTCCAACCAGACCGTCGCCACGCCGATCGGCAACGACGAGTACGAACTGGTCGGCCACAAGTGGTTCTTTTCCGCGCCGATGTCCGACGGCTTCCTGGTGCTGGCGCAGGCGCCGGGTGGGCTGAGCTGTTTCCTGATGCCGCGCTGGCATCCGCACGGCGGCAAGAACGCGATGCGGCTGATGCGGCTCAAGGACAAACTCGGCGATTGGTCCAACGCATCGTCGGAAGTGGAATTCCTCGGCGCCTGGGCGCAGCGCATCGGCGAGGAAGGCCGCGGCGTGGCGACGATCATCGAGATGGTGATGCTGACCCGGCTGGACTGCATGCTCGGCTCGGCCGGCGAGATGCGCATGGCCCTGGCGCAGGCGCTGCATCACGCGCGCCATCGGCGCAGTTTCGGCAAGCCGCTGATCGAGCATGCGCTGATGCGCAACGTCATCGCCGACCTGGCGATCGAATCCGAAGCCGCCACCGCGCTGGCGATCCGCGTCGCCGGCGCGATCGATCGCGCGCCGTCGTCGGCCCACGACGCCGCGTTCGCGCGCATCGCCACCGCGATCGGCAAGTTCTGGATCTGCAAGCGCGCGCCGGCCTTCGTCAACGAAGCGCAGGAATGCCTCGGCGGCGCGGGCTATGTCGAGGAATCGATCCTGCCGCGCCTGTACCGGCAGGCGCCGCTGAATTCGATCTGGGAAGGCAGCGGCAACATTCAGTGCCTGGACGTGCTGCGCGCGCTCAGCCGCGAACCCGAGGCCGGGCGTGCCTTGCTGGCCGAACTCGACCATGCGCGCGGCCGCCACGACGCGTTGGATGCGCGCATCGACGAACTGTCGCCGGTATTGGCCGGCACGACAGCCTTGCACGAGGCGCAGATGCGCGCGTTCGTCGAGCGGCTCGCGCTGGCCTTGCAGGCCGCGCTGTTGTTCGTCGCCGACAGTCCCGCCGCGGTCGCGTTCTGCCGCAGCCGGGTCGGCGGCGCGCACGGGCTGGGGTTCGGCACGTTGCCGCACGACCTGGAATTGGATGCGATCGTGGACAGGAGCCTGCCGGCATGAAATGGATATCCCTGAGTGTTTTCGCCGCGCTGCTCGCCTGCGCGCCGGCCTGGGCGCTGACCCCGCCGGCGATGGCGCCGGCCGCGCAACGCGTCGACCGCATCGTGGTCGACAAGTCGCAGCGGCGCATGCAGCTGTTCCGCAACAACATGGTGATCCGCACCTATCCGATCCTGCTCGGCGACGCGCCGAGCGGGCACAAGCGCCAGCAGGGCGACGAACGCACGCCGGAAGGCGACTACCGCATCAGCGGGCGCAATCCGAACAGCCGCTTCCATCTGTCGCTGCGGGTGTCGTATCCGAACGACGCTGATCGCAAGCAGGCGCGGGCGCGCGGCGTCGACCCGGGCGGCGACATCATGATTCACGGCGGCACTCCGGCCGGATACCGGCGCGATTGGACCGACGGCTGCATCGCGCTGACCAACCCGCAGATCGAGGAAGTGTGGAGCCTGGTGCCGACCGGAACGCCGATCCGGATCAATCCCTGACTTCTCGCGTCAGCCGCGGCCGCATATCACCGGCTGCGATGAGCGCTTGCTAGCATGCTCGTGTCCGCGACGACGGCGGGGTGCGGCGACGCACCGCGAACGGACTGGCCGCCGCGTGGACGCAACGTTGTTGTGTATCCATCGGTGAAAAGCCACTGACAAGGAAGACAGAACCATGAAGAACATCCGCCTCGCACCCGCGCTGCTGTCGCTGGCCCTGGTGCTGATCAGCTTCAGCGCCTCGGCCTTCATCGTCCAGGACAAGGACGGCACCTGGCTCGACTGCAACTGGATCACCAATTCGGCCGGCGAATCCAGGCTGCAATGCGAACCGCTGGTGTCGCAGCCGCCGGATCCGAATCCCTGATCGCCGGCGCGACCGCGACGCGCGGCCGGGGCGACCCGGCCGCTTCGCACTCGGCATCGGCGTGTGCGGCCGTCGGTTGTGCAAGGGCCCGCCGCGTCGGTGACGGCATGCCGACCAAACCTCGATTATCGGAGCACGTACGAATGGGCATGACCTGGGGCGCGACCGCCGTCGATGCGGAGCGCGCGGACGCGTTATTGCGAGCACCGCAGCAAATCATCGAGACCTTGTACGCGCACTACGACGCGGACAAGGCGGCCGGGCGCGTGGGCTATCTCGACAAGGCCTGGCACGCGATTCATTTCGTCCTCAACCAGTCGCCATGGGAAGGCGAGCCGCCGTTGGGTTGGGTGATCTTCGGCGGCACGCCGGTGGCGGACGATTCGGACGAAGCCGTGCCGCGCCATCTGCCGGCCGAGCATGTTCGCCAGATCGCCGCCGCGCTCGCCGCGCTGCCGGCCGACAAATTCGCCCGCCGCTATGACGCGCAGGCGCTGGCGGATGCGGAGATCTATCCGGAGGTGATCTGGCTGCGCGACGGCGACGAGGCCAAGGACTACGTGCTGTCGTACTACGCCGATCTGATCGGGTTCTACGCCGGCGCGGCCGCGCGCGGCGACAGCGTGTTCAACTGGATCAGTTGAGGTCGGTTGTCCGCGTGCGCGCTCGCGCCGATCAGCGCAGCCGCTCGGCGTAGGCCGCGCGGACATGACGGTTGATGTAGGTGTTCAGGCCGCGCCCGCCGCGCGCCAGTTCGTGCATGCGCGCGATCGCCTCGGCGCCGGCGCTGTCGGCGCTGTACAGGTAGACCGAGCCGTCGGCGAACTCGACCGCGATCGCCTGCGGCCCGATGGCGTAGCCGCGTACGCCCGAGTCGCCGCTGAGATTGAGATAGGGCTGGATCGAGGTGTCGTTGCGCATGGGGTTCATCGTTGCTGGCCGCGCGTGTGCGCGCTGGGTTGCCGGCCGTCGCCTGTCCGGGGCGGGGCGGTCCATCCTGGCCCGGATGGGTGTAAGGTCCGGTGAGGCGGCCATGCGGGCCGCCGCGGGAGGTGCAGCCATGCGTGGTTCGCGTAAATCCCAGGCCCTGGCGCTGATCGCGCTGGCCGCGATTCCGCCGCCGGTACACGGCGCGGATTTTTCCCTGGCCTTGTTCTGGCTGGGCCGTGGTGCCGGCATCGTCGCGCTGTGTGCTGTCACGATCTGGCTGTTGAGCGAGTTCGCGCGAGCGGATTGACCTTGCGGTGCGATGTCGGCTTGGTCGGTCTGGACCAGCCGCCGTAGTGCGTGCGCCAGGAACCCGGCGATACGCTTGCGCTCGTGATATTTGCCGGAAGCGGCGATCTGATGTGAAGTTAGGTGTCGCGCGCATCGACGTTCGCGGCGTCCCGCCTTTCATCTATCGGTCCCGCAATGCCCGCACTCGAAAAAACCAAAGCGACCCTACGTATCCACGGCGACGATTTGATTCCCGACGAGGTCAGTCGCCTGCTCGGCGCGGCGCCGACAGGCGCACGGACCCGGGGCGAGGTCCTGATCGGCAAGGCCACCGGCCACCGACGTGTCGCCCGGACCGGTATGTGGTCCCTGCAAGCGCTAGATCGCTCACCCGGCGATCTGGATGCGCAGATCCACGACATCTTCGCCAGGTTGAACAGCGATCCCGCCGTGTGGGCGCAGTTGCAGTCGCGGTTCGAAATGAACGTGTTCTGCGGTCTGTTCATGGGTGGAAGCAACGAAGGCGAGACGATCAGCGCGGCCAATCTTCGCCTGCTCGGCGAGCGCGGCATCGAACTGCAACTGGATATTTACGCGCCGGACCCGGGTGAGGTCACCTCGGGCGATCAGTGAGGCTGCTCGATCGCAGCCACGCATTGCATCGAGGCATCCCATCGAAGCATCGTCGATGCGACAACGCGACTCGATCGATGCAACCGATTTCCGCTGCGCCGCAACACTCGCGGGCAACATCACAATACGTCGGCGCATCGAACATCCTTTCTCGTTCATGTCCTTATGCCAATACCTCGTCTTGTGACGTGGCTCGGACTCTGCGTGTGATCGCGCCTGGGGCGAAGACCTTGCGCAGGCCGCGCACATCTTTTTAGCTGGAACGGCCTCGCGAACACAGTGTGCATCCGGATTGCGCGCGGGTTCGCCGACGAGAGGCCGCCGCCATGCCGCGGCGTCGAGAAGCCGCTCGGCTTCATTCCATCGATCCCATGTCAGATTCCTTCAGGAGTTCTTCGCATGTCCGTATCGAAGTCCAATGCGCGTCGTTTCGTGCGCGCTTCCGTTTTCTGCGTCGCGGCCGCGGTCGCCACGCTGTCGTCCGGCGCCGCGTTCGCCGCCGATGACGTCAGCCCGGAGTTGAAGTTCGCGATGCAGCGCGATCTGGGCATTTTCCCGGGCCAGATCGCCCAGTACCTGCAGACCGAAAAACTCGCGCGCACCCAGGCGGCGGCGATCGAACGCGATCTGGGCAGCCAGTTCGCCGGCAGCTGGATCGAGCGCAACGCCGACGGCACGTTCAAGGTCGTGGCGGCGAGCGCGGGCGCGCGCAAGTCCAGCGCGATCGGCGGGGTGGAACTGCGCACCGTGCGCCATAGCCTCAAGCAGTTGCAGAACTCGATGAACCTGCTCGATGCCGCGTCGAACGCGCGGGTCAAGGGCATCAGCAAGCCGCTCGACGGCGTGCAGAGCTGGTACGTCGATCCGATCAACAACGCGGTGGTGGTGCGGGTCGATCAGGGCGCCAGCGAGCGCGCGGTGGATTTCGTCGCGATCAGCGGCGCCGACGCCGGCGCGGTGCGGATCGAGGAAGTGCCCGGCACCTTGCAGACTTCGGTCAACATCCTCGGCGGCATCGAGTATTCGATCAACAACGCTACGTTGTGCTCGGTCGGCTTCTCGGTCACCCGCGGCGCCACCAAGGGCTTCGTCACCGCCGGCCATTGCGGCGCGGCCGGCGCGACCGTGCGCGTGGGCGGCACCCAGGTCGGTTCGTTCGCAGCGCGCGTGTTCCCGGGCAACGACCGCGCCTGGGTGAGCGTGGGCAGCACCCACACCCTGCAGGGCGCGGTCAGCAACTACAGCGGCGGCACGATCGCGATCCGCGGCAGCGCCGAGGCCGCGGTCGGCGCGGCGGTGTGCCGTTCCGGCCGCACCACCGGTTACCGCTGCGGCAACATCACCGCCAAGAACGTCACCGCCAACTACGCCGAAGGCGCGGTGCGCGGCCTGACCCAGGGCAATGCCTGCATGGGGCGCGGCGATTCGGGCGGTTCGTGGTTCACCAGCGCCGGCCAGGCGCAGGGCGTGATGTCCGGCGGCAACGTGCAGTCCAACGGCAACAACTGCGGCATCCCGGCGGCGCAGCGCAGCAGCCTGTTCGAACGCGTCGGGCCGATCCTGAGCCAGTACGGGCTGAGCCTGGTCACCAGCTGATCGCGACAGCGTCACCTTGATCGAACCACAACGCCCCGCTTCCCGCGGGGCGTTGTCGTTTATGCCGTCCCTGCGGCCCCGTCATCGCCGAGCGCGGCGGTAATCGGATGGGATCGATTCGCGGGCGGGCCCGCGATCGGTTTCGACGTTGGTCCGGGCGCACGCGAGCGACGCTTTGCGTGATCGCATCGAGACGGTTGTGTGCTCGCGTGGATCGTCGATTCGTCCATACGCCGCACGATGTGCGCGCAAAGTGTTGTTCGCGCAGTTTTTCGTGTCGTGCATGCGCTTGGATGGAACCTTTATTGCGACGTTCGCAAGCGACGGATCGGCTGGCGACGATGCGATAACGTTTTTTTTCGTCATGGCATTCGCATTCCTGTGACGGGCTAGGTTGTTTTTGTCGCTGCAGCGCGAAGCTTCGCCTTGCTAATCCAGATGGCATCGTCTTTATCTGTTTGCGTCGTTCGGCTTCCTGGTGCGCGCCGATTGTCTGGGCATCGCACTTCGAAGCAACGGCCACTGTCGCTCACGGCGATGTCGTTGCGGCCGCGTCCTGTGGACGTCGGCCGTGTTCGCATACTCAAGTCAGGAGTTCTTGCATGTCCGTATCGAAGTCGAATCTGCGCTCGCGCGCCAGTCTGGTCGCGGCCGTCGCCGCGTTGTCCGCCGGCAGCGCCATGGCCGCCGACGGTCTCAATCCGACCCTCAAGTTCGCCATGCAGCGCGATCTTGGCCTGTCGTCGACGCAAGTCGCGCAGATGATTCAGGCCGACCGCATCGCCACCACCCAGGAATCCACGCTGCGTCGCACGCTCGGCAGTGGCTACGCCGGCAGTTGGGTCGAGCGCAACGACGATGGCAGCTATCGCGTGGTCGCGGCGACCTCGGGCGCGCACAAGAACCTCGCAGTGGCCGGCGTCGAGTTGCGTCATGTCAGGCACAGCCTGAAGCAGCTCAACGATTCGATGGCGGCGCTCGACCGCGATGCGCGCCGGCGCGTGCCGGGCATCAGCAAGCTGCGCAGCGGCGTGCAGTCGTGGTACGTCGATCCGACCACCAACTCGGTGGTGGTGAGCATTGCGCCGGGCGCGGATGAGGACGCGATCGATTTCGTCGCGGTCAGCGGCGCCGACATCGGTTCGATCCGGGTCGAGGAAGCGGTGGGCACCCCGCAGACCACGGCGACGGTCCAGGGCGGCATCGAGTACCGCATGCCGCTGTCGGACGGCACCGGCCGGGTCGGCCTGTGTTCGGTCGGGTTCCCGGTCACCAAGGGCACGATCAAGGGCTTCGCGACCGCGGGGCATTGCGCCAAGGCCGGTCAGAGCGTGCAGATCAGCGGCGTCAACGTGGGCACCTTCACCGCGTCGCATTTCCCCAATACCGATCGCGCCTGGGTGACGATCGGCGCGAGCCACACGCTGGTCGGAAGCGTCAGCAACTACACCGGCGGCAGCGTCGCGGTGAAGGGCAGCACCGAAGCGGCGATCGGCGCGGCGGTCTGCCGTTCGGGCCGCACCACGCAGTACAAGTGCGGCACGATCACGGCCAAGAACGTGACGGTCAACTACGGCAGCCTCGGCAGCGTGAGCGGCTTGACCCGGGCCAACAACTGCACCGGTCGCGGCGACTCGGGCGGTTCGTGGATCACCGCCGCCGGCCAGGCGCAGGGCCTGACCTCGGGCGGCAATCTGCCCGCGGGCCAGAACGACAATTGCTCGGTGCCGAGCTCGCAGCGTCAGACCTACTTCGAGCGCATCAACCCGGTCCTGAGCCAGTACGGCCTGGCCTTGGTCACGAGCTGATCGCCTCATCGATAGCTGACTGCAAAAACGCCCCGCGACTGCGGGGCGTTTTTTCTCGGGTCATCGCATGCGGTTCGGGACGGTCGATTCGTCGATCGCGGGCGACCGCGCGATCGCGCGGGCGTGGGCGTGGCGCTCAGTGACGGATCGAAGCGCGCCGACCACGCTTCACCACTGCGGTCCCATCGGCAGGTCTTCGGCTTGCCAGGCCTTGCGGCTGGCCGGGGCGAACTCGCGCGCCTGCGCGCTGCGTTCGCGGTCGAGCTTGAGGCTCACGGTTTTGCGTTCGCCGGGCTCGGCCGGGCGATAGCCGTCGCGGTGGGTCAGGGTGCCGCTGAGCCGCTGGGCATCGAGCGTGCCGTCGAATTCGAACAGGTCGCGCGAGGGGCGGCCGTCGGGACCGGTGTCGCGGCTGATCTCCTGGCCGAGGGTGAGCTTGGCGCGGAAGAACAGCGTGCGTTTGGCCGGGTCGTAGCGAACGTCCTGCAGGCGGCCGCGCGGGGTGTCGCCGACCATGCCCTGCGAGGAATAGAACAGCCCGAACAGCTGGCCGTTTTCGCGGTACAGCTCGCAGTCGTAGCCTTCGGCGTGCGGGTCGTCGCCGCCGGTGATGCGCACGTTGCTGTAGACGCCGAGGGTTTCCACCTTGGTTTGCGGCGGCTCGGCGTGGGTGGCCAGGGGCAGGGCGATCATCGGTGCAGCGAGGGCCGCGGCGAGGAGCCAGCGGTATCGGCGCAGGCGGACGGGGTGCGGAGCGACGGCGGTGGGGGGCATGGCGGCGGCCGTGGGGAGTCGCGGCGATCTTCGTCGATGCGCGGTGCGATGTCAGCCGGTTCGCCGGCGGATTTGGCGCGCGGCTGGTTGCGCGTGCTGCGCTCGGGTTTCGCCGGCGGTCGAATTGGCGCGGTCGCGGCTTGCGCCGCTCCTACAGTCGCTTCTACCAGACTCTCGCGTCGCCCAGCGAAGTGACTGTAGGAGCGGGGTGAGTCGCGACCGCGAACCGGCAATCGCCGGCGCGCGCCGCGATGCCCCGCGTTTCAATCCAGGAACTGCAACTTCGCCAGCTCCGCATACAGCCCGCCCTCGGCCAGCAATTGCGCGTGGGTGCCTTCGGCGACGATGTGGCCGCGGTCCATGACCACGATCCGGTCGGCCTTGAGCACGGTCGCCAGGCGATGCGCGATGACGAGAGTGGTGCGGCCTTCCATCAGCGTTTCCAGCGCCTGCTGCACCGCGCGTTCGCTTTGCGCGTCGAGCGCGCTGGTGGCTTCGTCGAGCAGCAGGATCGGCGCGTCCTTGAGCAGGGCGCGGGCGATCGCGATGCGTTGCTGCTGGCCGCCGGACAGGCGCGCGCCGCGCTCGCCCAGTTCGGTCGACAGGCCCTCGGGCAGGGCGCGGATGAAGTCTTCGGCATGCGCGGCGCGCACGGCCTGGTCGACTTCCTCGTCGTTGGCGCCGAGCCGCCCGTAGCGGATGTTGTCGCGCGCGGTGGTGGCGAAGATGGTCGGTTGCTGCGGCACCAGCGCGATCGATTCGCGCAGGTCGGCCGGGTCGGTGTCGCGCACGTCGATGCCGTCCACGCGCACCGCGCCGCTTTGCGGGTCGTGGAAGCGCAGCAGGATCGAGAACACCGTGCTCTTGCCGGCGCCGGACGGGCCGACCAGGGCCACGGTCTCGCCGGGGTTCACCCGCAGGCTGAAGTTCTGCAGCGCCGGCAGGTCCATGCGCTGCGGGTAGTGGAAGGCGACCTGATCGAACACGATCTCGCCGCGCAACGGCTGCGGCAGCGGCGTGGGCTGCGCCGGCGCCTTCACCGCGTTGGTTTCGTTGAGCAGTTCGCTGATCCGGCCCATGCCGCCGGCGGCGCGCTGCAGGTCGTTCCAGACCTCGGCCAAGGCGCCGATCGAGCCGCCGCCGATCAAGGCGTACAGCACGAACTGGCCCAGGGTGCCGGCGCTCAGGCGGCCGGCGACCACGTCGTGCGCGCCCGACCACAGCACCAGGGTGATCGCGCCGAACACCAGGGTGATCGCGATCGCGGTGACCAGGGCCTGGGCGGTGATGCGCTGGCGCGCGGTCTTGACCGCGATCCGCAGCGATTCGCTGAAACGGCCTTGTTCGTAGGGCTCGCGGGCGTGGGCCTGGACCGTGCGCACCGCGCCGAGGGTTTCGGCGGCCAGGGTGTTGGCGTCGGCGATGCGGTCCTGGGTGTTGCGCGAGATCTTCTGCAGCTTGCGCCCGCCGATGATGATCGGCAGCACCGCCAGCGGAATGCCGATCAGGGCGTAGCCGGCCAGGCGCGGGCTGGTATAGAACAGCATGCCCAGGCTGCCGATCACCGTGACCGAGCTGCGCAGGGCCACCGACATGCTCGAACCGACCACGCTGCGCAGCAGTTCGGCGTCGGCGGTCAGGCGCGAGACCAGTTCGCCGCTGCGGGTGCGGTCGTGGAAGCCCGCGTCCAGCGCGATCACGTGGCGGTACAGGGTTTCGCGCAGGTCGGCGACGACTTTTTCGCCGAGGATGGCGACGAAGTAGAAGCGCACCGCGGTGGCCAGGGCCAGCGCGATGGCGACCAGGAACAGGATCAGGAAGGCCTGGTCGATCGCGCCGCTGCCGCCGCCGGACGCGCTCTGGGCGAAGCCCTGGTCGATCATCTTCTTGAACGCCAGCGGCATGCTCAGCGTCGCCGCGCTGGAGGCGGCCAAGGCGAACAGCCAGGCGATGAACAAGGGACGGTGCCTGCGCACGAACGGCCACAGGGTGCTCAGGGTGCCGATCGGGGCTTTCTGCAGGTCGCGGCGGGTGTCGGCTCTGGGGCCGGCGCTGGGGTCTGTCATCGGGTGGCGTTCATCGGCTTGGGCTCCGTTCGCCGGGATCGTCCAGGCGCACGCGATTACGAGTGGCGTCGCGCAGCTGCGCTTTCAAGGCGGACAACTGCGACGCAGGCAGGCGAATCCGCACGCGCACCCCGTCGGCGTCGAAACGCTCGTGGTCTTTGTGCGCGCCGAAGGCGTTCAACGCGGCGTGGACCGCGCCGATGTCTTCGAATGGATAGGCCAGGTCGAGTTCGTCGTAGTAGACCAGTTCGCGGCGTTCGGCGCGGCGCAGGCATTCGGCCGCGCTGCCGCCGTAGGCGCGCACCAGGCCGCCTGCGCCGAGCTTGATGCCACCGTACCAGCGCGTCACCACCGCCACCACCTGGTCCAGGCCCTGGCCGTCGATCGCCGCCAGGATCGGCCGCCCGGCGGTGCCCGAGGGTTCGCCGTCGTCGTTGAAGCGGTATTCGCCGCCGATGCGGTAGGCCCAGCAGTTGTGGGTGGCGTCGGGGTCGGCGACCTCCTGCACGAAGGCCAATGCCTCGGCGAGGGTGGTCACCGGCGCGGCCAGGGCCAGGAAGCGGCTGTGCTTGACCTCGATCTGATGGCTGGCGCGCGCGGCGAGGGTGGCGGTCGGAGCGTCGTCGCTCATCGCGGCGTGCTCATCGACGCCGGGACGCAGGCTGACCGGCGCCGCGGGCGGCACGCCGGGCCGGCACGGGCCGCGCGACGGCGGCCGTGCTCATTTCAGCAGCGCGCGCAGATCGTCCGGCACCCGCGCATGCGGATGGGCGCGGCGGAAGCGTTGCAGGCTTTCGCGTGCGCGTTCGGCCTGGCCGTCATCGCGGTAGCCGCGGATGCGCTCCAGCCATTCGGCCGGGGCCAGGCGGCTTTCGTCGCTGGCGTCGTCGCCGATGCGGCTGCCGGTCACTTCGATGCGGTCGAGGGTCGGCGAGGCAATGCCGCTCTGGCTCGACGGCTCGGGCGCGGCCTGGGCGTCGGCGCGTTCGCTGTAGGCCTCGGCCTTGCCCAGGGTCGCCGCGTCCGCGGCGACAGCCGCGGCCTTCGCGGCGCGCTTGCTGCTCAGATTGTTGGTGGGCGCGGCCCATCCGGCGTCGGCGGCGGGCGCGGCGTCAACCGGCGCCGGCGCCGACATCACACCCATCGTGGCCGGCGGCGCGGGCGGCGGCGGGGGCGGCACCACCGCCGGGGCGACCTTGAGTTCGTACTCGGCCGGCGCGGCCTGGGCGCGGCGCAGTGGCGCGGGCGCGCGCGCATCGCTTGCGGCGGCGGCCGGCGCGCTGGCCGGGACTTCGGCGCGGCTGCGCTTGGCGGCCTCGTTGGCGGCGGCCGCCTTGGGCGCGGCCGGCGGCACGGCTTCGGCGACAGGCGCGGGTTTCATCGCCG